>CAYTAS010000241.1:0-1715 GCA_964435885.1 uncultured Nitrospira sp. | reverse complement strand
CAGCGACGGAGTGACGGGGAACCATGGCCCCGAGCGCAAGCGTGGTGCCTATCGCCCCTGCTTCGACCAGGAAGCGGCGTCGAGAAATCAATCGGGAGGAACCTGTCGGCGAATACTCTTTCAGCGATCCGAGCGCATCCTGTGGTGAACAGTGCCGACGGTCAGCCAGCAAAGCGGCGGTCATCAGTCGTGCGAAAGAGCGAAATGCTGCGCTGCGAGCCATGAAGGAGAATCCCAGTCGAGCAGAGAGACAGGTCGTGTGTCGATTCAATCAAGCGATCGGCGTACGGTGTCGGGTTTGCTTAAGTCGAGCGCATCTCCCATTGATTGCCCATGAGACCCATCCGATTGCGCTGGCGTCTTGGATCGCCGTGAGACAGCCCGTCGATGCTCATGCGGATATCGGCGTTGACGTGGCCCACCAGATAGTAACTGTGTTCAACCAGACCCTTGACGATGGGCGTGCAGTCCACCTGATGGACCTTGCTATGCACATGGGTCGGCCTGGCCGGGCCGTTTGATCCCAGGCGATCCGGATTGCCTTTCGTGAAATCCGAAATGACGAGGGCTGCATCGCCACGATTATAATAGACGCTGACGCCCCTGGCCAATTCGTGCACCTGGCCTAAGGGTTGCCCCACCTCCAGCGCCGTATCGTCTACGTCGGCCGCGCAGAGAAAAATATGTTCAAAAATCCGCGGCAACGCGTTGCCCGGCGTGAAAGCATCGCACCGTTCGATCGCGTGCTCAAGTAGGTAGTTTCCCATGGAGTGACAGAGAATATGAAGATCCTGTTTGCAGAGTTCTTCTTCCGATCGGCGCAGGCTTGCGAGAAAGTCCCGCACTTTGAGAATCGCTCGACCGACGGCTTTTCCGGACCCGGCCGCCTCCGACCGGTCTGATTTATAGGAGACAAACGGCAGCGCCATGCCGTCTGAGGGCCACGTGAAGAGGACGACTTGTATCTGCTGTTCAGGGTCTCCATCGGGACAGCGGCTCAGCATTTCTTGCAGCGCCAGAGCTGTGCCGACGGCATCGGTCCAGGAGACGTTGTACCCATGAATGAACAGCAGCACATCGGAGCTCTGGCGCATGATGGTTTGCAGATCTGAAAACGCCGCCGTAGAGCCCAGCTTGACGTTGGTCTGTTGGTCTTCAGCGACCGCCCGGTTGATTGTTTCTCGATAGGCCACGATGTCGGCGGACTCAGCACACTTGGATAAATATTTGATCAACCCCTCGCCGTCGCCCTGTCCCATGGATCCGCGGTTCTTCTCAATAAACTTATCGATCTTGGATTCATCGACTTTCACCAACGCGCGACCGAAACGAAGATTCTCGATGCCGTCATCGCTGAATTTCTTTCCGTAACCGTTCGGATGCCAACGGTCTCTGCCGAGATGGTTGCGGTTCGTAGCATAAAACAGTCGTCGCTCAGCCATGTGGAGCTCCCTTCTCTTGCGACATGAGGTGCGATGGCCTGGTCAGGCGATGCCTTGGAGGATGTGCTTAGCCTCTTCACCAGGGAATGTCAAGAATGCTTGAGCGGCTTGGTCCGGTGTGTCGATCCGAGGGCGACTCGGCGGAATGATGGATGGGCGTTCGTGCGTCACTCAGTCAGAAAAAACGATCGGACTCGCGCGCGGGCGTCTCGCGAGGGCCGCCCTGCCGGGTCGTCCTTTTTCCATGAGCCGATCAAGGTGCTATGGGCGTTG
>CAYTAS010000240.1:0-1771 GCA_964435885.1 uncultured Nitrospira sp. | reverse complement strand
CAACTCTCTGGAGAAGTCTCGGCGGTCAGTCCAACACAATACACGGACCGCCTAGACAGCCTATAGAATTGATCTCAACTTGGCCCGCAGGAAGATTGGGCTGGAATGGAACCCATTAAAAGCGAGGATATTTAACTACCGGCGCACATACTCGGTGCGACACTCTAAAACAGATACCTTCGCGTTCTAATTTGGTTCCGTCACTGGAGGCCGACTGTCGCTTAGAATTGGCCAGTGTTACTGAAGAGCCATCCGCCCATCACTCGACGGGCCATTGTGGTCCGGTGGACTAAGGTCTTCCATCTCGACCTCCTCCTGCTGAACCAAAAGAATACCATTCCACCATTCAGTACATGAAGTATTTCCTCATTACTCCTCCTGACCACTTTCTGTCAACCGAAACATCCATGGAATCCATTGAATAAACTGAAGCATAAGCCATGCCAGTCCACTCGAGATCATGGGAGAACCAAACATCACCCACCTGAGCGCACAAAATCCTCGGAAATTTAGTAGAGGGAGGACTGGTTACTACTATACGTACCGCGCCCACCGCTGTACCCTGAGGATCGGACCGAGAGTCCGCCACTTCGTCGGACCCAAGGCCGCCATATGGGGCAAGTGGGCAACGTACCAGAACACGACGGCTTGCTCCTGCACCCCTTGAATGCAAATCGGCTGGAGCAGAAGGACGTGGAGGCCCGGTGGGCAAAGAAGGGTGAAGAGGTCCACTGTGGGTACAAGGATCACGTGAAGGCGGACACGACGACCAAGCTGATCGAGGATGACGAGGTGACGGATGCCTCGATGCATGACTCTCAGGCCAGGAAGGATCTGGTGGATAAGACCGACGAGACGGTGCATGCGGACAGTGCGTACACGGGGGAGCCGATCGAGGACCTGTTAGACAAGAATGGAGTCAAGGGCGAGATTTGCGAGAAGGGATAGTGGAGCATATTTGGGGGGTTATGACGAATACGATGAGGGACGGGTTGAAGAGGCGATGGATCGGGATGAGGCGGATTGCCGCTGGGGTTGGGATGTTGAATCTGGCGTACAACATGGCCCGATACGAGCAGATGGTGCGATTGCAGTTGGTGTCGTGCCTCCGGGAGGCCGCAAGGGGTTGAGAGGAAGGACAACAAATAGCCCGAAAGGCAGGAAAGCCAAGCCGGATCAGAATGTCCTGGGCCCCACAAAAGTCAACAATACGCGTTCGACGGGGTCAGTTGACCGAACATGAGGCAATCGATTGCAAAACGGAGTTATTAGAGGTGCCCTAAATACATTTGCCCGACTAAATAGGCTGCCGCGTAGGCAGCTTCGCCTTTCTTGCTGGCGACATTGCGGTACGAAGAAAGGACCTTGGCTTCCTGCGCCTGCAAGGCCTTAAAACTCTCGTGCAGCGCACTGCGGGCCTGCTCTAAAAACTTGATTCGCGCTTCAGTTTCTTTCTGGAAAAGATCGATGTTCGTCTGAGCGGCATCGATTTTCGCGCCTTCCATCCTGAGCAGATCGCGAACCGCACCGCTATGAATCGCGTTGCAGCCGACCGCCGTCAGCAGGATAAGCCCGAGGCTCACAACCCTGACTGTGTGAGAGATCATACTGATTTCCTCCCTCGCAGGAGCGCTCTCTTATCGACATAAGATCTGTACGGCCTCCGAGATGGACTGGACCTCATCGCGGGACACGGTGACATCACATCCAGATATTGTTTAATGATCGCGTTGATTCGGCGAAGCGCTCCCACGTTGCTGCGATGCTGATC
>CAYTAS010000239.1:0-1837 GCA_964435885.1 uncultured Nitrospira sp. | reverse complement strand
TCACGAAGGGAAAGATTTTTGGACCGGACGGTGCCGCCGCCTTGTTGGGCATGAAACCGACGACGCTGGCGTCACGTATCAAAGCGCTGGGAATCAAGCAGCGCTAGACGAATTCTCTCGCAGCCCGCTCCCACCACGCCTGATGGGCGCAGGTCCCAAGGCTCGGCTTCAGTCTCACCCTGCGAAGAGTGGACTTTCCGATCCGATGCACGTCCTTTGCGGGTATCCGACTTGGCCACCGCTCTATCCACACGACGATTCAAGGAACTTGCCATTCTAGATGTGATGCTTCCGCATGAATGGCCTGGCTGTTATTGCTATACCACTGCCATACATCTGGGGGGGTCCATGAGTTCGACTAATTTGATCAGAAACGCCAAGCCGGTCAACGTACGGGAGGAGCAGGCCCAGCTTTCGAAGTTGATTCGGTCCAAATCGCCCTCCATGGTGCTGTCGCATGGGAAACCCGTTTCGTTTCTTGTGCCTTACGATGACATGCTGGACTTGGTGGAATCCCATGACGAGTTGAAGGACAAAAAACTGTTGGAGGAGATCGCCCGCGGGCGGACGGAGTATGCTCAGGGGAAAGCGGTCTCGGCCGAGCGACTGTTGAAGAGAATGGGCCTCTAAAATTGGGGTACGAAGTCGTCTTTCCCAGCAAACGAGTCGCACGTTCGTTCCAGAACGCGCTCGCCGAGATTCCAGCCGACTACCAGGCCGCCGTTGCCGACTTCTTCTAAGCCAGGGTATTGCCTAGTCCATGCCACCTCAGCACTCATGCTAGAGTTATGGACATGGCTTTATTTCTTGCAACGGAGTCCATCATCCCCGGAGGACAGTATGAAAACCAGCGCGGCCCTCTTCATTCCGATGCTTGTACTGGGCGGAGTTTCTTGCGGACCGACCACCGATACGCTTCAAGCCCCATTTGACATTACATCCAGCACCTCACCCGGCAACAGTGCGCCCACCGGTCCTGCCAGGGCTCGTCAGCAATTGGAACGGTTCGTGGCATTTGCCTATGAGAGTGTGAGCGGCGATATTGCGCAGGGCCATGGCGAATATCTGACCTCGCTGGCTGTGTTGGCCGGCATTCCGACCGACTCGCAGGCCGCCTTTCGAACGGAGATGCAGAGCCGCTATGCCTTGATGTCCGATCCTCACTTGTCCCGCAAAGAGGCGCGGACGCTGGTTGTGAACCACGCCTGGTCGGCCGGCTACGGAAGAACCGAGAACGGGCACAACCTTTCCGCGGCGAGTGGCTCATGAGCAGGCTATAAGGGCGTCGGGCAGATCAGTTGCCTACCACTGCCCAAGACCGCGTAGGTATAAACCGCAAGACTACACTTATAAAGACAGAATTTCTGTCCAAACAATCGGGGCCTCCTCTGTCGCAGGATGGAATAGTTATCAAATTGCGACGCCGGTCACGGCCAATGTCGATGGCCTCTGGGAAGAAGCATAGCGGCGGAGCGTGCTCCCGGGATGATTCAGGAGAGTCACACATGTAGCAAGTCGAGGTGCGCCTCACTCCGTCACCGTATAACTATGCTCAGGCCGATCCGCATGAGAACCGGATCTGACAATTTCAGTCTGTATCACACGCCGCTACTGTTCGCGAACCATACGCCATACCTGCCCTCGTTTCAATGAGTTGTGACTACGGGATCATTGATCACGGGGTCTAATACGGATCCGCATAACATGCTTCCCGTATCGGTTCCACATCCCTTGCAACGGACTGCGGACCGTCTGCCTACGAATATGCGGATAGTGTCCATAGTTTCACATAGGCCAGGAGCACTCGGCCTGTGTTTCTGACATAATCTTCCTCCTA
>CAYTAS010000238.1:0-1888 GCA_964435885.1 uncultured Nitrospira sp. | reverse complement strand
AACGAAGCTTTCCGAAGGCGCTGGTACACAAGGGAGGATGTCTGAGCATGTCTAGCTGGGATGAGACGTTGATCGGGACTAGTCGGTGTTTCCTTCAGGTGAAGAGCAAAATTCCGCTTCTCAGCAGGTCCAAATCGACGGTGTTGATCTCCGGGGAGACCGGCACGGGAAAGGAACTGTTTGCGCGGGCGATTCACTATTCGAGCGAGCGGAGCGGGAAGCCGTTCGTGCCCGTGAATTGCGCGGCGTTGCCGGATCATCTGGTCGAAAACGAACTGTTCGGTCACAGCAAAGGCGCCTTCACCGGCGCGCTCGTCGAGAAACATGGGTTGTTTCATGAGGCAGACGGCGGGACCCTGTTCCTCGACGAAATCAACAGCCTCAACATAGTGGCCCAGAGCAAGCTCCTGCGCGTGCTTCAAGATCAGGAATTCAGACCGCTGGGCTCCACCAAGAGCCGAGCGGTGGATGTCAAGATTGTGGCTGCGACCAACACGGATTTGCGGTACTTGGTCGAAACGCGCCAATTTCGGGAAGACTTGTTCTATCGCTTGAACGTGCTGTCGGTCGTGCTTCCTCCGCTGCGTGACCGGCAGGAAGATATTCCGGAATTGGCCAGGCAGTTTGTCGCGCGCGCTGCCGAGGAGTTCGGACAGCGCGCCGTTCACTTCTCGCCCGACGCGATCAAGAAGCTGGTCAACTATGCCTGGCCGGGAAATGTGAGGGAGTTGCAAGGGGTAGTGCATCGCGCGGTGGCGCTGGCGACAGGCGAGCGGATCGGAGCTTCGGATCTCGACATACCTGATCATGAGCCGTCGGGATCGCCCTCGACCATTATGGCGGAAACGATGGTGGTCGACTTAGGCGGGTTTCAGGAGACGAAGGCGAAGATGATCGACGAATTTGAGCGAGCGTATCTGAGCAAGCTGCTCTCCTCACATCAGGGGAATATTTCGAAGGCGGCGCGCGCTGCGAAAAAAGAGCGGCGCGCCTTCCAGCGGTTGCTGCACAAGCACGGTCTCGATCGCCGTATATTTTCTGCGGCCTAAGGTGACGAAGGCGGCTCGTTGCCTGAGGCGTGAGCGCCGCAGAGGGGGACGGCTCAGCTGAGGATCGCCTGGGATTCCATGCGGTTCGATCAGGTCGTCGGTAGGCACTAAATATGCGTGTAACCGGCCACTGTGGAAAGGCCGGATCAGTCTTCAACCAGCAAAAGAGTGGTATGGCTGTTACTCGGCTATCTCTATTCCCATCCGGACGCCAAGGATACAGCCGAGGGAATTGCAAACTGGTGGCTTCGCGCGCATGGGGTGATGGTCAATCAAACGGGCGTGGAAGAGGCCATCAACGAGTTGGTCATGAGCGGCTGGCTCGCGGCGACAGGGCGTATCGCAAGCCAACCGATGTACAGCCTCAATCGAGCCAGGATCGTAGAATTGCAGCAGCTGGTAGAATCCACAAAGCAGGGGCGTAGCTAATCGGCTACCTTTCGCCTCACGCTCGTCTCGCTGAGCAGCGGGCGAAGCGGGCTTCACATTTCACGCGTTCCGCACTATGGGCAGGAGCCGGTTTCGACTATACCGGTCGCAGTCGTGCCTGTAGCCGTGTTGGGAACGGCCTGGCGGGCCATCCGAAGATTCTCCGACGCTTTTTCATAGTACTGTGGATTGAGCTCGATCGCCTTCTCGAAGCAGAGGACGGCTTTCTTCGGACTGTTTGCGCCGAGGAGGGCCACCCCAAGATTGTTATACGCACGGGGTTCGTCCATCCCCTTTTTGAAGGTGTTGAGTGCATCGGTATAGCGCCGGCGCTGCACATAGGCGATGCCGAGGTTGTTATAGAGCTTCGGAGAATTCGAGCCGGCCGCGACGGCTTGCTCATACGCATC
>CAYTAS010000237.1:0-1914 GCA_964435885.1 uncultured Nitrospira sp. | reverse complement strand
CATGATCCAGAAGGACATCCTGAATGAGGCGTGTGCCACCGTTATTGGAAGCCAATCGATGGTGCGGCTTTTGAATAATGCGTTCCGATTGCTTCAAGCTCGATACCTGCCACACGACGCGAATCGACATGTCTCTGAAACAACCTGATGCTCATGGTGCTCCGTCTCTCATGAACTCCGCCGCCCTACGAGAGTATACCCACCTGGTCGAACGGGTCCGTTTGGCTGTAAGGATGGATCGTGAGGCGAGGGTGGGTCTTCATAAGTTCACCGCGGCAGGCAAGACCTATGAGTTCATGCAAGTCGTCCTGGGACGCGGCGCGCCGCGTCGGGTGGTGCTGTCTGCCGGCATTCATGGCGATGAGCGCGCCGGAGTGGAAGCGTTGTGTGAATGGCTGGAGTCTCACGCCTATATGAAGTTTCTTCATCGGTGGCACATCACCCTACTTCCCTGCCTCAACCCCTGGGGCTATGAGCATGGAACACGTGAAAATGGTGACGGGCGGGATCTGAACCGGGAGTTCAACTCGTCGCACCCGCCGCAAGAAGTCCGGTTCGTTCAGTCGGTGCTGCAACAACAGTTTGATCTGAGCCTGGAACTCCACGCAGATGAGGATAGCCGTGGCTATTACCTGTATGAGACGGTCCAGCCTGGAGCAGATATCGGAAACCGCGTTCTCGAGCGGATTCCCACGAGTATGCCCGTGAATCGTGATGCGACGATTGACGGGAAGTCAGCCAATGGGGGAGTCATCGCGAGGCCTCTCGAACCTGCGACTCACGGCGGGTGGCCTATGGCGCGGTACGGGTTCGCCCAAGGAATCCCTTGTTCCCTAACTCTGGAGGTAGGCCGGTCGCCGCTCGCAACACAGGTCCAGGCCCATCTCGGGGCGATTGAGGCGGCATTGGAGCTATGCTCCTTCGGACCTTACCCATGACCACCGTGGAGAAGCAGAATCGTGGCGATGCCAAGCATGAGGAACAGGAATTGTGCGAGACCGATCCCAGGCCGTAGCCGCTCGTGCAATCCCGGGAGCAAATCGGCAAGCCCGATATACAAGAATCCCGCGGCTGAGAGCGCCAGGACATAGGGGGTTGCAGGTTCAATCGAGTCGAGCGCCACGAGACTGAGGAGTGCACCAGGAATCGTGGCACTTCCCGAGAGCATGTTCCAGATGAAGGCGCGTTTCTTTGAGAACCCACCCTCGATCAGGATGGCAAAATCACCGACCTCTTGCGGGACCTCATGAGCGATGATGGCGAGCCCGGTTGCCATGCCAAGGGGAATGGAGGAGAGAAATGCCGCGGCCAACACGATGCCGTCTACGAAGTTGTGGAGCGTATCACCAATCAAAATGAGGTGGCCGGAAGTCTGATGGGTCTCGCAGTGCCCGACCACATGGCAATGGCGCCACCTCATCACCCGTTCAAGGATGAAGAAGAGCACGAGTCCACCCAACACCACTGACAGACTGGGCACCACGCCGAGTTGGTCAATAGCGTGGGGCAGCAGTTCGAGCAATGCCGACGTGAGGAGCGTTCCGGTGGCAAAGCTGACGAGGTAGGGCTGCAACCATTGCCGAGTTCTGTCCGGAGCGAGTAGGAGCAACGCCGCCGCGCCGACCGCGCCCACGCTGGATAAGAGACTGAACAGCAGAACCCAGAGGATCGGTGTGCTCACTACATCGCTTCTCTTGGCATGGGACGTTGATGAGGCTCAACGCCAATGCTGTCCCATTGAGTCAACATGATCCCTACCTAGTACAAGCCCTCGACGCACTCGCGGCATCGCGTAATCGTGGGGTCCGCGTTTAGGCGCCGATGGTCAATCTCCGTCTCGCACAGAAAGCAGAGGCCGAATCGCCCTGATTCGATGCGGCGCAAGGCCCCTTCAATTTTGACCAGGAGGTGTTG
>CAYTAS010000236.1:0-1917 GCA_964435885.1 uncultured Nitrospira sp. | reverse complement strand
TCCAACCTTGGACATCGACTTTTTCATCCGTTCCGTCACGATCCATGTCGCTCCCGAAATTGAGCCCGCTACGATCAAACTGTTGAAATGAAGACGGGACGGTTAAGGGAAACCGGAATATCTGATAGGGAGTGATCTGTTCCTCCAACGGCGTTCCAGGCTCCGACCCATAGTAGACAATGCCGGCCGCATCTCGTCGATAGAAACTATCCGCTGGCCCGTGATTGCCGGGATTGGTGTCATGGAACACCGTCACGGTGGCGCCGTTGATGGTTTTTGTTCCAGACACCGTCGACACGTTCGTGAAGAATTTCAGCTCAATGGTCTGGAGAGGTCCTTCGCTGATCTGACCGCGATACGTCCACCGGCTTCCAGGAGTATCGGGGAAATACTCCTCGGACTTTGAAATCGTGACCGGCTCCTCAGCAGCACGTACTTCGGACGGGACGTGTAGCCCCAACAGCCAACAGACTCCCACGATAAAAACCAGTGGTACAGCAAATCGATGTGCCACGATGATACATGCTCCCAAAGCCTGTTCCGACGGTACCATAGGGATCACGACAGCGGCAAGCCAACTAAGGATGCGCTGACTTCCGACTCGTACTTGCCTTGGGCTCCTTCTCACCGCATAATCCTCTCAAGCATGGAACCTTCAGCATCATCAATCCCTCCCTCAATCGATCAGAGGCTCGACACCACGACTCGTCAGGCAGCACTCATTACCGGGGCTTCCGGCGGGATCGGTCGGGCCATCTGCGAGGCCTTTGGAAAAGCCGGGTGGTACGTGGGCGTCCACTATTATCGCAATAAATCGGCGGCAGACACGACATTGCGACAGGTACTCGACGCGGGTGGAACCGGTGATTTCTATCCTGCGGATATTCGCGAAGGTGAATCCGTTCGTCATATGGTGGACAGATTCTCGGGCAACGCGTCTGGCCCATTGGTAGTGGTCTGTAACGCGGGAATCGGACAGCGCAATCTGCTTGTGCGTCATTCGGAAGAGGTTTGGGATAACGTCATCACGACTAATCTCACAGGAACGTTTCATTGTCTGCGCGCTATCGCGCCGGCATTAATCGTTCGCGGCGGTGGCTCCATTATTGTGATCGGTTCTCATACGGGGTTCCATGGCGCAACCG
This sequence comes from uncultured Nitrospira sp., assembly GCA_964435885.1. Lineage (GTDB taxonomy): Bacteria > Nitrospirota > Nitrospiria > Nitrospirales > Nitrospiraceae > Nitrospira_D. Next base: position 772 of record CAYTAS010000236.1, on the reverse strand, counting down.
GCCAGAGCGCGTATGCCACATCAAAGGCCGGACTGATCGGTCTCGTCAGGACAGCTGCGCAAGAATGGGGACCGCAGAATATTCAAGTCAATCTCGTGCTACCGGGCTGGCAAAAGACCGACTTGACCGAAGGCATCTTCCCGGAGGGACTGGGCTGGCTCGATCATGCCCTGCACCGTCCGCCGAATATTCAAGAAGTCGTCGGGACCATCGTGCATTTGGCTCAACTCAAGGACATATCGGGACAAGTATGGAACTGCGACAGCAGACATCTTTAAGCAAAAGATACATCCCTACTGTACAGGCCATCGGACTTTTCTCATGAAGTATGGAGTCTTCATCACTGGAACCGATACAGGCGTGGGAAAAACGTTAGTTGCAGCTGCACTCGCGCTCCATCTCAAAAAGCGTGGTCTCTCAGTCGGCGTCATGAAACCGATCGAGACAGGCACCTTGGCCGGAAAAGACTCGCGGTCAGATGCAGCACGGCTCCAATCCATCATAGAGAGCGAGGAGCCGCTGGGCGCCATTTGTCCCTATTCGTTTGGACTGCCGGTGGCCCCTCTGACCGCTGCACAACTGAGTGATCAATCCATCAATCCAGACACCATCAGAAAAATCTATCAGCTTCTATCCAGTCGATACGAGTGCATGGTGGTTGAAGGAGTCGGCGGCGTGCATGTCCCCATCACGCGAAACGCCAATGTGATGGACTTGGTGAAACAGTTGCGGCTTCCGGTCGTGATTGTCGGACGCTCAGGGCTTGGTGGGA
>CAYTAS010000235.1:0-1921 GCA_964435885.1 uncultured Nitrospira sp. | reverse complement strand
AAACCCGGCCATTTCTACTTTGGGAGAAAGAGGACATTTCTAAAGTGGGTTGACACCATCAGCAACCGGTATGGACTTTTCTGCTATGATTCGTTATATTAACAGCCCTTTCCGGGCCGGATCATCTTGGGACTATCCGTTGCGTGATCGTCATGAATAGACCGATCGACAATCAGCATGTTATTGAAATCAAGGCGCTTCCCTCGCCTCGCGCCGTCAAGACCAAACTGCCTATCACCGATCAAGCCGCCGCGCTGGTCGTTGAAACCAGAGAAGCCGTTCGCCGGATCCTCCATGGACAGGACCGTGACCGGCTTCTTGTGATCGTCGGACCTTGCTCCATCCATGACCCCGACGCCGCCTATGAGTATGCCGTCAAGTTGAAGCCCATAGCCGACGCCCTGCGCGACCGTTTCCTGATCGTGATGAGAACCTACTTTGAAAAGCCACGGACCACCGTCGGCTGGAAAGGCCTGATCAACGATCCCCATCTGGACGGGACCTGCGACATCGCGACCGGAGTCGAGTTGGCTCGAGCGATTCTCCTCAAGATCAATCAATTGGGCCTTCCCTGCGGAACGGAGTTGTTGGATCCGATCAGCCCGCAGTACGTCGCCGACCTTATTAGTTGGGCGGCGATCGGTGCCCGTACGACAGAAAGCCAAACGCATCGCGAAATGGCAAGCGGTGTCTCCATGCCAGTCGGGTTCAAAAATGGGACCGAAGGCAGTTTTCAAGTTGCCGTCAATGCCATGATTTCTGCCCGTGCTCCCCACCACTTTGTCGGCATCAATGCCGACGGCCAAACAGCGATCATCCGGACCATGGGGAATCCCGACCGCCACATCGTCTTGCGTGGTGGTGGCGGCAAGACCAACTACGAAGAGGAACACGTTGCCAAAGCCGAAGCCGCCGTCGCGAACGAAGGCATCGCCCGCTCTATCATGATCGACTGTTCGCACGACAACTCCAAGAAAGATCATACTCGCCAAGGACTCGTCGCCCAAGAGGTTCTGAGGCAGTTCCGTGAAGGTCGGCAAACCATCATGGGATTGATGCTCGAAAGCAACCTGAATCCAGGCAAACAAGCCTGGAAAGAAGGCGTAGCTCTTCAGCATGGTGTCTCCATTACCGATGCCTGTTTGGGCTGGGAAGAGACCGCCGCCCTCCTCATGGAATTGGCTGAAGTCATTACCCCTCGACCTGCCTAACGCAATTCGTTGGATTTTGGTGAGTACCACGCCCGCAATGAGCAGGCTATACTCGGCTCCCTTTTTATCCAGCACTAACGCTCTTACCATTGCTACCTCTTCAAAGTAACGTCCTTCCCGCTCATTCGTGACGGAAACCTTGGGGAGGCTCCGGGCGACCGACACTCCCGCAAGAGACTTGAAAGCGCCGGATGCCTCTCCTGTCTATCTCACCACCCTGTACACATGCGCGGTGCGCTGTATAAAAGCCGCGAAGTCCCACAGGCGACAACTTTTTAATGAACAGTCCGAACCACTCAATGAACGGTCGATGCCATAGAGTCGGACGCATGCCGGTCACAAGGAAATGCCATTGATGTAGGAAAGAGACAGTTCCCAGTAGGAACAGCCATCGACAGAAGCCCGATGCCGACGATGGCCGAGCTTTAGAGGCAATCGGCAGGCCTAAGCCGCCGCCCGGCTATTCGGCAACGGCGTGATTGAGCCTGGATTCCGCAGTTGAAACCGAGATGCGTTCACAAGTTACGATCAATCCAAAAGAATTCCTGTACCGCTCGTAAGACCGTATTCACCACGTTCCACTGCGGCGCAGTTCAAAGTAGACAAGTTACTGAGCAGGTCGTCAAATAGTGCATGTTCTATCCGCTGATTCTTAATCCTATAAACGGCGGTTGAAGAAGCGGCCTGCTCCGGCTAGCCTTGCTGGAAGC
>CAYTAS010000234.1:0-1964 GCA_964435885.1 uncultured Nitrospira sp. | reverse complement strand
TTACGTTGGACGGCTTTACAATCACATTTAGTGAATTTGAGCCGATTATTGATCAATTGAACGTCACGAATCGGTCGTTCAACATGAGTGTGACCGGCATCCCGCCGGTCAGCAAGCGAGTTGCAGGGGTTGATAGTCATCGACGATTTTCCGGTGGGGGTGAATCCTGCTGGTTTGCTTGGCGATACGATGCTGGCAGAATTGGCTCCAATAGTCCGATTGAAAGACGGCTCGGACATCAAGCATGGCGCGTGCTCCTTCGAGCGTCCATCGCATCCCGCTCCGTTCCATCCGATCTTTGACGAGGTGACCGCACGCACCTTCGATCACCCCGGTGGCGATCGGATATCCCGCCGCCAAGTATTCGTCATATTTCATCCGCGATTGGTGTCTCTCGAAGTAGCTGCAGATCCTCTGCAAGTCCGCCAGTTTTTCGCCCTTGAGCTGCGCGAGTGATCCCATGCGGCGAAGGCCGCGAATGACACCGCAAACGTCCCCTTGCAGGATGCGCAGTAATCGGTCACGCGTGAACGCCTCACGGTCTGCCTGCGTTGACGTCAATAGACTGCTCGCTTCCCATACGTATCCGGCCACGTGAATGATATCGAGGATCCAAACCACGTCGGGGTCGTCGCCAAAATGCACCTCCGCCACATCCCAGAGGCTGATCTGTCCGTCCAGCATCACCAGCAGTGTCTGCCCCGGTTGTCGACGCTGTGCCACCTGTCCGGCCAGCCAAGTCATCCCTTCGTGGATTCCGCTGATCGTGAGTTCTTCGTCGTCATCGTGAAAGAGGGTGGGGAAGTGTGCCGAGAGTTGCTTGTGCCGAGGCTTGGGACGCTTTGGCGCGTCGTCATCATCCCGATCCCATGCGTCACGAAAGAGCCCCCTGACAATCGATTCGGGCGTCCGAGGATAGCGATCGACCGTGTAGGCACCCGCGACGGTCGCCATCCGGCGATTGCCTGGACGCTTCTTCCTGGTTTCAAAAGCCGCTACCATCGGCGTGTCCTCTTTCACCAGCGGAACGCCTTTCCCATCGGCCGTAGCCACCAGCAACTCGCCCTCATCTTGCTTGCGCGGCTTGGGCAACTGCGTGAGGTATTCCCCTGCATCGATTCCCATCCGGCGATTGACCTGTTCGAGGGTATCGATCGAGAACGGTTGGCCAAAAACCGTTTCCAGATTCGTTGCCGCCGTCGAAAACGATTCCCCAATACAAAACATCTGCGAGAACTCCTGGAGCTGATACGACCAGCGGTGTTCGGGCAATTGCAGACGCGCACTGAGCGATCGTAATTCAATTTTCTTCTTGGCGCCGCGACTGTACGTATACTCGGCAAATCGATGTTCGCCGAAGATCGAGCGGACGGTGGTCGTGACGCGCTGCTCGCTCCGCGTCAGCGTCTGTTCGTCCGTCGTCACCTGTTCCCCCAGGTCGCCGTCACCCTGCAGCGCGACAAAGAGTTCCATCGCCTCGAAACCAAGCTGCCGAACGGCATCCCACACGCTCCGCTCGACCTGATCGAACGAATCACCACGGCTTGCTCCTGTGACCGCCAAATCTCGCAATCGAGTGCTCAGCTCCTTCAGTCGTTCCGCAAGTCGGATCGGGTGAGAAACCTTCCAAGAACCGTCCGAAGCGCCCTTGCCAAGATCCGTTAAATTTCCGACGCTCATTTTAGCGGCCTCCTGCCCTTGGTGATGAGGATTTAGAACACCCAAATCATGGCAGAAAGGCCGCTTTTTGTTTACCCTGATTTCCTAGGCCCCCAGATCACGCCGGCGGGATGCCGGTCACACTCATGCAGGCGGCAGGTTTGTGGGGAATTCAGAGACCGCCGGGGGCGGCTTTACTTCCTTCCGTGCATTCATATCCAGCGACAGCAGCAACTCACTGATCAACCTCGGCCTCCTAGAGCCAGGCCACACCGTCTCGCTGGCATTCGGCGTCAATGATGCCG
>CAYTAS010000233.1:0-1986 GCA_964435885.1 uncultured Nitrospira sp. | reverse complement strand
CGATCGTCAGAATCGGGCGAACACGCTTTCCACCCGCCATCAGGCTATAGCGCAGGCTTTCGTGGAGCGTCGTCGGCGGTACAGCCGACGACGGAGCGATGAGATCGAGAAATTGATCCACATCGATCCGCTTCCGTTCGAGATAGTCTGCGATGTCCATATAGTCTGTTTTCCTGAGGACTCATCAGCCCGCGCGGAGAGTAACAAACGAGAGGAAATGAGTCAAACGGGAGGAGAGATCATTCGTACTGGGCAAGGCTTGACGGAATTACCGAGTGGGCGGAGAATGTGCGGGACCTAATACGTAACATACTATGCCGTCAGTGTACTCATAGTTAACGAGGGGCGACAATGACACTGCTTCAGGATATTCAGAACGCAGCGGTGGATGCGAGCAGCGATCTTGCGACTCTCTTGCGTAAGTGCAAGCTCCTAGCCGCTCGTCTTGGCAGTCAGCAGCTAGAAGATTGGGTTCTTAGGGAATCGAATGGCTACCCTGATGGCGTGCCAGTACCGGAGTACCGGATTTGGTCACTTGAAGTGCGTGGACATTTTGCCGGGCGATTTGGCTCGGGAATACGCAATGCAAAAATTCCTCTGGTGTCCATTCCCGAAAGGGTGAGGAAGCGCTATCAAAGATATGAGTGCCGTCAAAGTATTGCTGGCATTGAGACCATGCTTGCAAATGCGACGGATGGGACGTTGCAGGTATCGACTGGCGATCTAGCGTTTGTGCTGGGTAGGAAGGTCTATCGGGACCAAAATTGTGTTGAAGCTTGGGCGGAATTTGGAACAAACCAACTCATTGAGGTTGTGAACGCGGTAAGAAATCGCATTCTTGACTTCACTCTTGCAGTATGGAAGGAAGATCCGAGTGCGGGCGAGCCGAATACATCTGTCGGACGCAAACTTGAAGCTGATAAAATGACGCAGATTTTTAACACCACGATCTATGGAGGCTCAGCTAACTTAGTCGGTCCCGTGACGGACTCCAGCGTCGTCTTCAACATCACAGCCAATGACTTTGGCGCTTTAGAAAAGGTGCTTGCTGAGCAGGGGGTCGGGAAGAGCGATATCGCTGAACTCAAAGAAGTACTGGCCGAAGAACCACTAGCCAAGCCGGATGGGTCATTCGGGTCAAGAGTCTCCGCGTGGATCGCGCGCATGATAAAGAAGGCTGCAGAGGGAACGTGGGATGTCGGCATTGCGGCAGCAGGTAACCTGCTGAGTCAAGCGATTTCGAAGTATTACGGTCTGTAAATACCGATGGAGAGATCGATTAGGTAATAATGGTAAGGGGCATTCAGTTGACTTTTCTTCGGCATCGACTTGCTCCTGGGCCTGCGAAACTCGTACAGTATTTGTTCTTTTGACTAAGCTGGAGGTCTAATGACAGCACGTGCCGCAGCAATTGAAAAACAGGCACGGAAGCTCCCGGTTATGGAACGGGAGCGGTTGGCAGAAGGCTTACTTATCCAAGTCACAAAAGAGCAACTCACGGCGGTGGATCAAGCATGGATTGATGAGGCCGAGAAACGTTTTTCAGCTTGGAAGCAAAAGAAAACAAATCCTCTCGCGGCTCGCAGAGCTCTCAATCAGATCCGTCAGATCCGTCGGGATCTTCTCAGTTGAAAATTCTTCTCGATCCTGAAGCCAGCCTAGAAATCCGCCAGGCAGCAGAATTCTATGAGGATTGTCACAAGGGGCTTGGACAAGAATTCCTTGATGCTGTTGAATCGGCCTTCGATGAAAGTCAACAACACCCTCGTACTTGGCGTATCTTGAAAGGCTGGTTTCGGCGCTATCTCCTCCAGCGTTTTCCATATGGCCTGATCCACGCAGTGAAAGGGCAAATTATCTTGTTGCGGCAGTGATGCACCTGAAACGAAAACCGGGCTATTGGGTTTCAGGCGACAAAGCCAAGTAGCCTCTCACCGTTGCTTGTATTTCCGCTGATCGCCCCGCTATACTTCTGATCTTATGAGC
>CAYTAS010000232.1:0-2121 GCA_964435885.1 uncultured Nitrospira sp. | reverse complement strand
TTCATATCCTCTGTCACTCCATGGGGAACTATCTGCTGGAGCACGCGATCGAACGGTGCGACGCCTTCACGCCGGGCAATGCGTTGCCGCGCATCTTCGAACATATCTTTCTCTGCGCAGCCGACGTGGACGATACGGCGCTGGAAGAGGGGCAACCCTTAGGCCGAGTGCACGAATTGGCCAGGAGCGTCAGCGTCTATCATAATCGTGGCGATTCGGCCCTCGTCATTTCCGATTTCACAAAGGGCAATCCGGATCGACTGGGATCAAACGGCCCGGCTCGACCGACACACGTGCATAGCAAGGTCCATCAGGTGGACTGCGCACCCATCGTCAAGGGTCTGGTTGAACACAGTTACTATCTGGTGGGCCACGTCAACGCCGATATCCGCATGAGCATCGACGGGCTGCCTCACGACGATCCAAGACGCCAGCGCAATCGGGTGGGTCTCATGGGCAATCAATGGGAGATGCGTTCGACGTAATCACAGGGGCCACTGTTCATCGACCTTCTGTTTCAGTCGGCACACGACCTCCCCCTCTGATCAACCGGGATCTTATTTGATGGCCCGCAGCGCCGCATTTCCCTCTTTCGCACGACTGATGACCGCCGCTTTGCTGGCTGAACGTCGGCACTGCTCGGCACAGGATGCGCTCGGATCGTTGGAGGAACATTCATCGACTCGCTTCTCTCGGCTGATTTCTCGACGCCGCTTCCTGGTCGAGGCAGGAGCGATAGGCACCACGCTTGCGCTCGGGGCCATGGTTCCCCGTCACTCCGTCGCTGCTAAACCAATGTCTCCCCCTCTCTCCGTCGGCATCGTTGGAGCAGGACTGGCCGGGCTCGCCTGCGCCGATACGCTCAAGACACGTGGCATTCGAGCCTCGATCTATGACGCAGGGACTCGCTCAGGTGGCCGCTGTTGGTCGCTAGGTGGCTTGTTCCCCGGACAAGTGGCAGAACGAGGAGGCGAGCTGATCGACAGGCTTCACAAGACCATGCTCGGGTATGCCAGGCGATTCGGTCTCGCGGTCGGAGATGGCACCAAGGAGCCCGGGGAAGTCTTCTACTATTTCTCCGGACAACGATATACGGAAGCCGCGGTGGTCACGGAGTTTCGCGACTTCGTCTCAGTAATCCGGACCGACCTGCGTCGTCTCTCACGGGAAGTAATCCCCACTGACCATACGACGGATGATGCGGCGCTCGACCTTCACCCCGTTCGGTGTCTTCAGTGACGAACGCTATCATCTCGTTGACGGTAATGATCGTATCATCGAAGGTTTGACTCGCGAACTTCCTGGGCAAATCACCTATGACCGCACGGTCCTCCGCGTGCGGCGCGTGAGTGACGGACGAATTGAGTTAACCTTCCAGGAGGGCCCTCGCACGACCATCGTGACCCATGATGTGGCCGTGCTGGCAATTCCCTTTTCGACCTTGCGTTTCGTTGAACTCGATGCCGGCCTCATACTGCCACCGGCCCAACGCCAGGCGATTCTCACGTTGGGGTACGGCACCAACGCCAAAACGAACATCGGCTTTTCAAACCGTCCATGGCGCACGCTGAGCAGCAACGGGACATCTTATTCCGATCTGTCCAACCTTCAAACGACCTGGGAATCCAACCCGACACGAGGCTCAGATACGCGAGCGATCCTGCTCGACTATTCAAGCGGACAACGTGGCGCTCGATTGAACCCGACTGACCTCCAGATTGAAGTTCAGCGATTCCTACAGGATCTCAATCACGTGTACCCAGGCGCAATGGAAGCTGCCGCTTTGATTCAAGGTCGGTATCTCGCACACCTTGAACATTGGCCGTCCAACCCGCTGGCCAAAGGCAGTTACACCTGCTATCGTCCCGGCCAATTTACAGCGATAGCCGGACTGGAAGGTGTTCCAGCAGGCAACCTCTTTTTTGCGGGTGAGCACATTAATTCGTTCTACGAATGGCAGGGGTTTATGGAAGGGGCCGCGCGCTCCGGCATCACCGCAGCCCGCTCCATCTTGGCCGCAGCCAAGGCACGGTAACATTCCTCACACATCAGCGCGACTTTCCCTCCTTGAGTTCTAACTCCAAGTGCAACACTGCAGGCCCTGAAGGGCTACGGTGTTGC
>CAYTAS010000231.1:0-2195 GCA_964435885.1 uncultured Nitrospira sp. | reverse complement strand
CATGGGAAGGGAACCCAGGATCATGTTTCTTTCTGGTAAACCGCTCCTCCTGCGCGGCGGCCACGATCTCCCCGTCACGAACAAGACAGGCCGCGCTGTCATGATAGAATGCTGAAATCCCAAGAATATGACCCACGATTCCCTCTCGCCTCTCCTTGGTAAACCTCTGCCCCTAAAACATCGTATAGATAAACGGAGCCACCGCCGAACCTTGCGTCAGCACGATCAAGGAACCCAACATGAGCAGCACCACGAAAATCGGCAACAGCCAAAATTTCTTCCGCTCCTTCATGAATCCCCACAGCTCCATGAAAAACTCACTCATACCGTTGCTCCTTTCAGTTATTTTCGTTCTTGGCACCAGCAGCGAAGACGTGAGATTCTTTGATGGCTTGCTGAACGACAGGAAGCAGACATTTGGCGATTGCCGCGTTCCCTTTCGCAGCATAATGGCCGTTGCGCCGCGTGAATCGATCAGCGGGGTCGACGTCCAGCAGGCACGAGGTCGGATCAACATAGTCGACACCTGCCTCTTCCAGCACTCGCTTGGCAGCGGGTAGACCGGCCGGGCTGTTCAGCTCGCCCTCAACGGGGAGATAGACCACGAGAGGGATCGATCCGACTTCCGTCGCTGATGTAACAAACGCTTTCACGAGCGCAACATTGATCGACTGAAGTGCCTCCTCAGAAACCTCATCCCGATCATCTGGCCACGAAGAATACCAAGACAGCAACAACCGAACGAGGTAGGAAGCATGATAGAAGCGTCGCTCCCATTCACTCGGATGGTATTCTTTCTGGTACTCGAGAAAGGGAAGTTCAGAAATGGATTTGTGTGAGAAGATGGCATCAGAATTCAAGAGAGGCGTATTGATGGTCGTGAGTTTTCCATCCGTCAAGATGAAACGAGGGTTTGAATAGGGGTTGCCCCACCGAAAGTTGCCAAGAAAGGGGTAGACCCACAAGGTACGCCTCAGATCACCGGAGATGAAGCTGAAGATGGAGACTTTCGGCTTCCATGGACGCACATCTCTTTCATATCGCAGAAACATTTGGGCCAGGCCATATCCCGGCACTCCAAAATTCAAGACGCGAAACGAAGACCCCAACATGTGCTCCAAGACATACCCATATGACTCTTCGTACTTTACCTCTTCTCCGAAGGCAAAAGAATCCCCTACTAAAGCAATATCCTCCCCATCGGGACTCCCGGCAAACGACGTGCTCCCATCCGGAGCGCGTATTCCCTCTGGGCTGGACCAATAGAGCCCATCGGCACTCAATCTGCTTACGCCTAACGTCCACCCCAAGAGCGGGTCATAGACATGATACGAGAGATCGCCACGCTGTTTTCGGATAAGTTTCTGATAGTGTCGTGTAATGGCATCCCAGTCCTTCGGCTTCAACACCAGAGTCCCAATGGCTTCATACCCATAGTAGTTGCGAACCATTGTCCTCACTGCGATCTCCGCAGTCACCACCGCCAGCACCACGGTGATGACGTTCATCGCCAGGATCAAGCGGAAACTGCGTGAAGGCGATCGTCTCTGTTCCAGAGTCCTGCGAATAAGGACGACGCCGCTCATGAGGAACACACCGACAGCGCCGAGAAGTACCATCCCCGACGAGCGGAGTAGGAATTCATCGAAGGGCGTCTCTCCTTTGACATGCAGGGCCTGCAAGATAACGACGATTGAGGCTTCGAACAGAAAGAGAGAGCCCAAAATAAATACATCGCGTTTCAGGAGAGGACTATCTGAGGTCATGACACGGCCCTTACCAACAGGTGTGACAAATCAGGACGGTGTAGACAAAGGCCACGGTAGGAATACGGCGACACCTTGGCAAGTGATGACCCTGCAGCACTACAAAATACTTCACTAGGTCCAAATGTCTTTATTGTAATAGGTAGTATTATCCTAATACCTATCATCGGTCAATTTCTTAGTCAACCTCCCTTTTCAAAAAGGACGTCACGCCCCCATGCGACTATCCGTAGAACGTGGCGAACGCCTCAAGGACCTCGGCTTGCTGGGTTGCAGTCAGTTCCGGATAGATCGGAATCGCGACGGTCTCGTTAGCCGCGCGTTCCGATTCTGGGAAATCACCTTCCTGATGCCCCAAATAGCGAAAACATTCCTGCAAATGAAACGGAACCGGATAATAGATCTCCGCACCAATTCCCTTCTGTTTGA
>CAYTAS010000230.1:0-2197 GCA_964435885.1 uncultured Nitrospira sp. | reverse complement strand
AGCGGCGAAGCCGGAGCGCGGCGTCTCCGCGAGCAAGGCTATGCGCCTGAGATGACTGAAATGATGAAGGGTGCGGGAGTGCGCTGCTTCAAGCACCGGGCAGGCATGCCCATTCTCGGATTCATCGGCAAACACTCCAACACCCGTTTCAACAACAGCGTCCTTCCGCTGCTGGATAGTTGGATACGGAAGGTTGGTCCGGATCAGGCGCAAGGCGGCCGCTATTGGAATAATTACACCTGGCATGGGGACCAAGATCCCTCGCAGCCATTTTGGAATGGTACGCAAAATTGCGACGTTGATTTGAGCGATATGCGTTTCACGAAGCTGAACACGAGCTGGGGAAAGAATTTCGTCGAGAACAAGATGCCGGAAGCGCACTGGAAGCTCGAATCGATCGAACGTGGTGCCCGTCTCGTGGTGATCACTCCTGAATACAATCCAACGGCCTCTCGAGCCGACTACTGGATTCCCCTTCGGCCGCAATCGGACACATCGCTGTTCCTGGGTGCCTGCAAGATCATTCTCGATGAGAACATGCAGGACATCAACTATATCAAAGACTTCACGGATATGCCTCTGCTAGTCAGAACGGACACTCTGCAGTATTTGGACCCCCGTGATGTCATTCCAAACTACAAATTCCCGGACTTTTCGCACAGCTACTCAGGCCGGATCCAAGGGCTGAAACCGAATCAAATCGAGCGGCTAGGGGGCCTCATGGTGTGGGACCTGGCGAAGAAAGAGGCGGTAGCGCTCCATCGCGAGCAGGTCGGCTGGCACTTCGAACAAAGCGGGATTGATCCAGCCTTGACCGGCAGCTATCGCGTCACATTGCTGAATGGAAGACAAGTCGACGCCATGCCGATCTACCAGATGTATCTGATCCATCTGCAAGACTACGATCTGGACACGGTACATCAGATCACGCGCTCCCCTAAAGACTTGCTCGTCCGTTGGGCGCGCGACTCGGGCACGATCAAGCCGTCTGCCATTCACAACGGCGAAGGGGTCTGTCATTATTTCCACATGACGGAAGCGGGACGAGCCGCGGCCCTCGTCCTCACCTTGACCGGCAATATCGGTAAGTTCGGCACAGGCTGCCATACCTGGTCCGGCAATTACAAAGTGGGGATTTGGAATGCCACGCCTTGGTCGGGAGTCGGCGGTGGGGTGCATCTCTCGGAGGATCCTTGGCAGATCAATCTGGACCCCAACGCTCATGGAAAAGAGATCAAATACCGGAACTACTACTACGGGGAAGAGCCCGCGTACTGGAACCATGGCGATACGGCGTTGATCGTCAATACCCCGAAGTATGGCCGCAAGGTGTTTACCGGGAAGACCCATATGCCGACCCCCAGTAAGCTGCGCTGGGTCGTCAACGTCAACCTGTTGAATAACGCCAAGCATCACTACGATATGGTGCGCAACGTCGACCCGAATATCGAATGTCTCGTCACGCAGGACATCGAGATGACGTCCGACGTCAACCATGCCGATATCGCCTTTGCCGTGAACTCCTGGATGGAGTTCACCTATCCTGAAATGACGGCCACTGTGTCGAATCCTTGGGTGCAGATCTGGAAGGGTGGGATCAGGCCGCTGTACGACACACGGAACGATGCGGATACGTTTGCGGGGGTGGCAGCAAAACTCGCTGAGATCACGGGCGAGAAACGAATGCGAGACGTCTTCCATTTTGTCTATCAGAATCGAGTGGATGTGTACGCGCAACGCCTCCTTGACGCATCCAGCACCTTTTACGGGTATAGCGCCGACGTGCTCTTGAAGTCAGAAAAGGGCTGGATGGTCATGGTTCGGACTTATCCGCGGCATCCACTCTGGGAGGAGACCAACGAGTCGAAGCCCATGTGGACCCGATCGGGGCGCATCGAAAGCTATCGTATTGAACCGGAAGCCATCGAGTACGGCGAAAACTTTATCGTGCACCGTGAAGGTCCGGAGGCCACGCCATACTTGCCGAACGCCATCTTCACGACGAACCCGTATGTTCGTCCGGACGACTATGGCGTACCGATTGGGGCCCAACACCACGACGATAAAATGATTCGGAATATCAAGCTGACCTGGTCAGAAATCAAGAGCCACGCGAACCCTCTGTGGGAAAAGGGCTACCAATTCTACTGCGTCACGCCGAAAACCCGTCATCGGGTCCACAGCCAGTGGTCGGTGA
>CAYTAS010000229.1:0-2235 GCA_964435885.1 uncultured Nitrospira sp. | reverse complement strand
CCGACAAAGGCGAGGGCCAAGGGTCCTAAGGCGAGATCGTAGAGCCGATGGCCATATTCAGAACTGTAGTAATATTGGCGCTTCGGAATCGCCGACGCCAGCAGCTCAATTTGCCGCGAGTTCAACCCCATCCGGCGATACAGCGCCGACGTGTCCTCATCGCGAGCGAAGACGTTGGGCAAAAAGATCTTGGTTGCCGTGGATTCCACGATCACATCTAAGATGCCGGAGTTCGCCGCGTCTGTTAAACTCTGCGTCGCCAACAGCACGAGGCAATTGGCCTTGCGCAAGACTTTCAACCATTCCCGGATCTTGTCTCGGATCACCGGATGCCCGAGCATCAACCAGGCTTCATCCACGATGATGGCGCTGGGCTGCCCCCGCAAGCTCCGTTCGATCCGGCGAAAGAGATAGAGAATGGTCGGGAGGGCGTATTTATCACCGAGCCCCATCAACTCCTCGATTTCAAACACGGTGAAATCCGCGAGCGCGAGGCCGTCCCGTTCGGCATCCAGCAGATGCCCCAAGGCCCCGCTCACGGTGTATTGCTTGAGGGCTTCGCGGATCGCTTCATCCTGCACCATGTTCACGAAATCGGAGAGCGAGGCCGGTGGTCGGTCCTGTTCCTGGGTATGGTCATGACTCAACGCATTGGCGTGCAGCGCCATGACCGTTTCCGCAATGGCGTTCCGCTGGAGCGGCGTGGTCTTCATGCCGTTTAAGGCCAGCATGGTTTCGATCCACTCCAACGCCCAGGCCCGATCCCCTTTGGTGTCCAAAAACTGGAGTGGGCAAAAGGCTAAGTCGTTTGAATCTCCCGCCACGGTGAAGTGCAGTCCGCTGGTGCCCTTCGTGGAGGCCCGTATGGCCGCGGCCAAGGGATACATCGACTGGCCCTTATCGAAGACATAGACCGACATGCCTTCATAGCGACGCAGTTGTGCGGCGAGCATCCCGAGATGCGTCGATTTGCCTGAGCCGGTCGGGCCCAGCATCAACGTATGGCCGACATCGCGCACATGGAGATTCAAACGGAACGGGGTGGCGCCATGGGTGACGCACTGCATCAACGGAGGCGCATTCATCGGATACAGGGGACAGGGCGCGGCGGTACTGCCGGTCCAGATCGTACTGGTCGGGAGGAGATCCGCCAGGTTCATCGTGTTCAACGGCGGACGCCGGACGTTTTCGACACCATGGCCCGGCAGACTGCCCAAGAAGGCGTCCATCGTATTGAGCGTTTCGATCCGTGCGGCAAAGCCCAGCTGATGCATCACCTTTTCGATGTGACGCGCCGACCGTTCCACTTCCGATCGATCCTCATCCATGAGGACCACGACACTCGTGTAGTAGCCCATCCCGATCACCCCACTGTTCACTTCCCCGATGGCGGCCTCCGCATCGGCGACCATCGTCATCGCATCCTGGTCTAATGGACCGGTCTGTGAGTTCGTGATTTGGTCGAGAAATCCTCGGACTTTCTGTTTCCATTTCCGCCGATAGCGCGTCAGCTCCCGCACGGCTTCATGAGATTCCATGAAGATGAAGCGGGACGACCAGCGGTATTCGATGGGCAACTCCCCGAGCGCCGTGAGGATGCCCGGGGTGCTGTCTAAGGGAAAGCCTTCGATTGCCACCACCTGCATGTACTGACGACCAATTTTCGGAATGACGCCCGTCCACAATTCTTGTCCGCCGATCACGGCATCGAGATACATCGGATGGGCGGGTAAGCGGACCGGCTGATTAATGCCGGTCACGCAGCGTTGCACCCACCGCAGGAATTCGTCATGGGTGACGGTCGATCCGTCTTCGAGGACGAGGGATTGTCCGCGGAGGCGTTGCAACCGAAAGACCGACGACAGGCGCGATTCAAAGGCTGCGCAGTCCCGTGTAAATTGCTCCACCAGTCCTGTGGTGCGGTCGTGGGCGCTGGCTTCCGCCTGATCATCGTCGAACATCAGCTCCACGAATTTCCGTTGCGCGATTAATGGTGGCAGATAGGTCAGCGTCACGACAAAATACCCGTCGTACATGGCCCCCAATCCTTCAAAGAGTCGCCGCCGTTCTTCATCCAGCGCGGCCGTCAGCGCATCGGGGAAGTGAGAGAGGCCTGGCGCGGCATAGCCGGCTGCCCGCCGCCGCACCGCGTCCACATGCACCATCCAGCCGTTGCCGAGCTGACTCACGGCGTGATTGATCCGGAACGACACCGCTTCGCGCTGGGGTTCCGTC
>CAYTAS010000228.1:0-2242 GCA_964435885.1 uncultured Nitrospira sp. | reverse complement strand
GCTCCCTCATCAATCGATCTCGCAAGCGCGACCTCTTCGTCCCTGGTCAACAGCGGCGTACCCTGAAAAGAGCGAAAGTAGAGAGATTCAAGTGCGAAGCCATTTGGGGAGAGGTGGGGCCTTGCATGATCGCTCTTGGAAGTGACGAGGGACGAGTCCGGTTCGGTACCGGCAGCGATATGATTCAGCAAGGCTCCGGAGGAGGGATTGTCGTTATAAATATCCGCATCCTCAGATCGTTCCTGGGGATAGACTTCCTCCTCGACTTCTCTTAGGTGGTCATCCCTCATCGGCTTCTCCTTTCATAGTTCCCCTGTCAGTTATGCTCATGGAGGGGCAATGCTCATCGCCATAGATTATCCATATCAGTATAGGTACCATGATGTCCAATGTATGTCAAGTATAGTTTATATAACATTGGACAGTATGTAGACGTGTTGGATTTGTAAGGCTGTTTCGTATGCATCTCATCTAACCCAGAAGGGAATTACGGCATACCAATCATTCCCCATAATAATAATGGGGTGTTCTCGGCCTATCCGGTCTACGGCTTTGAGTAGGAGGAGCCGGGGACGAACGAAGAAATCAAAGGCTTCTGCTATACAAAGCGTACAAGGCTTTTCGCTGTTCTCGAAAATCAGCGTCACGGGGAACGGCCCGCATCCTCTTGACCTATACTTGACGGAACTCAGTCCCTTTCGACCCTTCGGTTGGATTTTCCTCACTTTCTTGAGCGATGCGCCGCTCTATGAAATAGTGACAGAAGAATACGCATCACAGCTTTCTCTCGTCAGCTCTTATCACTCTTCTGTTTGGAGGTTTGCATGATGACGCCTATGCTCTCAATTAGCCGATATCTGGTGCTGCTGTCTTTCATGCTGGTCTTGGTGACCGGCTGTGCTCGATCCGTCCCGAATGGAGGTTCGTCGCAGGAATATCTCGGGATGGGGATCGTGTCCGGGACGTTGGGCGAACAACAACGTGTAGCGCTGTGTGCCGGAGAGCCGTCCTCTGTATCAGTGGTCGGCCAAGTGCAGGCTTTGGAAGGAGGCGCTTACCTCATCCGCGATGCCAAGGGACAGGACATCCGTATCCCCCATGATGAAAACACGCGGATTGACCGCCCAGCCCATGTCGGCGACCGCATTCAATCCTGGCTCGATCGCCACGGGCGCGCCGTGCTGATCCGCAGTCTGGATGGAGCCGGTCGATAGTATTCGCCTCTCTTCAGTATTGAATGCCACGCGTTTGAACCAGGAGACGATGGGCTGAGTACGCAAGTCATGAGACTGACCCGGTGCATGCACCGAACAAGACGTGACCCCGAGTGTCATATTTTCTGGTCCTCTGCAGGGTCAAATGGGGGAATCGGATTTTAGCTGAGTGAATAAACGACTCCTGGTACCTTTGCAACTGTCGGCTTCTCAGTTGTGTTTTCGTTGCTGAAGGGGATCATCCCAGCGGAGATTGGGGAAGCGAGCGAAGTCACGGTCTGTTGAGCAGAGGGTCAGCCCATGCGCGATGGCCAACGCTGCCAGATGTGCATCAGGCACCAAGTTTGAGCGCCCAATAGCCCCGAGTAAGGAACCCAAGATGTCACGATGGCGATCCGTGGGTTGTGGAATCCACACGACAGGGCAGGCAAGCCACTCTCCAACCTGATTCCAGGCATCGGCGATTGATTGCGGCTGCTCAAAGATCCGTGGGTTCGACACAAGGCGGACAAAGCTGAGAAACGTCGGCCAAGGCAATCCTACCGGAGGAGAGCCATTCAACCGTTCATCAAGCCAAACCCGTGCAGTCTGATGCTGGGGCAGGGAGGTCACATGGGCATAGACGAGGAGGTTCGCATCAACTAGAATCATCGGAAGGCTTCGTCTTCCGCGGTAGCCAATACCTCTGCCACATCGTCCAAGCTCCCGACCAGACACCGTCCTAGTGAGACGTCTTTAGTTCTGAAAGGTCTCTTGGGTCGTGCAGGCGGCTCCAAGAGGTCCTTCAGCCCCTGGCGCATTGCATCGTTGACCACTGTTTTAAGACTGGCTTTGCGGACCTTCTGCGCCCGCTTCAAGAGTGCAGCTACGTCGCTATCAAGGCTCAGTGTTGTTCGCATGCATCAAAGCATAATAAATGTGATGCCTTGAGGTCAAAGAAACAGACAGAATAAGGCAGTCCCACCAAAAAAAGCAGGGTCTACCATGGGAATTTGTAGGTGACAGGGCAGCGCGGATCGGGTATACGC
>CAYTAS010000227.1:0-2279 GCA_964435885.1 uncultured Nitrospira sp. | reverse complement strand
CGGACACTTCACGTGCTACAAAAACCGAACAGATGATGTGCTATCTACAGGTACCTCCACAGGGGTAGCTATTCCGGCTCTTAACTGATAGGGTGACACAATATTTCATTGCGGAGGGCCTCGCATGAAACGACCATCCCAACGGCCTACCACCGATGTTGTTCCTACCGAGAATCTGATCGGAAGCCTGACCTGAGCCGTTTACCAACTACGTCTTTGGCCCTCTCCTCCCTCTTTGAAGTCCTCTCGCGTCATGGACAATGTCATTCCCACAAGGAGGACCCTCATGGGTACAAAACTGTATGTTGGCGGGTTGCCGTTTGCGGCAACCGAATCTCAACTCACCACCCTGTTTGCCGAGCATGGCACCGTCGAATCGACCCGCATCATCTCGGACAAATTCACCAGCCAATCTCGAGGTTTTGGCTTTGTCGAAATGTCGACCGCTGAGGAAGCTCAGGCTGCCATCACGGCCTTAAATGGTTCCCAGATGGATGGACGATCACTCACGGTCAATGAGGCGAAACCGATGGAGCCTCGGTCTGGCGGTGGGGGACGGTCTGGCGGTGGATACAGTCGTGACCGTTACTAACCCGCGTCGCCATTGACGAGCTACCGACAGGGTGCTTCAGTTGAAGCACCCTGTCATTTTGCATGATCGTCTCTGCACACTCGTGGCTTTGAACAAGGCTCAGGACGGAACCCTGCTCCGATGCGCTCGAGCTTTTCCATTCCCAGTAGCCACCTACCTCTCGTGAGCAATCTAGGTCACGATGTGGTAAACTGACCGCGTGGATCATTTCGATCCTCGCGCCTTTCCCTTCCTGTGTCGTTCTTGCGCGATCGCAACCATCAGCTGCGTCGAATGCGTCGACAACGGCCTTGTGTCACAGCCGTTGGTGTCAGGACTGGTGGCTGCGCCCACGACAAGCCTTGGCCATGGAAGGCAGGTCCTGCCGCTCAATGGTGCGGCACAACGTTATAATTGGAGGAGCGATGAATACATCATGGGGATCTAAAGCCTCACACCGACGGAAGCGGGTCGTACTTCGTACCAAGGTCCGTTGGGAAATCCTGGGACTCCGAGATCCCACGCAGTCGTCCACCTCTCCGTCAATCGAGGACATTCGTCGCCAGATCTCGTCTGCCGCTAGTTCAGGTTTGAGTTCGGACACACTTTCCCGCTCTCACCAGACGGACATGCGCCCTAGACCGAGACCCAAGACGTCGGCGGATAATCGCAACCGTAGGGCCGCTTCGCAATAGGTCATACATCGGCACGTCGCACCCGAAAGGAGGGCACCATCGCAGGAACAGGTAAAACTACCCAGGCCAAGCGGAACCGTGAGAAAGCACGTCAGCAGAAGCAACGTGACAAAGAAGCACGCCGAGAGCAGCGGAAGTCCGCCAAAATCGATCGGCCCTTGCACGAGGGCGAAGACCCTGACCTCACCGGTTTGCATTGGGGGCCGCAGCCGCCGCTCTATTGAAGGAGCGCAACGTACGGGCCCTGCTCGCTGACATTCTGCCAGATCGTGGCCTTGATGTTCCCATATCGCAGCATGGTGGCCGGTCGTTTGGATTGTTGGCTGGTCGCCATGGTCCTCCTTGTGTGAAGTAGACCTGACTCTCTCACGGAAGGAGGAGAGGCACCATACAGTTCACAGAGGAAACAGGAGGCAGCGGGCGGGGCAGGTAAATGGTGAGCCGGCTGAGACTCGAACCCAAGGCCCTCGCCTGAAAAGTTCGCAAATGCATAAAATAACAATGGCTTGCAATCGTGAAAGTTTCCCCATTTTGTCATGCTTGAGTTCCAACTCCAAGTGCAACACTACCAGCCCAAATGGGCTACGGTGTTGCCATGCAAACACACTCCTATCGACACCTGAGGGCGGAAGAACGTGAGACCTTGAATTTAGGCCTGACCCACGGGTATTCGCTCCGAACCATGGCGCTGATCCTGCGACGGGCCCCGAGTACCTTGAGCCGTGAAGTGGCCCGGAACCGCGCCACGGACCACCCCTATCGCGCCTGCACCGCGCAGACCCAGGCTGCCACCAGAGCTCAACAGCCCCGGCGGCGGCGCAAACTCCTGGATTCCTGGCTGTGGCAGTACGTGCGGACTCATCTGAGGCACGGCTACTCGCCCGAGCAGATTGCCGGACGGCTCACACACGAGTATCCTCACGATAGGCAGAAACAGTGCTCGCCCGAAACCATCTACGCGGTGTCAAGGGTCATCCAAATTTCCCCAGTTCGGGTCATCGAAAATTCCCCAC
>CAYTAS010000226.1:0-2346 GCA_964435885.1 uncultured Nitrospira sp. | reverse complement strand
GAGTATACCCGTACGGCATAATAAGTACAGCTATTTATGCATCACTACACTAGATGATAGCCCATGCGATTGGACTCTGGAGTGACTATGTAAGAAGAGCCGGTCAAGGTTGCGAAGGCGGCTGCTGAAAACAGGTGTTGTTGTGGGCCAGGAATGATCCGCAGCCTCGCGGTCTTCCCATAGTGAGGGACCAGTCGATCTGGGAGACGCTTGCCCATCAAGCCCTCAGCGGATTGTGTGAGTCGTCCAGTGTGTAAGACGTCCCCCTGTCGTAACGGTCTTCCCTTGAATCCTCCAGTTACGCTTGAACAGTGAGTTGAACGGCTGCCGAGAACCGGCGGAACATCGATGCCGCCGGCAATTGCCAGGTATGAGCGAGCTCCGCTTTGCGCTGTGCCGAAGCAGACCCGACTGCCACGATAGACCTTGATACATTTCCAGAGTGGAGTGCTTGTGCCGCCAATCGTCGGGTAGAGGTCTGCTCCGGTGATGGCAATATGCGTGTCTCCATTGAACTCCAGTTCGGGTCCTTTCAGGGTGAGTTCCAGCACCGCCGCAGCGTCTGCGTTGCCGACAAGACGATTGGCGACTGTCGTGGAAAACAGGTCCATCACCCCGGCGACGGAGACGCCGTACTGCTGATAACCGTAGCGTCCAAGGTCTTGGACCGTCGAGAACCAGCCCGGTTTGACGACCTGAATTTCGATTCTCCTTCCTCCCATCACATTGCTCGAGGTCTCGCGATACCTACACCAGCCGATTCAAGCTTGGCTCGAACGAGATGGACGAACTGAACGGCATGCGGAGTATCGGTGTGAATGCATAGACTGTCAGCGTGTAGGGCAACTCGCTGCCCGTCAATGCTGGTGACGTGGCCGTTCAGGATTTCGCACAGCTGGCGGAGTACTTGTTGCTCGGTCTGCAGCAGCGCGCCAGACTCAGAGCGTGGGACCAGTGTCCCGTCGGAGCGATAGGCACGGTCGGAAAAGGCCTCTTGGACAACGGTCAACCCAGCGTGTCTGCCACTCATCACAAGGGCCGATCCAGCCAAGGCAAAGAGAAGCAGTTGTTGGTCGAATGATGCCACCGCTCGCGAGACTGCATCGGCAATAACCCGATCTTTTGCCGACAAGTTATAAAGCGCACCATGAAGTTTTACGTGCCCGAGCGTCAGATGATCCGATGCCAGCACCTCGGTCAGAGTCCTCAGTTGCGCAGACACTAGCGAGGCTGCCTCATCGGGAGAGGCCCGGCGATCGTGACGACCGAAATCACCGGCGTTAGGAAATCCCGGATGCGCGCCGATCGCAACTCCGTGTTGTGTCGCCAGCCTCGCTGTCCTGCGCATGAGTTCAGGATTTCCAGCGTGCACTCCGCAGGCAATATTGACCGACGTGATCAGCGGCATGAATTGGGCTTCACGTGTCAAGAACTCCAGCCTCTCGTACTCGCCCATGTCGCTGTTCAAATCAATGGCCGTCATCCTGTCCCTCGCGGCTCAGACGATTGAATTCATCTTGATCGATTGACTTGAATTGAACCATGTCGCCGGGCTTCAGCAGGAAGGGGACTGAACTGCCTTGGCGATACGGCGAAATTGATGTCCGGCCAATCAGGCGCCAGCCACCAGGCGTCGTGGTGGGATAAATGCCGGTCTGGCGGTCCGCAATACCCACCGAGCCGGCGGGGACCTTGGTGCGGGGTGTGGAGAGGCGTGGCATGGCCAGCCGTTCAGGGACCAAAGCTAGATAGGGAAAACCTGGACTGAATCCCAGCATATAGACTCGATAACGAATCGAGGCATGCAATGTAATGGCTTGAGCCGGTGACAGGCCGGCGAAGGCTGCGACATCTTCTAAGTCAGGTCCCCATTCTCCTCCGTACAAGACCGGGATTGTATGCAAGGCGCTGCGAGGTACGATCCCGTTCGAACTTAGGCGAGGTAATTTCTTCAGCCTGTCGGCCAACCTCGAAACATTCCAGTGAAGGGCGTCGAAGTAGATGGTGACCGACCGATAGGTCGGGACGATCTCAAGGATGCCTTTCCACCCTTGTTGGGAAACCGATGCTGCAAACGCGACTGCACAGGCATTGATGCGGGGATCGATCTCGTCCCCGAACTCGACCGTAATCGCGGAGTCGCCGAGTGGCGCGAGACGGATCGACCCTTGTGGAGTTCGCTGAGTACGTCGTAAGGGATTGGAGGTCGGCATGTATCACACAACCGATACTCGATTGTAACCTAAGCGGTGTGTGGAAGCAGGGGAAGAAAGCCTGAGAGGAATAGGAGGGGCGGTTTCAAGTTCCAAGTGCAACGGGTGAATGAGGGCGCAGTTGCGCGTAGAC
>CAYTAS010000225.1:0-2419 GCA_964435885.1 uncultured Nitrospira sp. | reverse complement strand
AGTATGATAACGTCCTTTATCATACATACACTTTTTATTCTATCAAGGAAAACAATGATCTATACGAGTCAGTCCATATCATGGTTGACACAGATTATCAGGCGTCATACACTTCATACACGTACAACATGTATGACGGAGGTGTGATGGTCTCCTTACGATTGGGGAAAAAACTAGAAGACCGCTTAGAACAGCTTGCCGAAGGGACAGGTCGGACCAAGACCTATTACATCCGACTCCTGTTAGAAGAGCATCTCGACGAGTTGGAGGATCGTTATATCGCGGAACAGCGATTAGAAACGCCAGCCCCCCGGCTCAGCTCCGACGAGATGAGGCAGGAACTTGGCCTGGACCATTGAATATGACCGGCGCGTGCTCAAAGATCTGAAGCGGCTCGACCGGCAGGCTCAACTGGCCATTCTGGAGTATTTCGATGACCGCATTGCGCCCACTGAAGATCCACGCGTGTTTGGCAAACCCTTGAAAGCCTCGTTCGCGGGTCTGTGGCGATATCGGATCGGTGATTATCGAGCCATCTGCCGGATCGAAGATCACACAATGGTGGTCTTGGTGGTGCGGGTGGCCCATCGGAGCACGGTGTATGAGGACTGAATCTCTGAGCGGCCTGTCGATCTTCGACGACACGGATCGACATGAATCGAGCGTGAACCCATGGGCGGTACCAATCGCAGTGGATCTCTCAACGAGCTGTTGAAACGTGAACAACGGCGAATCTTGGAACAGGGCTTGTGTTTTTAAAAGCATGCTCCCTCATCCCCCTACTGCTCAATCGTGTAGGTTCGGATGGTGTTGAGCCAAAAGTGGCTTCGGCGGACTGTACGGTCCCCTTGTCAGTCGGGAGGACCGGCGAACGACTCCATTTTCCATTCCTTATGGGATATGGCATGATCAATGCCATGGATGTAAAACTTGATAAGTCTGGGCGAATCGTTGTCCCCAAAGTGCTGCGCGACCGACTTGGGCTGAAACCCAACATGGCACTTGAGGTCCACGAGCAGGCCGACGGAGTGTTGCTCCGGGTACCTGCTCCACAACCGACGATGGCGAAAATCGACGGGCTTTTGATTCATCAGGGGACGGCTCAGGCGAACGCGGATTGGGCGAGCGTGCTAGACGAAGTCCGTGAGAGGTTTGCAGACCTGTCGCCCGATGAGCTCCAGGCGATGATTGATGAGGCTTGTGCGTCCGTCCGGACCGAGCGCTTCCCGCACGCCCCGAAACCGTCAGGGACGTAGTTCATGCAGGTCAGTGCCTTGCGGTCCCCCACCTCCGCAGCGGGAGATGCTCTCATGAAACAGAAAGACAAGCTGGAGGTCGTCTCGGGCAGCGGCAATGTGTTCCGAGATCTCGGCCGGATCCACGCGGACGCCGATCAGTTCAAGGCGATTCTTGCGACCGAGATTATCAAAACCCTGGACCGGGAACGCCTAACGGTGCGAGGGGCGCAGGCGCGGACCGGCATCGTGGCGGCCGATTTCTCTCGCCTTCGCCATGCCGATCTTGGACGCTTCACGGCTGACCGGCTCATTTCGGTGCTCAACCGTCTCGGGTCTCATGTCGAGGTGAAAGTCCGCCTGCGTCCTACCAAAAGCGCAGCCTAGAGACAGCCGATCTCTGGCCTACTCAGCGTTGGTAAGCCTGTTCGATCTTCCGTCATCGATTGTGCTCGCATGGCCACTTGATCGACGTTTCGGTCGTGCACATGTCTACTGCCTCGCAGAGTGTCCTTCGGCATCGAATCGCGCTCAGCAGACACCCTGGTGATTACGCTGTTCTGTGATTGACCATTAACATTACTGTAAGTATACTATAGTTACACATATTCATTTATAGTGTGAATTATTGACACTAAAGTGTACTCAAAGCGTGAATTGATCCCGCAAGGGCGTCGCAGGCTCGCAGCGGTGATACAGGCGGCAGGTGATGTCATCAGCATCGATGACGTGGTTTCGGTTTTGTCTGTCCAACGAGCAGACGCATCCAAGCTCCTCTCACGGTGGACCAAGCAGGGCTGGCTGCGCCGCGTCGCGCAGGGCAGCTACGTACCGGTGGCACTCCATTCCCTGGAAAGCGAGCACGTCCTTGAAGACCCGTGGGTGCTCGTACCTGCTTTATATGATCCCGCCTATATTGGTGGCCGGACGGCGGCGGAACATTGGGATCTGACTGAGCAGCTCTTCCGCGACATCGTCGTGATGACCAACCAGCCAGTTCGGGAAAAGCAGCAAGAACGTCATGGAGCTCAATTCTCACTGTATCATGTCGATGCGAAGAATATCTTCGGCACGAAAGCAGTGTGGCGTGCTCGCTCTAAAGTCATGGTCTCCGACGTCCACCGAACCATAACCGACATGTTAAGCGATCCTCTCATTGGCGGCGGGATCCAGCATGTTGCCGA
>CAYTAS010000224.1:0-2431 GCA_964435885.1 uncultured Nitrospira sp. | reverse complement strand
CTAGGATCTCCGCCACATTGCGGGCGATCGTTTGCTCCAGATCACGGGCCTGGACATTCAGGGCCTCGAGTTCCTCATTCAGCGTTTCGAGCTGTTCCTTGAGATCCTCGTCGCTCACCTCTTCACCGGGAGCTACCCCGACATAGCGGCCTGGATTGAGGCTCCATCCCTGCGCTTCGATCTCTTTGATCGTGGCGGATTTGCACAGGCCTGGTAGGTCGGTGAACTTCAGCTTCTTACCAAAGACTTCCTTGAGCTTGGCTTCCGCCTCAGGCCCGCCGAGCGTGAAGTCCGGCTCTTCGCCCCGATACAGACGGACGACGTTGGCTAAGAAACCAATCTGGCCTTCGGTCCAGTCCCGGTGTGCCCGATCCACCTGTCGATAGATATGCCGCGCATCGAGGAACAGGATCTTGTCGGCACGAGGCGTCTTCTGCTTCCCCTTATCGAGAAACCACAGTGTGCAGGGCAGCGTGACGGTGTAGAACATGTTGGGCCCGACGGCAACCATCACATCGACAGCGCGGGCTTCGATGAGTTGCTTGCGGATCTCCTGCTCGGACGAGCGGGCATCGGAGGCGGAATTGGCCATGACGAATCCAGCCCGGCCAGTTCCGTTCAGAGTTGAGTAGAAAAGCTGAATCCAGAGATAGTTCCCATTGTCTGTGCGCGGCAGACCGAAGGGATAGCGGCGGCCTTTGCCGACCTCGGCTTCCAGCCTCTCCTTATCGACCGCGTTCACGTTGAAGGGCGGATTGGCCAGGACGAAGTCGAACCGTTCGGTGCTGTTATGCAGATCCTCGTAGTAGGTGATGGCTTCTTTGATATCCCCTTCGAGGCCGTGCATAGCCAGGTTCATGCGGCAAATAGCCACGGTGGCTGCGACTTTCTCCTGTCCATGAATGGCGAGTTCAGACGACGGGTTCTTCTTATGTTCAGCCACGAAGCGGGCGCTCTGGACGAACATGCCGCCGGAGCCGCAGGCCGGGTCCAGGATGCGGCCATGGTACGGCTCCAAGACTTCGACCAGCAGGCGTACGATGCCGGATGGCGTGTAGAACTCGCCGCCCTTTTGCCCTTCCGTCCGAGCGAATTCGCCGAGGAAGTATTCGTAGATGCGGCCGAAGGCGTCGTAGTCGATGGTGGCGGGGATCTCGGAGACGCGCTTGAGGAGTTCCTTCAGGAGCGTGCTGTTAAAGATTTCGTAGGTCTTGGGCAGCACCCCGGCAAGCTGGGGATTATGCTTTTCAATGTCGCGCATGGCTTCATTGATCGCCTTGCCGGCATTGCTTCCCTCGGGAAGATGCAAGAGTTTATCGAAACGGGCGTTCGGAGTGAGATAGAGGACCCCTTCGGCATGGTAGGCCGCTGGCTCATCCACGCGAGAGCCGCGCCGTGATGACGAGGCCATCTTCTCTAAGCCAGAGCGGATTTTCGCGAAACGCACATCGGCAAATCGAAGGAAGATCAGCCCCAGGACCGGAGTGGAATATTGCGCGGCGTTGAGACCGCTATTGGCTCGCAGTTGGTCGGCTGCATCCCACAGATGCTTTTCCAGCGCGTCCGTCGCAGTGTCTTTTTCGGAGGGGGCAACCCAGAGCATGGTCTTCCCTGATTGTATAAGGCCTAGGCCGGCGGAAGCTTACCCGTTTCTGCCTGAAAAATCATCGAAGATACCAAGATTTCTAGTTTCCTAGATGACCATACCCCTCCATGTCGGTCCACAATATTCACATTGCACACCTGAACCAAAACGATTCCGTTTTGGAAAACGTCTTCAAAGGCTAACCCCAATTCCTTGCGCCTGGCGCAATACAACAGTTCCGCCTGCAGACCCCAAAGATCTCAGGTCTGTGACACAGCAGACGCAACAATAAATCAAGGATCAAGAAACGGTCGGTGTAGTACCTTAAAAAGACCGGTCGCGCTCCCATGAACGAGTCTTCTGGATATCCTGAGATTGCTCCCTCAAGTAACGGACCAGGTCCACCGCCAGTTGCCGATCCGCCCCATGATCTGACCGGGCTCACGTCCGCATCACCTGCTCATCATTCCGCATAACGTCCTGGGCTCGTCCATGCCGGCGCGTGGTGCGTTTCAGCCGCTCCAGCGTCTTCCCTCTTGTCTTCACTTCATGCAGATGCCGCACCGTCCACCGTTCCTGGTTCGTACGATGGAGGCGACTGGTCGTCGGGGCCTCAATGCCATGCTCCCGTAAGGCCTCCGCAAACTCCTCTCGCCAAAAACATGATCATGTAGCCTTTGGTGACCGGTGCATTCGCCCTCTACCGAGCCCATTACCGTCGGTGCCCTTTGAGATAGACCGCTGGCGGCATGATGCTGACACCGTTGATGGTCTGCCCATACAGGCGACCAAACGCCTTGACATCTCCGCTCAGCAAATGGGTCGCACGGACACTGATCGCCGCCC
>CAYTAS010000223.1:0-2528 GCA_964435885.1 uncultured Nitrospira sp. | reverse complement strand
AAGCGAGGACAGCTGTCGCGTAACCCCGTGTCCACGGAATCGGGGGAAGATCAGTTTGCGGTTACACCTCTAGAGGCTAGTGGAGGATGGAACAGGACAAAACAAGAGTGGCTCGAACACAGCGGGATGCCGAAACGCGAGCGACGGTCGATGCGCCTGCTGGCGTCTGCCAGCGGCGCACGGCCGCCGGTCTGCCGGCGGCCTCTAAACTTGTCAGAAAGACATTTCTCGTCGATCACACGCAATCCAACTCAGCCCCATCAGTCGCTCCCGGATCTGTGTGGTCGGTGAAAATTCATGACTTCGGAAAACAGTGAATCGAGAGTTCCTGGGGAAAGGTCGATCCACATCCCGGCAAGAAGGGCTATAAGGGAACGTCAAAGAACAAAGAACAAAACGAGAAGCGGGCACAAGCAAGGGCCAAGGGAGAGATCAGAAGAAAATGCCTGTCCATCCAAGCCGATCACCTTGTTACGCTCAGGTACAGAGACAACATGGAAGATCGAGACAAAGTCTTAACCGATCTCGAACGGTTACGGCGCATGCTTTCTCGCAATGGCTATCCCATGCCGTATGTGGCGGTGCTGGAATGCCAGAAGCGAGGGGCAATCCATCCTCATTTGGCAGTCCGTGGATTTCAGGATATTCGCCTCTTGCGTCGATGTTGGTACAAGATCGTCGGAAAAGCGCAGGGCCAAGTCAATGTGAAAGGACCACGACCGGGAACGTCTCCGGTGAAACTGGCTCGGTATCTGTCTAAGTACATCAGCAAAGACATCGACAGTCAGCCACGAGAGTTTGAAGAGCACCGATACTTCTGCTCGTTGGGGATCGCGGTCCCCACAGAGCGGTACCAGATAGTTCTGCAACGGCATACCAGACGGGCAGAAGGGAAAATGTTTTGCTTTATGTACTACGACATGGTGCGTCGAATAGGGGAGTACTGCGCGCTGAAGCACTGGACCGGCGGGGCTGGAACATTTGGATGGATATCAGGGTTTCAAGATCCGAATTGCCGCGTAATCACTAAAGACATCAAGTCTCCTGCCCCCACACCAGCCAGGGCAGGAGGCTAATTCCTAGTTGCGAGCGATGGGGCTGCAGTCGTGCCAGGTTGATTGTTCCTGGCGCGATTGCTTCCGGGAGTGAGCCACCGTAGAGGGTTTCTGTTTCTTCCTCGCCGGCGGGAACGCGGGCGCTGCTCGTGGGGGGTAAGGGGGGTGTCGTGAGACTCCCCCCTATTTCTGCCTTTCCAGGGGCTGCGATTGACTCGATCGAATGGTAGTACTAAAATCTATAGGTACTACAATTGTGATGGAGGTAGGTATGTTGGAATCTACAATGACCCGGAAAGGACAGGTCACGATTCCCAAGGCAATCCGTGACCGCTTAGGCGTGAAGGAAGGGGAAAAAGTCCTCTTTGTGATGCGAGGGGAGGAGGTAGTCTTGAAGGTCGTCAAAGGGACCATTCTCGATCTCAGAGGCTCGGTCCAGCCATCAGCGCACCCGGAAGATTTTGAGAAGATTCGTCAGTCTGTGAGGCAGGCCGTAGCCAAGAAGGTGGTCGGACATGGCTAGTCTCTTCGTCGATACTAATGTGTTTCTCCGGTTTCTGACCAACGACGATCCGGTAAAAGCCAAGCGCGCCGAGTCAATGTTTCGCGATGCCCTGCGCGGCAAAGTAAAATTAGCGACAAGCCTGCTGGTCATTGCTGAGATTATCTGGACGTTGGAATCTTTCTACAAGCTGGATAAGCCTGATATTGCCGCAAAGGTTGAAAAGATTCTGAATACCCCTAATCTGGATTGTCCTGAAACTCCACTGCTCTTTATGGCCCTAGATCTGTATGTCCACGCGAACATCGATTTTGTGGATGCGTACAACGCCTTCCATATGAAAGAGCAGGGACTTAGAGAAATCATTACCTACGATCGTAAACACTTCGCCCGTATTCCGTGGGTTCAGATCGGGTATTTATGATAACAGGGCAGCGGGTATCTTGAAGTCGGGAAGACTGATCAAAGCTGACATCGGTCTCTAAGTGAAAGAGATTCGCTATCTTTCTCCTCACGAATTTGCACTTCTAATGTCAAGCTCTGGATTATCGAGAGGGAATCTATGAATGCTAAGAAGAGTCTTGCTCTTGCGGTTGTTTTCGGATGGCTCACCGCACAAGCGCATTTCGCTATAGCTCAGGATGACGCTTCGATTTATGGCACACACAGTGTGGTCTTCCAGCCGGTGCGATCAAGCGGAGTATTGCGAAGCTGCACACTAGTATATCGAGCAGTGCAAGCCGACTATGCGTATCGGAAGGGAAGCCCTATTGTGATCGTAGGCAATATCGGCGTCCATAATGATGCAAGTATGATTTTGGCGCTGAAGATTGGCGTTAAAGATCTCGATGTTCCCAATGCATCATTTATTCGTCCTTACTTCGCATATCTTCAAACCGAAAACTTAACAACAGCAACAGAGGTGGCCCCGCTTGATTGGACAGATTCTGCCGGTTCATAAGTGGCGCCTA
>CAYTAS010000222.1:0-2552 GCA_964435885.1 uncultured Nitrospira sp. | reverse complement strand
AAGAGGACATTTCTATCGTGGTGAAAGCGGACATTATCATTTTGGGATTACAGCCGGCATCGAGGCGGTCGCGATGGACATGTGGGAGCCCTACCTCCAGGCGACGCGAGCCCAGGTGCCCGAGGCCACCGAGAAAATCGTCTTCGACCGCTTCCACGTCATGGGCCACATGGGCAAGGCCGTGGATACGGTGCGCAAACAGGAGCATCGGGAACTGATGGCGTCAGGCGATGAGACGCTCAAGGGCAGCAAGTACCTGTGGCTCTACAGCCGGGAGAACGTGTCGGAGCGACGGCGCGAGGAGTTTGCCGCACTGAGGCGCCAGGAGCTCAAGGTCGGCCGGGCGTGGGCGATCAAAGAGGCCTTGCGGTGTCTCTGGCACTACATCTATCCGGCGTCAGGCTGGAAGTTCTGGAAACGATGGTACGTCTGGGCGACGCACAGCCGACTGAAACCAATTCGCAAGGCAGCAGAGACTGTCCGCCGGCACATCAAGAATATCCTGACCTACTATCAACATCCGGTGACCAACGCGATGAGCGAGGGGCTCAACAGCCAGATCCAGAAGATGAAGAGCATGGCCTGTGGGTTCCGCAACATCGAGAACTTTAAGACGGCGATCTATTTCCACTGCGGAGGACTTGATCTGTACCCACGCTAAACCCGGAAGCGTCCATATTCGAATGTTGTCCGCAAAAGTCTGGGAGTCCATTCCGACCCCTATTCTTTGCGAACGGGTAGATGGATGACTGTTTACGAGGATCGACGGGGTGAGGCGGATTTTGGACTTTTCTTCGCTCGAATGGGGACTAACATTTTGCGCTTGGCATCGACACGTAGGCTCTGGCAAACCGTTCCAAGATCGCAATGGCAATATTCGGTGGGCACCTCGAGTTCGAGCGCCTTCAGCTTTTTAGTTGCGACCGGCCGAGGAATCGGAACCTTACTTTCTACGTCAATGCGTGCGGCGGCGACGATATTCCCTTTGGAATTGAAGACGAGGGAGAGCTTCATGGCGTGCTGACCTTGATGGCAGTAAACCGCAGATCCGTGAACTTGCCTTGGAGACCACGCGAGGTCGTATCCACTCTCACCGTGAGAATAGTGGCCTGACCACCACCCCTGCCGGCGCTCGGATTCGTTCGAATATCTTCAACTGCCGTCACTCGTTCGACCGTCACAAAGACGTCGGCTTGTCGTCGCAAGGGCCGCACGCAAAAGCTCCAAAAGAACGTGCCATCCCCATAGTCCCAGGTCCAATCGACCGTGGTACCAAAGGCTTGATAGAGAAGGGCGTTTTCGTCGGTCCAATATTGGGTGGTCGTAGCCATGGCCGCCGTTAATAACAGAAGATTTCAAAGGAGTCAATATGAACTCGCCTCTGCCGCGACTGCGAAAGCCGCGTTGCGATCAGGGGGCCTGGGAGAACCCTGCGGGGGAATCAGAATGTTGGAGTAGTGACGAAACCGGAGCCATTCGTCAGCCATGCTGGCGAAGAGAGGATCTCCTCAGATGAGGATGTGCTGCCGCTCACTAGGCAAAAGCGTATGGGATTCGCTGGTGATGGGAAAATGGACGCCGGAGGGAGGTAGTGTTGAGTAACATCATTCCAGAAGGAACAGGATGGCGAGGAAGCACGCCAGCGTTATGGTCGAGCCGATCCAATGTTGTCATCTCACGGTCTGGATTTATAACAAACACCAGCGGCGGTAACGGTGAGTGAGATGGTACGACAGACCTGGTGTGTTTGGTTCGCGGAAACCAGAGGCCTATGGCATCTGCAGCGTTGAGCGAAGGGCAAGATAAAACCTCTGCTCTGATGCACGGTTCAAGATCCGACCCCCAACTGTTATCCTAGTTGCTTGCCTTGACCCGCCTTCATAAACGCTCGACCAAGGACGGTCTGGTAAGCGTATCGATTGCTGGGGCCGTCTCCCCAAAACATAGCTCCGTCAATTAATCCAAGTCGACTTAGATTCCCGAGAGACAATTGTACATCAACCGATGGATTGATTTTTACGACAGGTTTCTCTACTGAGACCTTTGCAGGAAGTTCATACATATAGAGAGCTCAGGTTTCGTGTGCTGTGGGAACGGAATAGATCTTATCTAGGATGGCAGCATCACGAGAGCCGAGGTTTTGGAGAATTCCGACAAAAGCTGGTTCCACAGTTACTCCGCTATCTGCGTCAGCTGCATTCACGAGCAACTGCGCCCACAAGTCCTGTGGGGAATCGTCTTCTTCCATCGAGCCAAGCTGGAGTATTGGAACCATCGTGCTCATGGGGACGGACCGGGTTGGTTCCGATAGCCCATGTTGGCGCAAGAACTCGTTGGCACGATCCATCAGACGAACCCGGCGTTCCCAACGCAGGCATTTCAGTTTGTCTTCGATAATGCCGAACGCTTCGTCGAGAGATCCCTTCAAGTATCGGGAGATGAATTGCCCTGCTTGGCTTGCTCCATCAATGGCTTTGCCAGCTGTTTTCGCAATCTCCTCTATAGGGGTTGTTGAAAAAAGCGGTGTGCGGCCTCCGGTGAGAGGAGGATGG
>CAYTAS010000221.1:0-2623 GCA_964435885.1 uncultured Nitrospira sp. | reverse complement strand
GGCGTTGCATCACGCGATGGACTTCCTCCAGGTCGAACCGGAGCGCGGTCTTCACCCGAATGGCCGGAAGCTCTCCCCTCCGGTAGGCCCGTCGAATGGTATCGGTGCTGACCTGTAAGAGCGCAGCCAATTCTCGAACGGAAACACGATGATCGTGAGATGTCCTCTTCATACTCCTCCTCCGTAACCAAGCCTCATGGAGCAACGAAGCCTGAGGTGCCGCCAGTAGCGAGCGTAGCCGACTGACACAAGAAAGGAAATTAGGCAGGAGGGGACAGGAGAGGTCACCAGAGGTCAGGAGTGGTCACTTAGTTCTCAGGGAGACGACTCAAAGAAAACTCCGTCACACGCCGAAAAGCCGCTCCTGCCGTGGCTTTGCGCTGATACAGTAAGTCCGAACGGGAGTGAACAAGGAGAAATTGCGATACCTGTCTGAAAAAAATCATGAAGCAGGAGGGCAGTCCTTTGACCGCTTGAGGATATGTGATCCCTGCTGAGTCTCCGATCCGATGTCAGAAGGCGAAATCTTGCGGGGGAGGGTGAAACGTGGTACCGTCACCGCATGACGCAGCTCGCCCAGAAACTCGACCAAAAGCTCGTCTCCTGGCGGCCTGAGGTGGCGGCCCAAGTGGAGCAAATCGTCACCGACGTGATCGAACTGGCCGACTCCGATACCCTGGATCTGCAGCCTTCGCGAGCTGTCGTGCAAGAAGTGCTCGATACCCTCGATGAACGCCAAGCCGGGTGATATCTGGCTGGCCGATCTTGGGTTGGCTGCCAAGACCCGCCCCGTTCTCATTGTCTCTCGCTTCGATCCTGACGCCCCTCGCGCACTTCTCACGTATGTCCCGCTAACCACGCAACATCGAGGCAGTCGGTACGAAATTCAGCTCGGCGACCTTCCCTTTTTGCATCAAGCATCTACCGTCAACGTCCAGGGTATTGGGTCTTTAATCGAACCGAGGCTCGAACGCAAACTGGGCCAGTTGTCCGCTGCCACGATGGCCAAGGTTAAAGATGCCCTTCGCCTTGCGCTTGAACTATAGAATTGCGGTCCAGATTTGCGTGAGGCTACACTTGGACGCTGGAGTCACGACAATCTACACCTGGAACGCACACAATCAACTCACAGGCATCAGTGGTCCGAGTCTCACGGTTTCCTTCACCTACGGCAGTTTTGGCCGCAGAATCGGCAAAACGATCAATAGCTCGACGACGAACTTCTTGTATGATGGCTTGAATCCGGTGCAAGAGAAGGACGACGCGACGGTCACGGCCAACCTCCTCACTGGGCTCGGCATCGATGAATTCTTCACGAGAACGGATGGAGTCGGCGCTCGCGCACTCTTACCGGACGCGTTGGGTTCCACGATTGCGCTAGGTGATGGCACAGGTACGCTGCAGACCCAGTACACTTATGAACCATTTGGTTCTATCAGTCAGACCGGCGCCGCGAGTGCGAGTAGCTACAAGTACACTGGGCGGGAGGATGATGGGACGGGGCTCTATTACTATCGAGCTCGGTACTACCAACCGAGGCTACAAAGGTTTATTGCGGAAGACCCGATTGGATTCAGTGGTGAGGATATAAATCTGTATGCCTATGTATTCGGAGATCCTGTGTCCTTAGTGGATCCGTTGGGTTTATGGTCTGTTTCTATGTCTGCGTTCGCTGGCCATGGAAGGTCATTCACGTTTGGTCAAAATCCAAATGGGTCTGGATTCGCAAGTCTTCAGTTTGGTTTCGGCCTTGGCGGTGGAATAAAGTATGACCCCTTCGGCCAACAGCAAGGCTACTCTTCCTCACAAGGAACGGCATGGGGTCTCGGCCTCGGACTGTACGCTCAAGGAGATTTCAATGCCGCATATATCTATGCTGGCGCGCTCACAAACGTAGGAAGGAATTTTACAGCGTGTGGAAGTGATCCGTATGCAACCGGCCCGACATGGCGAGCCGGATTCAGGGGTGCAATTTCTGGAATCAATGCGAGTGCGCACGCTGGAGGCCAAGTCACAGTATTCGGAGGCGGAGAGCTGAAGAAGTGAGTACTTTGGGTCAAAATCCGCCTCCAAAGAGGTTTCTTGGATTTAAGCTCCGTCATTTGGTGACCTTCGGAATTCTTCTGGTGACTATTCTGATTGGGCTCTATTACGTTACCATTCAGAGTGATGCCTATCAGGAGGCTGAACACTCTGCTCTGACCAGTTCAGAAGTCGCTCAACTGACAGGACCCATATCGGAGGCAAGTTTGAAATTTTGGAGTGAATTTCATGTTGCTTCCTCAGGAAGCGGTGGCGACGCCAGCTTTGTATTCAGCGTGAAAGGTGAGAAAGAGGAAGCTATATTGGATGTTCGACTGGTTCGAACGGCGTATTCATGGACTGTGGTAGAGGCTTATCTCGCTACAAAGAGTCAAAAAGGAATACCAATTAAACAAAAGGCAGGGATTTCCAATACATATTTCAAGCCCTGTCTTGAACCACTGACGCACTGCCAAAGACTTTTTGTTTGATCTTGCTTGTTCTTACTCGCGATTTGCTTACATCATCTCACTACCCGGAGGCATGAGATCAATAATCTCGTCTCGGTCAAAACCCCTTAAATAAGTAATATATGAGAATA
>CAYTAS010000220.1:0-2626 GCA_964435885.1 uncultured Nitrospira sp. | reverse complement strand
GTCTACGCGCAACTGCGCCCTCATTCACCCGTTGCACTTGGAACTTGAAACCGCCTCGGTACAACTGCCTCGCTCCCTAGCGCTTCCTCACCGCTCTGACATCCAGCATCCCCAGATAGTGGCCCTCGATCGTAACCTCATCGCCGTCTCGGAGCATGACCGGTCCCATCTGACAAAGCGCCGCATAGCTCGCCTGAATCGTCCCGGTGCCGTCATCAACCATGAAATCTTGTATACATTTCTCCAGCTTGGTGTTGTTTCCGATGAAATGATGCATTTGGTATCCGCTGACCGTCCCTTCCACCTGCACCACCTTCATCTTGTATGATTCAGGGTAGGTCTGTAAGGAACTGATCTTGACCGGTTCCGCCGCTGCCCAGGCTGTGGGTGCTAGAAGAGCAAGAATGACGGCCATGAGTCCAGCCGATCTCGTCACCACTGCCTTCACAAATCGCTCTGTGTTGTACCCATGAGGCTGCATCATGACCCCCTCCTCTTCTGTTGATTTCTAGGGTGCGGGTCGAAGCGCTTGACCGGTCGCGGCACTATACGCTTCTGCGAGTGCGTACACCTGAATCACCTGGATCGATCGTTCGGCGCCGGTAAAGCTGAGGTGGCTGTTGTCCAAACCATCGGGCACGATCATCGTGGTCTTTCGGAGATAGCGACAGGCCCCCATCTTATCGACCAATCCTCCCACCGGCCTGATCTCTAAATCCGGTTCTATCGTCCCCGACATGCAGATATCCCGTCGAAGCGAATCACCGAGCAGAGCCGCGGCAATACCAACGGCAAATATACCTCCGGCGCTTGGGCCGTCCATCGGTGTTGGAATCAATAACCGAACAGAAAGGTATCTTGGGTCGTAGCCCACCGCTTGAGAAGCAGCGGCGACCGCCGTCCATAGAGAATGCACGGACACGGGCATCATGTTCGAATCCGGGAGCACCTCCGGCCCTTTCCCATCGGCCTTGTAGGTGACAGTCAGATGCGCCATCAAGCCAATCCATGAACCGGTGATGAAACCAGCCTTGAGCTGTGTCATACCCAGCACAGGTAAAGGCAGAGAAACCTCCGCGAACGGCATGGGCTTCCTGCCATGAAGTTGTGCAGGAGGGTGACGGGTAATCGTGCTCGACACGGGCGGCTTCACCACGGCTGGTTGTCCAGAACGGGATGACGGAGAGATCTGAAGCGGGGAATAGGTCTTGGCCTCACCTAGCTGCCTGCAGCCTGGGTATTCACGGTCAGTATAGAGATCCGACTGCCCAGAGCGAGGACAGATCCAGGTTTCCGCCCAACTCGTTTCGGGGAAACCCTGGGTTAGTCCAAAACAGGTGAACAGGAAAAGGAGAGTATGCAGGGATGATCGAGAGTGCTTTGCTATCGAATGCTCTGGGTACATGCTGGCTTATGCGAATGAGGGGCATCAAAAGCCTAGCTCCAGAAGCCCCTTTCGTCAAAGCCATGGAGTTATGTGAAGAATTGAGAGGCTCAACCGCTGGACATCATCCTGGCAAGACCTGATACCAGCCCTTGACCTGAACCAGGGTCATCTTACTCTCAAAGAGGTTGGTGACATGATCGTTGGTCAACAACGCAGATTTTCGACCGTCAGCGAGGATCTCCCCTTCCTTCAAGAAGACCACGCGATCGATCTCAGGCGGAATTTCATGGAGATGGTGGGTGACGAGGAGAACGGTCTTACCTTTTGCAATCTGGGCCCGCAACAGATCGAGGTACTGAAAGCATGCCTTCGGATCCAGCCCGCTGGTCGGCTCATCGAACGCCAGCACCGGTGGGTCATGGACCAACGCTCTCGCCAACAAAAAGCGCCGCTGCTCGCCGGTTGAAAGATGGCCGAAGCGGCGACTGGCTAAGGCTTCAATACCCAACTCCTGCATCAGCTCGTACGCCCGCGTCAGTTGCGTCTTGCTGAACTGCTGGTATTCATAGGTGTCGTTGCTGGCATAAAAGCCAGATAGGATGACATTGAGCCCTTCGGCACAGATCAAGTAATCACGCTGGAGATCGTGCGAAACAATGCCTATCTGTTTCCGCACATCCCAGATATTCCACGGCTCCTCCCCGAAGAGCGCCATCCGTGTTTCATTTTTCGGCATCGCATGCACTTCACCCGAAAGCAATTTAAGCAGCGTCGATTTCCCCGACCCATTGGGTCCTAAGACTACAGCGTGCTCACCCTTTCGAAGCTGGAACGACACATCAGAGAACACACAGGTGTCGCCCCGATAGACTGTGGCATGCTCGATATCGAGAATCGGAGGAGAATCAGTAGGCTGAGCTGGCTCTTGCGTCCGTGGGGCAACTCGGCTCATAATTGGCTGCTTCGTGCGCCGAGCCTGTTCGAGACCAGCACGAGCTAATGCGTCCACTCGTTCATTATCGGGATGTCCGTTATGCCCTCTGACCCAGTGCCATTCCAATTTATGACTAGAAGCCAGATTATCGAGCCGTCGCCACAAGTCCTCATTCCTGACCGGCTCTTTTCCGGCTGTTTTCCAGCCTCGGCGCTTCCAACTGTGGATCCACTCACTGATGCTTTTCTGAACATACTGTGAGTCGGTGTAGACACGAGCTGTTACCGGCTGGGTAAACGACTGCA
>CAYTAS010000219.1:0-2666 GCA_964435885.1 uncultured Nitrospira sp. | reverse complement strand
CGCGAATTGATATCGCCAATTTCCTCGCCATGCACCAGATTATGCCCGGACTGCAAGCCATAGCCCTTACACTGTCCCCAGGCGATGTTGGCGCGACCCGTCAAATTCTCCATGAACCACACCTTGAGCGCGGCATCGGCACCCCTGGTCCATCCCCGTTCAAAGGCAATATAGTTCAGCAAGGGCGTCGTGCCTAACTGGTGTGCGTCCGACATATAATTGGCGAGCTTATAATACCCCGTGAGCTGAAGGGTCGCCCAATCCGTGAGCGCATGGACACTCCCGATTTGGAAGTAATGGGCCCGCTCAGCCCGGGGTTGATTATCGGTGGTATCCTCAGGGTTCGCCTTGGTTCCCTCCAAATTCAAGCTAGCAAGTGCAAGCCTCTCGAGATTCGGGGGAGTAAAGAGCCGTCCATAGTACGCATGGAAGGCGTGGGCTGGGTTGTATCGGTACGTCACCCCAACTCGTGGGCTGATCTGCCCCTCGTCACGAAGATATTGGACCGTATCGGCACGCACACCGATATTGAAGGTCCAATGTTCATTCGGTGTCCACTGATCCTGAATCCAGAACTCTTGCCGCCACCCGATGAGCCGGTTGTCGCCACCGACGTTGATCACCGGCCCGGTCGGGCCCGACTCTGGATCGTTCGGATCCAGCAGATTAAAGGTAGACAGTCTCGTCTTGTTGATCGCCTGGGTCCGATCGATCTGAAACCCTGCCTTGATCAAGTGTTCCTTGCTATGCACATAGGTGTAGTCCATGCGCACGCCACCGGAATAGCCAATGCGGTCTTGGCTCCCGGCCGAGAAGGGCTCTTCTACCTCCGGCACATAGGCAAGGACATTGAACGGATCCGTCCTAAACGTCGCCCTCGTGTGGCGAAAATATCCGGCCAAACTGAAGAAATTGCGGGTGTTGATGTCGCGCCGCCACACCAGGTGCCCGTATTGGTTGTTCTCCTTCTGATTCTCATCAATCATTTCCGAGGGCACCGGATTGAACCCAGGACGGCTGATTTGCAGGAGCGGCAAGACCACTCCGCTGGGATCCACCTCCTGCCCCGGCTGCGTGGGGATCTGATATTTCGCGATGGAGTTCAAGAACAAGAAAGTAAAATTGTTGTTGTTGTCCACCTGATAGTCGCCACGGAACATCGTCTGGTTCCGCTCACTTTGACCATGAAAAATCGAATGGCCGAGCGTCGGTGGCTCGATGCCCCGATTCGTCGCCGTATGGCTGTTCAAAAAGTAATAGCGGAACTTCTCGCCGATCGTGCCGCCATACTCGAACGATGGGTTGATCGTTTTATTCGAACCGCCGAACATCTGGACCGACCCAAATCCAGGCTTGGTGCCGCTCTTCGTCGTAATATCGATGAGCGCAGTCGTTTTATTTCCCACATTGGCTTCCATCCCGCCCAGTACAATATCAGCCCGCTCCCAAGCCCGTGGTGTGATGACGTCAGAAAATGTCGTGGAGACCGTCTCGGGAATGGGAACTCCGTCGATCCTGAGTTGCAGATTCGCGTGGTCTTGCCTGATATGGACCTGCTTCAACGATCCATAGGCCGCGCCCGGAATCGTCAGCAACACGTCGTGTAATTCATTATTGTTTCCCCTCGGAAGAAGATCGATTTCCTTGCGGCTGAGTGAATAGGTCTCGCTGGATGCCTGAGTGTTGATCGGCGGCAAGGGTGCCACGACCTCCAGCGACACCTCCTTGGTCTTGGAAAGGGTCAGGGTCACCGGTTTCAGAGGTTCTTCCCCCAACGCCAGCACCACATATTCACTCCGATAAGTTTCTTGTACCGCACTGACGGAGTAGGTGCCGCTCTCGGGTAAGGTAATTTTGAACTCACCGGCATCATTGGAAACTCCGGACGACACGAGCTCGCCTTCTTGGCTTTTGACCTCAATCACCGCCTGTGGCACACGCCGAAGGTCTTGGTTTTGCACAACCCCTTTGATCACGTTGATTTCATCGTTCGCTTGCGCATGCGTCACCAGCGATTCGCTCCACACTGGGACCATGGCGATCATCACAAGCCCAACGGACAACACACTTCTCACACCTGGATACATGATGCTCCTCCTCAGTTCATAACGCTGTAAGAAAAACGATCGGGGGAAATAGGCATAGCCGTCCTCAACGGCCTGTCGCCTGTCCTGACTGTTCAGCGTGAGAACGAGGTCTGAGGAGGGGCGCGGGAAGGACCGACGAGCACGGGGGCCGTTGAGAGGAGAAGAGATTCAGCTGGAAGATCTTGCTGGCAAACTGGTTCGCTGCATCCTAGCCCTGGAACATCAGCATCGACCGAGCCGCCCGTATGATGCTGGACCCACTGACAGATATCGGTGTCTGAATGTTCATGGCCATCTGAATCAGCCGCGGCCAACTCATGGTGAACATCCTGAGCCGCGGCGAATGGAGCCAGCCCCAGGATGATACAGATCATCCCCACCACCACTCCGGAGCGCAGGAACGAGGAGAAACGTCTGAGGCATTTCAAAAACATGGCGGTAGAATAGGCATCCCGTGGTCAGAATTGCAAGAACCGTTGAAACGTGTCGCCGGACGACTCGATCCAGCCCCATCAGCAACCGGTATGTCATCCCAACATGATAATGTCCGGTTTCACCACAGTAGAAATGTCCTCTTCA
>CAYTAS010000218.1:0-2685 GCA_964435885.1 uncultured Nitrospira sp. | reverse complement strand
CTTCATCTTCCACCTGGTCACTGAAGGACGGTGCTACTATCGAGACGAAGAAGGCAGCCAGGCCGTGGCCTTGAAAGCCGGCGATATCGTCATCCTTCCACATGGGAATGAGCACCTCATGGGCAACGGTCCCCCCATCACACCCATCGACACCGCACCGCACCTGAAGCAGATCTTCGCTGAAGGCCGTATCCTGTCCCAATTGGGCGGCGGCGGAGAGACTACGAAATTGGTCTGCGGGTACCTGACCTGCGACCCGCAACTCGGCCAAGTGTTCTTGGCCGGGCTCCCGTCAATCGTCAAGGTCCATATTCGGGATAATCCATCGGGACAGTGGCTCGAGGATACCTTCCGCTATTCGATCGATCACGCGGAGGCCTCAGGCCCAGGTGGCGCCGCCGTCATCGCCAAATTGTCGGAGGTATTGTTCGTGGAAACTTTGCGGCGGTACATTGCAACGATGCCGCCGTCGCAAACAGGCTGGCTCGCCGGTGTGCGCGATCCGGATCTAGAAAAGGTGCTGGCACTCTTGCACAAGCGACCGTCTCACCCTTGGACAATCGTATCGCTGGCCAATCAGGTCGGTCTCTCACGTTCAGTGTTAGCCGAGCGATTTCGGCATTATCTATCTGACGCGCCGATGGGGTATCTCACGCGGTGGCGGTTGCAGCTCGCCGCGCAAGTGCTGACGTCCACGTCCAAGAGCGTGGCCGAAGTGGCAGGCGATGTGGGGTATGAGTCCGAGCCTTCCTTCAATCGCGCCTTCAAGCGAGAGTTTGGAGTCCCCCCGGCGCGGTTCCGTGACCAGGCTAGGCGCTCCCAACGTAAGACATAATTAGTAGAGTTCTGCGACGGCTTCTGAAGCCAACATCAGGATTAGCATACTCCGGCTTGGCTACCGTCGAAGAAGGAACGTTGCGCTAGATCCGGTTCTCCAATGAAGTTAGGTTGGTGGGTTCTGCCCTTCTTCATCACGGTTATGCGTCCATTGAAACCTCAATGGGCACTATGGTACTAGAGGGATCTTTGTTGGCCGTACAACCATAAAAACTCATGCACACGACATTCAGACCTGGGACTGCTGCTGATGCCTCGGCTTGCGGAAGGATCTGCTATGAGGCATTCAAGGTCATTGCCGAGCAGCATAACTTTCCACCAGATCTTCCATCCGTCGATATGGCGGTGGGACTCCTCTCCAAGATATTGGCGCGTTCCGATGTGTACGCGATTGTCGCTGAAATCGACGGCCAAGTCGTCGGCAGCAATTTTCTTTGGGAGGGCGATACCATCGCAGGGGTAGGGCCGATCACCGTCGTGTCGTCCGCTCAAAACGCCGGTATTGGGCGCCGGTTGATGGAATCTGTGCTGGACCGTACCAATGCTCGCCGTCAGGTGGGAGTCCGGTTGGTCCAGGTTGCGTACCATAACCGTTCGCTTTCCCTGTACTCCAAACTCGGATTTCAGGCGCGTGAGCCTCTGTCCACTCTGCAGGGCCCGCCGCTCAAGATGGAGTTGCCCGGTTATCGAGTGCGTAGCGCAAGCCTGGATGATCTGGAGGCGTGCAATGCCGTCTGTCGCATGGTGCATGGTCACGATCGGTGCGGTGCGGTCACGTATGCCATTGCCGATGGGACGTTGACGGTTGTGGAGCGCGCTGGTCGGATTACCGGCTATGCCACAGACATGGGTTATTTTGGGCATGCGGTCGGTAGGACGAATGACGAGCTCAAGGCTCTGATCGGCGCCGCGTCGGCCTTTACCGGACCCGGATTCTTGCTGCCGACACGGAACACGGAGTTGTTCCACTGGTGCTTGGGGCATGGCCTGCGGGTGGTCCAACCCATGACGCTCATGAGCCTCGGGCTGTATCAAAAACCAGCCGGTTCGTTTCTCCCTTCCATCCTATACTGACCGCTGTTCTTGACGGCAGATGTCCTCTCCGATTTTCCTCACCTCGTCCATGACGTGCCAACTTTTCGGCTCTCAGTCGATTTGTGAGGAGTTACTGAGGCGAACGTCAAATAGTGCGTGCCTTGATTCTTGAAAATCGCATAAACAGAGATCTTTTGATATGTTGTTACTGAAAAAGTTCGCACTTTTTCATGGTCGGATCAGTAGTTCAACGGTGAGAATCTTGTCTCTGACAGCCATAGATCAGGCTTTATAAACAAAATGCCAGACCGTGCGCCAGACAAGATAATGATGGTTCGCATAAGCTTCAATGTCCTATTGGTTTGCAAATTATGAATGGTGTATCCAAGGGACGGAACTTTTGACTTGTTGATGAGAGGGTCATCTATGAATGCTCTCGGACTGTTCGCGTGGACTGTCTGGACCCTGTTGATCAGTGTCCAGACCGTCGCGATCGCATCAGAAGCCACCGATCCTGAATCGGCTATTCGTCGGATGGTGCGCGCCAACGCAGAAAAAAATCTGCCGACCCTTTCACGACTGATGGCGCACGATGCCGATATCATCAGTTACGCGATCGCCGGCCGTAAGTATGTCGGCTGGACGGAGCTTGAGAAGGGAATGCGAGAGGCATTCGCCAATTCTTACAAGCTTGAGATTCCGATCAATGAGCTTACGGTGTGGACGAAAGGAGATCTGGCTTGGTACGCGATGGAGCTCGACTATATCCGCTATGTTGTCGACGGATCTCGATTGAAGCGGACCGTGCTGCCC
>CAYTAS010000217.1:0-2793 GCA_964435885.1 uncultured Nitrospira sp. | reverse complement strand
CCAATCTCTTTCGAGTCTTGGGCAACGCTCCTGCCGCGCTCAACGGCTTCCTAAGTCTGAATAGTGCCCTTGCAGCGGGCGCCTTTCCCGCGAATCTGCGCGAACAGATTGCGCTCACCGTGGCCGAGACCAATCACTGTGCCTACTGCCTGAGCGCCCATTCGTTCGTCGGCGGAAAGTTGGGATTGACTCAACAGGACCTTGCTGATGCTCGGCAAGCTACCGCTGTTGATCCTCGAATCGATGCCATTTTGAAGTTGG
Organism: uncultured Nitrospira sp.; assembly: GCA_964435885.1. GTDB lineage: Bacteria > Nitrospirota > Nitrospiria > Nitrospirales > Nitrospiraceae > Nitrospira_D. The sequence continues at coordinate 2,532 of CAYTAS010000217.1, read as the reverse complement.
CGCGTAGCATCGTCGCGCAGCGCGGGGAGCTCGGCGCGGCAGGGCTCGATCAGTCGCGCCAAGCCGGACTGACCGACGGGGACATCGTCGAGACCGTGGCGCATGTCGCGCTGAACATTTTCAGTAATTACATCAACCACATCGCCGGAACCGTCATCGACTTTCCGGAAGTCACCCTCACGAGCGGGTGCGCCGCCTCGTCCTGCGCCTGCGGTTAAGGCCAGAAGGCCCATTGAGCGTGAGAGATACGTTTGTATTCACGCATGAGGAGAGAAGAAAGAAAACCATCATGACCCTATTCATTCGATCGATCATGCCGGTGCCGTCAGCCTTGAGAAAAGCTTGCCGGTTCCGGCGAGCGTTTTAGATGTCCGTCCATTTCAAACCGAAGGAGAAGAGAAACATGAATACCTATGACAATACCGCGATTGTGACAGGCGCCGGCAGCGGCATAGGTCTGGCCGTGACGGAAGCCTTGCTTCGCGAGGGGATGAACGTGGTTCTCAACGGGCGCAGCGAAGAGAAGCTTGTCGGAGCTGCGGCCAAGCTCGGTCAGCCAGACCGGTTGGCGATCGTCGCCGGGGACATTACCCGGCCCGAGACGGCCACCCGGGTTGTGGATGCGGCGGTCGATCGATTTGGCCGGCTCTCTGTGCTCGTGAACAATGCCGGTATCTTCTACACGAAGCCATTCACCGACTATGCCGTCGAAGAGCTTGACAGTTTTCTCGGCTATCTACGTGGGACCTTTGTCCTGTCCCAAGCGGCGGTTCGGCAAATGCGTGGGCAAGGCCGCGGTGGGTCGATCGTCAATATCGGGACGATTCTCGCATCGAACGGTGTGAATGGGATTCCTTCCAGCGCACCGATCGCGGCCAAGGGCGGAATCATGGCGTTGACGAAGAATTTGTCCGTGGAACTGGCGCGGGAAAACATTCGCATCAACGCAGTCGCGCCCGGCGTGGTTCCCACGCCTCTCTATGGCGACCTCACCGATGAGCAACTCGAAGCCCTCCATGGCATGCAACCGCTCGGTCGGTACGGGACGCCCAAGGACATTGCCGATGCCGTTCTGTACCTGGTCAAGGCGAACTGGGTCACCGGGGTGATCCTCCCCGTGGACGGCGGGGTGGATGCCGGAGGCGATGGAACCTATCACGGAGTGACGGTCGCCGTTGGAAGCGCTGCGGCAACAGTGAGCAACTAACTCGTATTATTCTTAATGATATGGAGGAGGAAGGATGAAAACAGCAATCGTCATATTGTCCGATCCCAAGAGCGGCGCGGAGGAGGCGCTGGGACGGGTGTTCAACGCGCTCGCCCTGGCTGCTGAGTCGAAGCAGAAAGGCGACGAGGTCGCCGTGGTGTTCAATGGGCCAGGCACCAGGTGGCCGGCGGAACTGACCAAGCTGACACATCCGGCCCATGCGCTCTATCAATCCGTACGTGATGTGGTCCAGGGCGCATCGTGCGCCTGCGCCGAGGTGTTCGGAGCGACGGAGAGCGTGAAGTCGTGTGGAGTGGCGAGCGTGAACGACAACGCGTTGCCGGGAACTTCGGGACTGCTGAGCCTCAGGCGCTACCTGGCCGACGGATGGAGCGTCGTGGTGTTTTGATCGATCGAGCAGGGGTGGTGGGAAGGCGGCCTCAGGCCGCCTTCTCTCTCGCCCGATGGAGGACAAGGCGATGGCGGGAAAATATCTGCAGATAACGATGACTGAATCGGTCCGCTCAGCCCAGCAACAGTACTACGGGCGTGCGTTCACGATCACTGATGCGTCTGACCGCGATCCGCTCGGCGAAGCCGAGGCTCGATTCATTGCGGATCGTGACAGTTTCTATCTGGGCTCAGTCGGCGAAACCGGTTGGCCCTATGTCCAGCACCGGGGCGGGCCGAAAGGCTTTCTGAAAGTCCTTGATCCAGCCACGCTTGCCTTCGCCGATTACCGGGGGAACCGACAGCTCATCAGCGCGGGGAATTTCCACGTGAACAACCGGGTGGCCTTGTTCCTCATGGACTATAAGAACCGGGCACGGTTGAAGATCCTCGGTCATGCTCGAGTGGAAGACGCGCGAGGCCATTCGGCTCTTGCTGAGCGGCTCGCACAGGGAGATACGCGTAACAGGGTGGAGCGGATCGTCATCATAGATGTCGTGTCCTATGACTGGAACTGCCCGAAGTACATCACTCCGCGCTATTCTCTCGACGAGGTGGAGGAGGCCATTGCGGCGTTGAAATCGCGCATCGCCGAGCTGGAAGCGCAGCTCGGATCAGTTCGAGCCTAGAGGAGCGGTGGACGCGATCGGGGTTCCGCCGCTGCCAATGTAGAGGAGACAGGACCCATGCATAATCTCTCCCGTCGAAGGTTTCTGAAGCTCACAACCGTAACGGGTGGCACGCTCGCACTCGGAGGCTTGACCGACTTGCTCCAGCCCTCGAGGTCAGGACCTATTGCCTATGCCTCAGAACCGATCACGGTCGGGATCATCGATCCGCTCTCCGGTCCGTACAGCACGTCCTCCATTCACGAC
>CAYTAS010000216.1:0-2798 GCA_964435885.1 uncultured Nitrospira sp. | reverse complement strand
CGGCCATTCCGAAACGCCAGTATTACTACAGTTCGGAAGATGGCCATCGGCTCTATGACCTCGCATTAGGACCCTTGGCCCTCGCCTTTGTCGGCGCGTCGGATAAAGAGTCCATCGCGGAGATCCGTGCGCTGGAAGCCAAGCACGGCGAGGCCTGGACGGACGAATGGCTCGTACGTCGTGGACTCACGCTGCGTGACTATGGACTCTATGAAGAGGTCACAACATGAGCACCCTGATTGAAGCCTGGAAGGACGTGAAGTACCTCTTGGGAGGGGAGCGGGCCTCGACGGACGAACGACAGTCCCAACCCGCCGTCGTCGACGGTGGGCGACGGGTCGGGGAGCACGCCAATCCCTATCTTTCGGCTCGACGGACCTGGAACGATCTGATGAAGGCGCAAGTGGCGACCCGCCGATCCTGGGAAATGATCGCGATCCTCTGTCTGCTCATTGCCCTGGCCTCGGTGGGAGGGATCGCCTACGTCGGGAGCCAATCCAAATTCATCCCCTTTCTCTACCACGTCGATTCACACGGCCATGCGACGGCGATTGGGCCGGTCGAGACGGCGAGCCCGGCCGATCCGCGCGTGCTGGCGGCCACCATTGGCGAATTTATCGCCAATGCGCGGCTGGTGACGGTCGATGCCGCCCTCCAGCGCAAAGCGGTCTATCAGGTCTATGCGATGTTGAGCGAACAGGATCCAGCGACCGGCAAGATGAACCAATGGATGAACGGCACCGAGGACTCGAACCCCTTTACACGCGCGGAGAAAGAAACGGTCACGGTGGACATTTCCACGGTCCTGCCGCAAACCGCGGACACCTGGGAGGTCACCTGGCTGGAGTCCGTGTGGGACCGCAAAGGAGAAGTGAAGACCCCGCCGGTCCCGATGCGGGCGCTCGTGACGGTCTATCGTGCCGACCCGTCCACGACGGTGACGGAGGAGGAGCTCCGGCGCAATCCGCTCTCGGTCTATGTGCGCGATTTCTCCTGGTCCAAACACCTATGAGGAGTGAGGAACCGAATGAGGAACATCGTCCTGTGTGTGGTGCTCGTGCTGCTGCCGCTCCCTGCGACGGCGGGGAGTGATCCCAGCGTGGAGGAGGTGCTGTCCGGAGCCAATCCGGCCCTCACGCCCCAAGAACAAGCGGGGCTGGCGTACGGGGAACAAGGCACGACAGCAGGCAGTGCGCCGGTGGCGGGGGCCAATGGATTCATCACGTTTCCCTACGGCGTCAACCAGATCAGCATTGTCTGTGCGCCGCTGCATGTCTGCGATGTGGCCTTACAACCGGGCGAACACGTCAACTCGGTCAATGTCGGCGATAACGTCCGGTGGTCGATTGAGCCCGCGCTGACCGGGAGCGGAGCCGAAGAAGTCCAACACGTGATCATCAAACCGCGTGAAGTGGGTTTGGAGACCTCGTTGGTCGTCGCGACCAATCGCCGCGCCTATTATCTGCGGCTGCGGTCGCATAAGACACGCTACATGCCGCAAGTCGCGTTTAGCTATCCCGAAGATTCGGCGATGAAGTTTGAGGTGCTCAAAGCTCGCCAGCAGCGGGACATCAAGGAGAAGACGATTCCGCAGACCAATGACTATCTGCCCAAGCTGTCGTTCGAGTATGACGTGGCCGGTCACGCCGCATGGAAACCGGTACGGGTCTACAACGATGGGGCACGGACCGTCATTGAGATGCCGCCATCGATCGCGCAGACCGAAGCCCCGATCCTCTTGATCGTCCGAAAAGAAGGCGGACTGTTCACCGATGCCGAGGAAGTGATGGTGAACTACAGCCTACAAGACAGGCGGTATATCGTCGATACTGTCTTTGAGAAAGCAGTCTTGGTGGCAGGGGTCGGATCGAATCAAGATCGGGTGACCATCCAACGGAGGAAATGATGAGGCGACGACTGTTTCTAGTGCTCTCGGTCGGACTCCTGCTCACTGGCTGTGTCAGTCCGTCGCCCTATGGCTATCTGGTGAGAGGAACTGTGCCGCCTCAGGTGCCGGAACGGCTCGCACAGGATACGGTCACCAGGATGGAGGCCTTATACCCTCCTGCCCACACCCGCCTCGCGTTGACCCATCCCGCCACCGACGCCTACGGCGTGGCGCTGATGGAGGCGTTACGGCGAAAAGGCTATGGGGTGATGGAGTCTCGTGTGACCACACGCATGAATCCTTCCACACGGGACGACATGCCGAGAGTAGTACAGTCGGCCGTGAGCCATGACGTGGGCCTGCCGTTTGGCTATGTGGTCGATGGTCCGTTCGAGCCTCGCCTGTACCGTGTCACGGTCTTCATCGGGTCGCAATCGTTAAGCCGGGCCTATCGCATGGACCAACAGGTACTCGCACAGGCCGGGGCCTGGGTGCGGAAGGAATAACGGAACGTGAGTCCCTCCGCCCATCCGCAGATGTCTCCTGAGCGGTCGCCGGGGTCACTCGCACCCGGAGCCGGGGTCCGTCGCGCCAATAAAATACCGCTCTATCTTGTGATCGGGTTGATCGCGGTGGTCGCCCTGGTGGTGGCGATGGTGGCGAGTGATCGGGCCCAGCAACAAGCGCAGATGTTGAAATCGACCACAGGGCTGCAACAGCAGAGCAAAGGCGGTGGGACGTTGGCGCTGGCGGATCGGATCGCGGGATCGCATCTGGGTGGTGTGATTCCAGCTGCGCCCTCGAAACCGCTCATGCGCAACGAGCTCACTCAGCCAGAGACGCCGATGGTCGGGGCGGGAAGCTTGCGAGCGGAAGGGACAGTGAACGCGGATATCCTGATCGCACGGCC
>CAYTAS010000215.1:0-2831 GCA_964435885.1 uncultured Nitrospira sp. | reverse complement strand
GGCTGGTCCGAGAGTTTGTAGCCGAGCGATTTGACGGACACGATCGATTCGTTGAGAAACGGCATTTTCACCTTGAGACGCCGAACGTGGACGTCGACGGTTCGAGTCGTTCCATAGTAGTCGTACCCCCACACAGCGTTGAGGAGCATGTCTCGCGTCAGGACCCGGCCGGGATGACGCAATAAGTACTCCAGCAGCCCGAATTCTTTAGCCGTCAGCGGAACCTCTTTCCCCTTCACGGTCACCTCATGGCGAATGAGGTCCATCTGGAGCGGACCGTAGGTCAAGGAGGTCGGTTTCTGATCGTTCGTCCGCTCAAGGCGGCGGAAGAGAGCCTTCACCCGAGCCACCAAGGTTTTGGGACTGAAGGGTTTGGTCACATAGTCATCGGCCCCCAACTCCAGTCCGACGATGGTATCGGACTCTTCGTTCTTCGCTGTCAACATGAGGATCGGCAGCAACGACGTTTCCGGCTTCTGACGGATAGATTTACACACTTCTAATCCGTCCATTTCAGGGAGCATGAGGTCAAGGATGACGAGGTCGGGGTGTTCGCTTGCGACGAGCTTCAGTGCCTCTATGCCGGTTTGAGCGATGCAGGGGTGAAAGCCTTCCTTATCAAGATAGTGCTTAACCAATTGTGCAATCTCCGGTTCGTCTTCGACGATCAAAATCGTCTTTGGGCGTTGTGATGCCATGCACGATTCCTTCCACCACAGTCACTGGGCACACACCAGCGGAGGACGTAGCATACGCCCCGTATGTTACAGGAGTATTAAGTATTCGGAGACCCGCATGGAACGATCGCAGGCGTCTCTTGGGGCCATCCAGCCCTCGAAGCATGTGCGTGAAGTCCGGCGATAGGGTGGTCATTCGATCATCGGAAGGCAGAGACGGCGGAGATCCTTGAGCTTTGGTGGGACGTTACGGACCTAAGAGTGCCTTCATTTCCTCTTCTGCCAACTCGATGGCGCCGCGCGGAGTATAGTGCACATCATCAAGGAGCACTTCAGATAATCGGTTGGGTTGATCCGCTTTCCATCCGCGTTCATCCATCAAACGTCGTGAATTGATCACCAGTACCGCTGGATCCGAGGCGGCGATGGCTCGCAGTGCGCCGGGATAGCGGGCATATTCGGCTTCCGAGGCAGGGTTCAGCCCCTTCCGATAGGGATCACTCATCAAAATGATGGGAAAATCGGGCTTGCCGGCCCAGGAACGGATTCGAGCGATCAGCCGTTCCGTGTCGGTACGAAACATCTCTGCCGTTGCCCCTTCACCGACATCGTTGGCGCCAAAGTGAAGAACGGCCGCGTCGAAACCCATGGCGCGAAACAGGAATCCGGCTGCCCGGTAGGTACTAAGAAACTCCTTGGTGGACAGTCCGCCGGCACTGAGATCCTGGATGACGAGGCCATGCGGACATTGGTCGCTCTTAAAGCGTGCGCCAATGATATCCGTTAAATTAGACGTCAAACTGCCGAGTAATTCCAACTGTTGGTGAGGTTGTCCATTGAAAGGCAGTGGGACCGTTGTGAAAGACTTGACGATAAACGTTGCGTCAACCAGCGAGAGCGGCGCTGTTTCTTCAACCGTTGCCGTTGCGGAGTAGCTAGGCGTCACATCAGACGGCCGTGCTTTGTAGAGAATGCCTCCGGACTGCGGATGGGTCGCAGCAAAAACCTCGGCCCGTACCGACCCTTGAGTGCAGAAGTATTGATTGGTCGTCGGAATTGCCGCTGCCGGGTTGAGACTGCGCGCATCGGGTTCGAGGACTATCAGCTGCCCGTACTGCTGTCCGTTCACCGACTGCGCTCCCGCCGGTGCAGCATGGGCGGCGGCTGGTATTCCTGGTAAGTGCCGCTGGGAGGTCATGCGAGTCGGGGATGCCCCAGGGCGGGCAGCCGCCCCCCTCAGGAGCCAATCTCCATACGGAGCGCCACCGCCGAAAGAGTGGTAGCCGGTTACAACGGTTTCAGGCACGTTCTGGTATCGTTTCCACGCTTCGTATTGAAGACGCGGCACATACACGTCGCCCTTCCCTTCCGGTGCTGTTTCCTGTGAATCGCCAAGCAACGCAATACGGACGGTGCGAGCCCTCGCCTGTGCCCAGAGGCCGGAGAACAGGCCCGCGGCTTGAGTAAAGGAACGTTCAACTTGATCAAACGGTAACAGCGCAGCCGATGGGGGGCCTGCTGGCGGAGGGGTAGGTGGTGGGGGACCAGCCGGTGGGGGCGCGATTGGTGTACCGCTCTTGATGCCATGGCGGGCAATCATGTCTTCCACCGTCACGATTTCGATTTTCCCCTCCGCACGCAGTTTAACCAGATAGTCGGCGACCGGGGGGAAGTCCTGATCGTACCGTTGCCACTCTAACCCAAGTTGCCCACCGTATTTGACTGCATGGTCGATCGCCGCGATGATCTCCGTCAATGATCGAGCATCGCCCGACACCGCCCATAAATTATACGGATTGGTGAGACCTCCATAGAGAGAGCGGCTTGTATTGTCGGAAAAAATGTTCCCACTATATGCGGCTACCACGCTGCGCTTCGCCAGCTCGGCATCGAGCGCGGCGTTATGCTTCGCATCTTCGTAGCACCAGAAGATCGGACGTTGATAGCCGAGCCTCTGGAGATCAGTCAGGTGCTGGTCCATATCAGCTGCGGCACTCTCTAACGTGTGGAAATCTATGTAGTTGAGTCCCTCTGTGGATTCGCCGCCGATGGTCCACCCGGCCGCCACCATTTCTTTCAGTTGGCCATTGGTGAATCCCCCTTCCAGCTCCACGCGACCGGGATCTTTGAGCATCTCGGTCACCGGGCAGTAAG
>CAYTAS010000214.1:0-2857 GCA_964435885.1 uncultured Nitrospira sp. | reverse complement strand
CGCCGAACAGAATCTCAAAAACACCCGCGCCGTCTTCGAAAGCCATCTCCAATCCATCTTCACCCAGCGTGGGAAGGGGTGGGTGGAGAAGCAGCTAGAAGAAGTATTGGCGGTGCAACCACAGAATGGGTGGTCGCCTCCTGCTGCCAATCATGCTGATTCAGGCACGCCGGTTCTCACGCTTTCAGCTGTCACGGGTTTTGTATTCAGGCCGGACAAAATCAAATTCACCTCAGCTGAAACGGATTCGAGAGCGCGATACTGGGTTCGGAACGGCGACTTTCTGATCACACGCAGTAACACACCAGAGTTGGTGGGGCACGTCGCCATCGCATCCGGGATTAAGAAGCCGACCATCTATCCCGACTTGATCATGCGGATGAATCCCGATCCGACAAAGGTCATCACGGAATTTCTTTACTACCAGATGCGAACACCAGAACTCCGGAAAGAGATTACGGGTCGAGCACAAGGCGCAAATCCGACGATGAAGAAGGTCAGCAACGAAGCCGTCCGAACGCTTCCGATTTGCGTCCCGCTAATATCTGAACAACACAGGCTTGTTGACCAACTCGACACCCTCGCTGTAGAAACCCAACGCCTCGAAGCCATCTACCGGCAAAAGCTCGCCGCGCTGGGCGAGTTGAAGAAATCGCTGTTACACCAGGCCTTCAATGGAGAATTGTAGGAATCATCCTATGAGCAAAGACCTGACCAATTCGGCGGTGGATCGGCAGAATATCCTGAACAATCCCTATGCGCTGGCTGAAATTGAGAAGGCGGCGGGCCTCCGTGGTATCCCGTTTGAGGGCAAGACGGTCGTCCTCAAAGAGCAAGTGGCGGCGTTTTTCGAAGTGACACTCCGCACAGTGGAAAATTACTTGGAGCAAAATGCCGAAGAACTGGCCCGAAATGGGTATGAGGTGGTGACGGGTAACCGACTGAAATCATTGAAGTTGTCTATTCAAGAGGTGGGTGATCCCGAAACACATTTCGGGATCACCACAAAGACGGTCCGGCTGGGAGTGCTTGATTTTCGCGCCTTTCTCAATCTTGCCATGCTCATGACAGAGTCCGAACGGGCAGGACTGTTGCGCAAGGCCATTCTGGACATCGTCATCGACACGATCAACCGGCGTACCGGCGGCGGGACGAAGTACATCAATCAGCGCGACGAAGATTTCATCCAATCCGCCTTCATTGAGGAGAACTATCGCAAGCAGTTCACAGATGCGCTGAAGGATTGCGTGGACATGGGAAATTTCAAATATGCCGTCTACACGGACAAAATCTATGTGAGCATTTTCCGCGAGAAGGCACAGGTTTATCGCCGGGTACTGTGTCTCGATAAGCGCGCCAACATCCGGGACACGTTTTATTCAGAAGTCTTGGATGTTATTGCATCGTATGAGGTCGGGTTTGCAGATGTGTTAGCCCAGAATTGTAAAGCCAAGGGGCGCAAACTTACGTCATGGGAAGTGGACAGCCTATTCGCCGCTTTTGAAAAGCAAGCGCACTGGAAACCATTAATTGAAAAGGTGCGGAATAAAATGGCTAGCCGCGATTTGGCGTTCCGCGACGCCTTGCACCTTCAGCTTCAGGAATATGTCACCCCGCTCCAGCGTGATGAGTTCGAACGGTTTCTTGGAGAGAAGAGCCGGGAATTGGCCGAGCGTCTGGAAGAGGCTAAGGACGTGATGAAGCGCCTCAAAGAACGAGAATAATGACCTGGGTGTATGTGACTGTCGAGCAAGCGATTGAGATTCACGGAAAAACCGTGGAGGTCAGCGGCGGCGGATCGTTAGGTCAACTTGACATCGGCAAGCTCGATGCTGTGCTTCAGCACATCCAGAATGATGATTACTATCCGACGTTCGATGCCAAGCTCACACATTTGTTTTTCTGTGCCTGCAAGTTTCATTGTTTTGAGGATGGCAATAAACGCATCGCCATTACCCTTTGCGCTCAGATGCTCCTCTTGAACGGGTATCTGCGCAGCATCAACGCCTTCATTCGGGAGTCAGAAAATATCAGCTACCACGTGGCTGCCGGCAACATCTCCAAGGAATTGCTTGGAGAATGGATGGATGCTGTGCTCAGCTGCAATGAAGACAGTGAAGCGTTGAAGTTGAAAATTTTCCACGCCATCAGTGGTGGGAACGACACGCTATGAACGAAGCTGAAACCAGAGCCGAGCATATCGATCCTGCCCTCAAGACGGCAGGCTGGGGTGTGGTGGAAGGAAGCCGCGTGCTGCGCGAGTATCCCATCACCTTGGGCCGCATCGAGGGCTTGGGGAGGCGCGCGAAGCCGCTCATCGCCGATTACGTCCTCGTCTATCACAACACCAAACTCGCTGTCATTGAAGCCAAGGCCTGGGATGAAGAACTGACGGAAGGGGTAGGGCAGGCGAAAGACTATGCGGGGAAGCTGGCCATTCGCTTCACCTACGCGACGAACGGCCAAGGGCTCTACGGCATCGACATGGAAACGGGCCAGGAGGGCGAGTGGCCACAGTACCCCAGCCCGGATGACCTCTGGAAACTGACCTTTGCCAAACAGGATGCCTGGCGGGATCGTTTTGCCAGCGTGCCGTTTTCAGATAAAAGCGGAAGCTGGATCATTCGCTTTTATCAGGAGATTGCCGTCCAGCGAGTATTGGAGCGAATAGCGAAGGGCGATGATCGGCTTCTCCTGACGCTGGCCACCGGCACGGGAAAGACATCGATCGCTTTTCAAATTGCTTGGAAAATCTTTCAATCTCGTTGGAATCGGAGTCGGGAACCGTCGAGACGCCCGCGCATTCTCTTCTTGGCAGACCGTAATACTCTCGCCACTCAGGCCTATAACGATTTTA
>CAYTAS010000213.1:0-2906 GCA_964435885.1 uncultured Nitrospira sp. | reverse complement strand
ACTAGAAGCCGTAACACGCGAATGGAGGGAAGTCCCCCCGTGGGTCTTTTGTAACGAGCAAGGCCAGCCACTGAATCAGAACCGGATCCGCCTGAAATTCTTTCGACTGCTGAAGGGAGCGGGGGTGCGACAGGTCCGATTCCATGACCTACGCCATTCATTTGCCTCGCTCCTCCTGCAGAACGGTGAAAGTCCGGTCTATGTGAAAGATCAGATGGGCCATAGCTCCATTCAGGTGACCGTAGACCTCTATGGCCATCTGATTCCCGGCGGGAATAAGCAAGCCGTCGACCGACTCGATACGCCAGTGGTCCTGCCCAATTCTGCAACCCCGGCGCAACCAGCGGCGCTGTTCGCTGGACCCGCATCTTCAAATCAACTGATGCCATCAGCAGTTATGGGGAGAGGGTATGGGGTGGATGACGGGTTTCGAACCCGCGACCTCCGGATCCACAATCCGGCGCTCTAACCAACTGAGCTACACCCACCACACGGGCTGGAAGAAGCTGATATTAGCAAAGGGCCGATTCTAGTCGCAACCAGCTATCGTCCTCCCCCTCGCATCAAAGGCAACCTGCATTTCTGCGAGAATGCCGGCGACCGCTGTTGCGGGATTGGCAGCATCACGAATTGGCCGACCAATCACGAGATAGTCTGCGCCGGACGCGATCGTTTGTGTAGGGGTGGTCGCACGGGCATGATCGTCGGCTCCTTTGCCGGTTGGTCGGACGCCCGGCGTCACGATTGTGAAACACGGCCCAATTTTTTGCCGGATGGCCGACGCTTCTTCACCGGACGCTACAACACCATCACAGCCTACTTCCGAAGCGAGCAATGCCCTGGCGGTGACGAGGTCTTGGATCGTCCGCTGAATTCCCATTTCCCGGAGATCCTGGCCGTCAAAATTCGTGAGCACGGTCACCGCGAGCAATTTCAACGGCGATCCCTCCCGCCCCTGGACGGCAGCTGTCAGCGCCTTGCGATTGGCGTGAACGGTCAAGAACTCAACTCCCATCGAGGCGACCCGATTCGTCGCTCGGCGAACCGTCTCCTCGATATCAAGAAACTTCAGGTCGAGAAATACCCGCATGCCCCGCTCGACAATCCGCTTTACGACCTCGGGACCTGCCGCGGTGTAGAGCTCGAGGCCGACCTTGACGAAGGAGATATGTCCTTGGAGCCGGTCCAATAGCCCATCCGCTTCCGCCATGGAAGGCACATCCAACGCCAGAATCAGTCTGTCTCGTGCCGAAATTTTCACCATACCCATGTCCCTTCCTCAGAGCCGATCCTTGACGATCGGCGAAGCCTTATGCTACAAGTCATCCTCTTTTTTACAGGAGTACTCCATGCCTCAGATTCATAAGTCAACCATTCGACGAGCTCGTCAAGCCGAGCGTCGGCATGAACGGAACCGCGCGACCGTCAATACGGTGAAGACACTGATCAAGAAGGTCGAATCGGCCGTGGCCGGGAAAAATGCGGATGAGGCCAAGACGAGTCTGCAAAAAGCTGCCTCGGCAATCGGGAAAGCCGTGTCGAAAGGCGTACTTCATCGGAATACCGCATCTCGCCGGATTTCTCGTCTGTCTCATCGCGTCAACGCGCTGTCCGGTTCGGGCTCTTAATCGTTCGAACGTTCGACACCACCCGAGTGAGCGCTCGTTTCGGTGGAGCCGGAGGTCGTAGGGGCGGTTCAACGTGCGTACCGGCGCGCTCTTTGCAGAGCTTCAACAGCAAGCCTTCCAGTACCATTCGTGGACGACTACCGCTCCCTCCTTTGAGCTTCGCATCAACGTCCAGGAAAAGCCCTAGCGCGTTCCGAAGATGCGCCTCGGAAAACCGATCGAGAAAGGGGCGCACCGTCCGTGGATCCATACGCAAGCTCCTGGCAGCCTCCCCCTCCCGACCTCCCTTGGCCAACACATCTTTGACCTTCCAAAGTCGGCGATATTGCCATGCGAGGGATCCCAAAATGCGAAGCGGGGCCTCTCCGGCTTCAAGATTGCGGGACAAGATCGAGAGGACTCGCCCTCGATCGCCCTGCGCGATCGCCTGCGTCAGGTCGAACACAGACGCGCCCGGATCGACCCCGCGGAGTACGTGGACATCGGCAGCGGTCGCCGAACGATCGGACGGCACGTACGAGGCGAGCTTTTCCAATTCGCGTCGTAGCGTGTAAAGGGAGGTTCCGCACACTTCACGTAGTACGTGAACCGCATGGTCCTCAAGCCGTACTCCAACCCGTTCTGCTTCTTGCATAATCCATGGAGGCAATTGAGCATCACGGAGCGGCGAACAGTCGACGACCACCGCCGCCCGCGTGAGGGCTTGAGAGAATTTCAGACGACCATCCAGCTTCGGACTCACGAAGACCAGCGTCGTGGACTCTACCGGATTCTGGAGGCAGTCGATCAGCAGATCGCCTTCCCGAGCAGACAGCTTCTCTGCCGATTTCACCACAACCAGCCGCCGTGGGGCGAACACAGGCACGGCCGCCACGCTGTTTCGAATGTCGCTTCCGCTCGCTTCATCGCCGTAAAACAGTTCGCAATTGAATTCATCTCCGCCGCTCCCAAGCACGACGCGCTTGACAGTCGCAATCGCATGATCTCTGAGCAGGTCTTCTTCTCCGACGACAAGGTAGAGCGGTCCCGGCGGCTGCTGATTGAGCGCCGTCTCCAGCTGCGCATAATTCACGGCCGAGGCCATCGGTGCCATCCTCAATCCTTCTGCGACTCGGAGTCTGAGGCCGGCACGGACGCGTGCGTCGTCAGAGCGCCGGTCTCAAGCTGCAACAGAAATCGCGCCGCCAAGTCAGCCGCCACAAAGCGCCCCGCCTGCTCGATCGCCCGGTTTTGCAGCGCGCGATTGAATTGGAGGTCGGGCGTCACAAAGAACTCCGA
>CAYTAS010000212.1:0-2939 GCA_964435885.1 uncultured Nitrospira sp. | reverse complement strand
CCACGGCGCGGCAGCGTCGGCAATCTTTCGACCACGCCACGATTCGTTCCACGTCTGGAATGTTCCGCACGACAAAGTGGTTCCGACGGTCGATTCCAGGAATGGGCGGCTTCAGAGGCGATGCGCCCGTGGAAAGAATCAGCGCGTCATAGGCTTCTTCGTATTCGCGACCGGTTTCCACCTCGCGCACGCGAATGTGTCGAGCCGCACGGTCGATGCGAACGACCTCGGCCTTGACACGCACGTCCAGATTGAAGCGCGCCTTGAGACTGTCCGGCGTTTGCACCAGAAGACTGTCTTGCTCGGCGATTTCACCACCGACAAAATAGGGCAGCCCGCAGTTGGCAAACGACACGTGCGGACCGCGTTCAAAGACGATGATCTCGCAGTCTTCGCACAGCCGCCGCGCTCTCGCTGCCGCGCTGGCTCCGCCTGCGATTCCACCGACGATGATGAGGCGTGTATTGCTCATGATTTCATCGGTCAGCACTTGCCAAGATCCCCTCGGTGGCTTCTCGTAATCGCTCCAGGATTCCCGTGTTATCGGTGCCCCGGATATCGACCGGCACAAAATGCTTGTCGTTGAAGCCGGTTGCGCGAATAAGTTTCTTGAAAAGCTTCTCCCGGGCTTTCGGAGCACAGGCGCCGACAAGCAGATAGCTGTCCGGGCCAGCCGTATTCATCGCCTCTTCCAAAATGGCATTCCCCCCCTGTCCGCACAACTGTGGACTGAGAACCGTGTACTTCACATCCAAGTCTGATTCGACCTCGAACGGGAGTTTATTCATGTCAGAGTCTTTGAATGAATCGCAGAGCCCTTTGCAGTTATAGAGCAACACCTTGATCTCCATGGATCACCTTCATACACGATTGTTACTCATTGACGGCCTTCCAATATGAATCAACTCGCTCTTGAATGTGTCGAATGGCTTCGTCTTGTCTCGTCGGCTCGAAGAGATGCCGGAACCGCCCCTGCAACTTCAGATAGTCCTCCACCGGCTTGCGCTTGGGGATGTAGGTATGAGTGACCGCTCCGTTGATCGCCTCCTTCAATGGCCACAGACCGGTCTCGACCGCCAATTTCGCGACCTCCGGTGTCTCACCAGGATCGTACAGCCATCCTGTCGGGCAGGCGGACAGTGCGAGGAAGAGCTTTGGTCCCTCGAATTTGGACGCTCGCGCGAACTTCTCTTCCAGATCGAGGGGATAGCGCGGAGCGACGGTTGCGATATAGGGTGGTTTGTGTGCGCGCCAGATTTCGAAGATATCTTTCTTTTCCTGCAGCGTACCGGCTTGGTGCTGCAGACTACAGGGGGAGGTCGTCGTCCTTGCCCCATAGGGTGTCGCGGAAGACAACTGCATCCCGGTGTTCCCGTAGGCTTCATTGTCATAACAGAAGTAATAAAAATCGAGACGGCGATGAATGGCACCCGACGTCGAGGAGAGTGCCATGTCATACGTGGAGCCATCCCCTCCCAACACGACGATCTTGAGATTCTCCTCCTTCGGCAACCGTCCTTTGGCGATCAAGACATCCAAGGCATCACGAATACCTTGCGCCCCGGCAGGTGCAGACCCCATGGTGGTATAGAGCCATGAGCCCTTAAACGGCGTGAAGGGATAAGCAGCCAACATCGTGAAGCAGCCGGCCGCGTTCACATAGACGACGTGATCGCCCAACCCCTTCGCAGCCAGTCGGAGCGCTTCCAACCCCCCGCATCCGGCGCAAAGAGACGTACCCGGGAACACATGCTCCTCACGTGGGACCTGTTTAATTTTCTTAAATGTCTCGCGTTGCCATGTCATGGTCGGAACTCGTTATTCGTGACTCGTCAATCGCCATCCGTGGAATTCCGTTCGTCGCCCCTCAGCCCGCGTGCCGTCCGTTTCACGATCGACGACTGACGCGTGACGAGCATTTCCAGCCACGAGACATTGGCTACGAGCCATTCGGTCTTGGCCCCGCAGCCAGTACCTGGAGCTGAGTCATTTCGCTGTGCTCGGCTTCTGTATAGAGCAGCACCGGACCGATGCCTTTGCCATGGATTCCAGCTTCTGCCGTCTGCTCGAAGATGGCGCGAAACTCCCCTTCAGAAATATTCTTTCCTCCCAGTCCTCCGATAAAGGAACAGAGCGCCCGCGGCCGCTGCGGTTCATGATAGAGGCACGCCCCGATTTCTTGAAAGAGAATCCCACCCTGACCCGGCGAGAGATTCTGATCCAGGACCGCCACAGCCCGCCTGCCAACCAGCGCGCGTCGGATCGCGTCAGCGGGCCAGGGGCGGATCAGGCGGAGCCGGAGCAGGCCCACCCTGCGGCCCTCTTCCCTTGCCGCATCGACGGCTGCCTTGCCTTTGCTTGCAAACGCATTGGTCATGACTAAGACATCCTCAGCGTCCTCAAGCCGGTACCCTTCCACCACCCCATAGCGACGGCCGAACAGCCGGTCGAACTCGAGGGCGGCTTCCTCATGCGCCTCCAACGCATTCATCGACGCCAAATGAATCTGATGTCAGAAATAACTGTAGATCGACCCGCCCAACACGGCTGTGCCGAGCGCGTGGGGGGCTGAGGCTCTAAACCCGAGATGAGCGGGACGGAACGGCGGCAAAAATTCCCGGACCTGACCTGGATCCGGTACGCTCACCGGCTCGCGGGTAAAGGACAAATAGAAACCGTCCAGATTCACGATGACCGGCAACATGACCCGCTCATCCTCGGCAATCCGATAGGCCATGAGAATCGAATCCAGCACTTCCTGGCAGGTCTCAGCGTGGATCTGCAGGAAGCCAGAGTCTCGCGCAGCCAAGACATCGTTGTGATCCGGTTCAAGCGTAATAGGGGCGGCCAGCGCCCGCGAGACGTTCACGAGCACGAGCGGAACGCGCCAGCCGGAGACGGAATAGAGCACTTCGAGAGCATAGAGCAATCCCTGACTC
>CAYTAS010000211.1:0-2944 GCA_964435885.1 uncultured Nitrospira sp. | reverse complement strand
TCTTTTCCTCCGGCCTCCGGCAGAAGGTCGATCAGCTCATGAACATCCTCTGGGCCGGCGGCGTGAACAATCCGATGGATTCGATCGAGCAGATTTCCTATCTGCTGTTCCTGCGATTACTGACGGAGAAGGACAATGTCCTCGCCAGCCTCGACAAGAAATATGCCTGCATCTTTTCCGGCAAATGGGCCAAGTATGCCTGGGGCAACTTCGTCACGTTGACAGGCGATCCGATGTTCAGCGCCGTCCGCGACGCGATCGAAAAGCTGCACGAGCTGCCCGGTCTGACAGACACCGGCAAGCTTCTCTTCAGCCGCGCGACCCTCAAAATTTACGACCGGCCCACGCTCCGCGCCGTGGTGCAAGCCATCCATGGGATGGACCTGTCTGCTCACGATGGCCACGACCTCAAGGGCGACATGTATGAGTATCTCCTGAGCAAACTGTCGGCCTCCGGCACCAACGGCCAGTTTCGCACGCCGCGTCACATCATCGACCTGATCGTGGGGCTCGTGAACCCGCAACCGAAGCATCGAATCTGCGATCCGGCCTGCGGCACAGCGGGATTCCTCATCTCAGCCTTCACGCATATTCTTCGGCAGAACACCAAGCCTGCTGACTTGAAGCGAGGGCTTGCAGACGGCGGGCAGCTCAAGCCTGCGCAGTGGAAGTTTCTTGAAGAGCACGCTTTCACTGGCTTCGACAACGACGCGAACATGGTGAAGATCGCCATCTTGAATCTCTACCTCCACCAATTGGAGAAAGCGCACGTCTCTATGCTGAACCCGCTTACTACTGGCTTCGGCGGCGCTTATCCTGGTCAGCAGTTTGACATCATTCTGGCCAACCCGCCGTTCGCTGGAAAAGTTCAGGACGAAAGTATCCTGGCCGACCTCAACTACAAGCTGAATACCCGCGCCACAGAGCTGCTCTTCCTCAAATGGTTCATCGACCATCTCGCGCCAGGCGGGCGCGCGGGCGTCATTGTACCCAACGGCGTGCTCTTCGGCTCGACGAATGCGGCGACAAGCCTGCGCGAACTGCTCCTGACCGAGTGCGACCTACAAGCGGTGATCAGTTTGCCGAGTGGCGTGTTCAAGCCATATTCCGGTGTCGGCACCGCTGCGTTGATTTTTGAAAAGGGGAAGAAGACAGAAAACGTCTGGTTCTACGACCTCACCACCGACGGCTACAGCCTCGACGACAAGCGTACGCCGATAGAGGCGAATGACATTCCCGACGCACTCGCCAAATGGCCTGATCGTGACGAAGGACCGAACAGCTATCGCGTGTCGGTTGAGAAGATTAAGGAGAACGATTGGAGCCTGGCAGCGGGCCGCTACAAGCCCGTCACCATCGAAGCGGCCAACCACGACAAGCCAAGAGACATTCTCAGTGAGGTGCTTGAGCTTGAGAGTGCAATCATCAAGCGCGGCAACGCACTGCTCGCTCAAATTAGTGATAAGAAATGAAACGCTGGCCGACAAAGCCGCTGGGCGAAGTGTGCACCGTCAATCCAAAGCTCGCGGCATCTGATGCGCCTGGCGCCGATGCTGAAGTTACGTTTGTTCCCATGGCTGCCGTCGATGAAATCAGCGGCACCATCCCTCGGCCAGAACACCGGCGATATAGCGAAGTTGCCAAAGGCTATACGCCATTCGGCGAGAATGACGTTCTGTTTGCGAAAATCACGCCCTGCATGCAAAACGGTAAGGCAGCGGTAGCTAGCAACCTTTGCAATGGTTTTGGTTTTGGTTCCACCGAGTTTCATGTCTTACGGTCAACCGGAAGTGTTCTGCCAAGATGGGTATTCGCATTCATTCGTCAGCCAGCATTTCGTTCAGCGGCGGAGGCTAGTTTTACCGGTAGCGCGGGGCAGCAGCGTGTGCCTGCCGACTTCCTGATAACATTCCCAATCCCTGTTCCCCCGTTGGCGGAGCAGGAGCGGATTGTGAAGCTGCTGGACGAAGCGGATGAGTTGCGGAAGCTGCGCGCCCAAGCCGACCGCCGCACTGCCGACCTCATCCCCGCCCTTTTCCACGAAATGTTCGGTGATTCGATCCAGAAGACGTCGCGCTTGCCAATTCTTCCCCTCGGCGAAGTGGTTGACCTTGGAAGTGGAGCAACTCCGTCCAAAGAGAACCCAGATTTTTGGAATGGAAGAACGCCTTGGGTTTCGCCGAAGGACATGAAGGCAGAAGAAATTACTGGCGCCGAAGACCATGTGAGCGCAGAAGCGTTCGAGAAGTCGAACCTTCAACTTATCCCGAAGGACACAGTGCTCATTGTCGTGCGCGGAATGATTTTGGCACACACCGTCCCTATTCGTCTTTGCCGTGTGCCAGTGGCCATCAATCAAGACATGAAGGCATTGTTGCCGAAGCAGCCCATTGAACCTGAGTTTTTGCGCTGGGCACTTCAAGCCCAACATCCTTACATGCTGAATCAAGTTTCAACCGCAGGACACGGGACAAAGAAACTGGACAGCGATAGATTGAGAGAGGTGCCAATTCCTGTTCCGCCGCTCTCACTACAAAAGGAGTTCGCCGCCCGCGTGTCCGACATCCGGGCCATGCAAGCCGAGCAAACAGCCTCCCGCCGCCGGTTGGATGATCTCTTTCACTCCATGCTCCACCGCGCGTTTCAAGGAGAGTTATGACGAGCGAGAAGAAGTCCACCGGATGGTCGGCCATTCGCCGGCGCTTGAACGCGGAGTCGAAGCCAGCACTGCTGGCGCTGGTCAAAGACCTCTACTACGCATCACCCGGCACTCGCGATTTCCTGCATGCCCGCGCGCAGGCCGAAGCAGGCGACGGCACGGCCGTGGAACGGTACCGGCGTACGATCATCGAGCAATTCTTTCCCTCACGAGGATTCGGAAAGCTGAAACTGGCTGAGGCGCGCAAAGCCATCCGTGATTACCGCAAGGCCACGGGCAACCTGG
>CAYTAS010000210.1:0-3065 GCA_964435885.1 uncultured Nitrospira sp. | reverse complement strand
TGATTACCCCCTCACACAATCCGCCCGAAGACGGCGGCATCAAGTACAACCCACCCCATGGAGGCCCCGCCGATACCCAGGTCACCAAGTGGATTGAAGACCGGGCCAATACCCTTTTGACGAATAAACTCCACGGATGTAACCGCTTTACGATCGAACGCGCTCGGCGGGCCTCAACAACGCATCGATACGCCTACCTCGATACATACGTCGGCGATCTGGCATCCATCATTCAGATGGACACCATCAAATCAGCAACGCTGAAGCTCGGCATTGATCCTCTCGGCGGCTCCGGCGTGGCCTACTGGCAACCCATTGCGGAGCGATACGGACTGAACATCGAGATCGTCAATCCATCCGTCGATCCGACCTTTCGCTTTATGCCATTGGATTGGGACGGCAAGATCCGGATGGACTGTTCATCCCCCTACGCCATGGCAAATCTTATCACCTTGAAAGATCGCTTCGACGTGGCATTTGGGAACGATGCGGACAACGACCGTCACGGGATCGTCACTCGCTCTGGCCTGATGAATCCGAACCATTACCTGGCCGTCTCGATTGCCTACCTCTTCGCCAATCGCGCCGGCTGGAAATCCGATGCCGGTATCGGCAAGACGTTAGTCAGCAGCAGCCTCATCGACCGAGTGGCGACTAAGTTAAGGCGGAAGTTGGTGGAAGTACCGGTCGGCTTCAAGTGGTTTGTCAGCGGTCTGCTCGATGGATCACTCGGTTTCGGCGGCGAGGAAAGTGCCGGCGCGTCATTCCTACGGCAAGATGGGACCGTCTGGTCCACCGACAAAGACGGCATCATCATGGACCTGCTGGCAGCTGAAATGATGGCCAAAACCGGTCGTGATCCATCTGAATTGTATCGTGACCTGACGAAGGAACTGGGCGAGCCGGTCTACGAACGGATCGACGCCCCCGCCACACCCGAACAGAAAACCATTCTCGCGAAGCTCTCACCCGATCAAGTGAAGGCGACGGAGCTAGCCGGTGACAAGATTGTATCGATGCTCACAAGGGCTCCTGGCAACGGCGCAGCCATCGGGGGTTTGAAGGTCGTGACGGAAAATGGCTGGTTCGCCGCAAGACCATCAGGCACTGAGGATGTGTACAAACTCTACGCAGAGAGTTTCAAAGGAATGGAACATCTCAGGAAGATCCAAGACCAAGCTCAGGCAATCGTTTCCAGCGCGTTGGCGTCCGCCACGTGATGCCTCTTGTTTCATGAACGACCCCAAGCTCCGCTGGCCCCTTCCCAAGCACGACTATTGGTCCACGCCGTTTGCACATTCGTTACTACAGCACCTGGACCTTCGACCAGGCCTGAGAATCCTCGATATCGCATCCGGCCACGGCATTCCAGCCTTCTATCTCGCCGAACACGTTGGCCCCACCGGAGAAGTACTGGCCATCGATGTGAGTGCCGGTCAGGTCGCTCGTGCGAAGGCCATTCAAGGCGTGCAGCTACCGTGGCTCCGTTTCGAGTGCATGGACATGCGCTCCCTGTCTCGCGATCTGCCGACGTTTGATCGCATCACTGGGAACCTTTCCGTCATGTTCTTTCGCCCCAATCGGTTTGAGACTGTCCGCGGACTCATCGAACACCTCACCCCTGGGGGTCAGCTCGTCCTGACCTTTCCCTCCTACGGAACGTTCGATTCACTGTGGCAGCGAGTGGATCAGGTAATGGTTCAGCAGAGACTGACAGACGAGCGAGAGCGATTCCAGGCATATCTGAATGAACGTCCGTCAGCGCATGATGGACGAAGATGGTTTGAGTCACTCAGTTTTGAACGAGTCGAGGCGATCGAGTACCCGCTCGAAGTCGCAACTGGTCCCGGCCAAGAATTTCTCCATCACCCCCTGCTGCGCGGAGGCTTTCTGGACGACGTGTACGAATGTTTTGAGGATCAGCTTCTCGCCGACCGATTCATGACCAATCTCGCCCAAGACATTTCCCGATTTACCCCGCTGATCGCGCAACGCTGTGTACTATCAGGGTGGAAACGGACCACAGCGGCTGATTGCGCGGGTGAAGATCGCATCCTACAAAATTGACAAATGACTGCCAGAATGAACAGATTCGGTTTGTTTTGGTCAGAAGCGCCGGAAAGAAGAAAGAGAGCTCTACCATGAAAGCCAAGAAACTCGAGAAGATGTTTGATGAGGGAAAAGACGTGACGCCTTATCTCGATCGCTCGAAGGCACGCCGTCCTGGGCATGAGCAGAGACGGGTGAATGTTGATTTTCCCAGTTGGATCATCGACTCCCTGGACGCTCAAGCAAGCCATCTTGGCGTCACCAGGCAATCGGTGATCAAGCTGTGGATCGCCGAACGATTAAAGGAAGAAGAGAAGAAAGCAAGTTAAGGCAAACACCCTCGGCCTTCCCACCAAACTCCTCACTATCGATTGAAATTCCTACCTTTTATCCATACAATCCAATTTTTTTGAAGCGCACATCCTTAATGTCTCGTCGGAATTCCTTTCCTCACTGATGGAGATGATACATATGGCAAGACTGTGCAGAGTATGGGCGCCCATGTTCGCGGCCATCGGCCTGCTCATGATTAGTGGCTGCGCCGCTACTGACGGGCTCCCCGGTCGTGAAGCCGACGGCACGCTCGAGACCGCGACGCCTCCGTCGAACGTCCGCGAGTCGGCCAAACCAGTGCCGTCCCCGCACGACATCGCCGAGCTAAGAGGGGCGCTGGTGCCACCGGCCGAGATCGTCGCCTTCACTCGAGCAGAACGCCTGTCGCCCAAGCTCTGCCCGGAGCTGATCACTCGCCTGATCGACGTGCGCCGCACTGGCCGCACCGATCCGCTGCAGAGCGCACGCGGCGATCACCTCTATGTCTACCTGATGCCGGGCATAACCGAGTTGCCGTTGCAGGCGCGGCGTGCCACCGGCCGGACCAGTGACGGCAGTGTCCACGTCGTGCGGCTGACGCTGGCCGAGGCTGATGCGATGGCGCGCCATCGCCAGGTCCACGCAGTTTGCCTGCGCCGCGAAGCGGTGCCGCTGCAGCCCGTCGGCAACGTCACGACAGAGGG
>CAYTAS010000209.1:0-3079 GCA_964435885.1 uncultured Nitrospira sp. | reverse complement strand
CAACACCTTAGCCCATTCGGGCCAGCAGTGTTGCACTTGGAGTTAGAACTCAAGGTTTAATTTCTCTAATTCTGGATCTAGTGCCACCAAACGATGCTGAGCCACTGTTTCTGGCGACGGGGAAGTTCTCTTCGGGGAGGCGAATGATATTGCCGCAGAAGAATGATCCGTCTAACTTTGAGTTGGAGCGGACGCGCCGCAAGCGTCATCTCTCCGGCACACGCCGATGTTTCATCGGTTGCTATGCGGGTGGTTGCGGCGTACCGCTCAGCATGACATTAGCCGTCTAATATTGAAGCTCGGCCAATATGGAAGAGATTCGCAAGATTGTCGACAAGTATGACGAGTCCTATGTGCGAGAGAAGCTCATTACCGCAGCGAACATCAATACTTTCGCGCACACGTTCTACAAGGACGTCGCTGACATCTATGACGCCATAACGCGGATACGGAACATTGAGCGGAACCCAACGGGCTTCTCCATCAACGAAGCACCCATCCTCGGTTTGCTAGTCCGTGCCTGGAAGCTCCTCAAGGAGATAATTTACTACTACGAGCAGAACAACGCCGAGATAATCAGCATCCTTGAGCGTCCACTCATCGAAGGATGTGTCGTTGCCGTCTATCTTCTTAAAGGCGACGACGAGCTCATGAAGGATTACAGAAAATGTTCCTACAAAGACCGGCTGCGGATCCTGCGGAACTTGGAAGAAGGGTCTCCTTTCTTTGAGACCAAAGCAGGAAAACGCCTAGCCTCGTCGGTAAGAGGAAAGTTGACCATGGAGAATCTCACGATTAACGACTTCGAGGTTCAAAAGAAGAATCGGTGGAAGATCAAGGGCAAAACGTTCTACGACATCTTCTCATCAATCCACCATGAAGACCTCTACGCCTGCACTTACGGAATGATGTCTGAGTCGATTCACGGATCGTGGAACGAATCGATGGATTTCTGTCTAACTCGTAACGAGGATGGGACGTTCTCTACATTTCGGTTCTCACATCCCGCCGACGTTCGTCACGTTTCACCAACCTTGCGGTTCACAAATGACCCATACCGACTCTGGCTAAGGCGCATCGAAGCAGACGATCAATACCTCGTGGGCGTGTTGGACTGGATTGAGCGAGTTAACACTGCGCTGTTCCGTAAGTTTGATGATGCATACGATGGCTAATCAACGGCTAACAAGCGGTTCCGGCCGACGCAGCCGCACTGCGCACTCGTGCGCTGCTGAACCTCGGCGTTGGGCGCTCAAGAGCAATGGCGGAAATTTCCTGAGCCCGACAGCTTTAGAGCAGGACGGTTCCGCTTCTATGCTCCCCCCCCCCGAGAGGAAACACGCGTGCACATTCATGTGTATTGTGAACGCGGGGAAGCAAAAGTTTGGCTGGAGCCGAAGATCGAACTAGGAGCCCGTCCGACATTAGCCTCACGCACTTGTGTGCAGCCGATGATTCGTGTATTTACGTAGTGATGAGTAAGGAGGCTACGTGATGACGACTCGGACCTTTCGTCCCTACGAACCCGACGACCTCTGGCTGTTGCCGCCGTCGCCGCGCGACTGGTTGCCGGAGGATCACTTGGCATACTTCGTGGCGGATCTGGTGGAGGCATTGAACCTTGATCCCATCCTGGCGACCTATGGCGGGGTGACGCGCGGTACGGCACCCTATCATCCGCAGCTGCTGGTAAAAGTGCTGCTCTATGCCTACGCCGTGGGGGTTCCGGCGTCGCGGCAGATTGCGCGGGAGCTGGAAGAGGATGTGGCTTTTCGGGTTCTGGCGGCGAACCAGCGGCCGGATTTCCGGACGCTCAGTGACTTTCGGAAACAGCATCTGACCGCCTTGGCCAACCTGTTTGTCCAGATCCTGCAACTCTGCCAGCGGGCGGGCTTGGTCAAGCTGGGCCACATCGTCTTGGATGGTACCAAGGTCAAGGCGAATGCCTCGAAGCACAAGGCGATGAGCTACGGCCGCATGGTCACGGAGGAGGCCCGGTTGCAAGCCGAGGTCGAGACGCTGCTCAAGCGAGCCGAGGCCGCCGATGCCCGGGATGATGCCGCGTATGGGCCGGACCGGCGGGGCGATGAACTGCCTGCCGAACTCGCTCGGCGCGAACAGCGGCTCCAGACGATTCGGGCCGCCAAGGCGGTGTTGGAGCAGGAGGCCCAGGCGGAGGCCGCTCTCAAGCAGGTGGCGCACGAAGCTCGCAAGGCAACCGGCCCGCGCCGGGGTCGTCCGCCGCAGCCGCCCCCACAGGCACAACGCAACTTCACCGACCCGGAGAGCCGGATCATGCCGGCGTCGGATGCCAAGGGGAGTGTCGTCCAAGGGTATAACTGTCAGGCTGCCGTCGATGCCACCGCGCAGATCATTGTCGCCGCTGACGTCACCGATGAAGCCAATGATAAGCAGCAGGCGCAGCCGATGCTCACCCAGGTCCTCATCAATACCGAGCAGGTGCCCCGGACCGTGAGCATGGATGCGGGGTATTTCAGCGAGGCGAACGTCACGGCCAGCACAGCACTGGGCTGCTGGCCACTGATCCCGCCAGACCGCCAGCTTCACAGCCAGGCCGTGCCGAGGGCTTCCCGTGGACGACCGCCAGCGGGACTGTCGGTGGCCGATCGGATGCGACGCACACTCCGCACGACGCGCGGGCGACGACTCTATGCTCGGCGCAAAACGATCGTCGAGCCGGTCTTCGGCCAGATCAAGCAGGGCCGCGGCTATCGGCAATTCCTGTTGCGGGGGATGCGGCAGGTGCGTGGAGAGTGGGCGCTGATCTGTACCACCCATAATGTCCTGAAGCTCTGGCGAGTCCTCGCTCATCGGCCTCGAGGTCCCGGACACCGCCTGCGCACGCTGTGCGGCAGCCGGAACGCGAACCGGAGGAGGCCGAGATAGCGACAGGGCTCTGTGCCGACCATGTGCAGTCGAGTACAAACTGACTCCGCGGTCAAGTTCATAATTCTGTCAGGGCAATGTCGGACGGGCTCCTAGCGCCGCTTGATTCCCAGCGCCTTGATGCGCGAAGCCAGCGTCGTCGGCTTCATGCCCAACAAGGCGGCGGCACCGT
>CAYTAS010000208.1:0-3099 GCA_964435885.1 uncultured Nitrospira sp. | reverse complement strand
AGTATACCCGTACGGCATAATAAGTACAGCTATTTATGCATCACTACACTAGCTCTATGTCCAACACTGCAAGTTACAGCGAGCGACTTTTTCGGATCGAGCTGACCGGCGCTGTCCTTCAGCTTGCTCAGAAAGCCTACGTACGCGTGCTTCGATCCGTCGATGTGGCTCTCTTCATACTCTGTGATCTCCCGCACGTCGAGGATGGACATCGAGGTCGCTTCCATCTGTGGAGCTGTCACACTCAAGGTGCCCGACGTCTCGATCTCAAGGCCCGCATCGCGCCACCCTTCGAACCCGCCGGCTATGACTCCACAAATGTTATCGAGGCCAATGCGCTGAAGGTGGAGGCACGCTTGCCGTAAATCGGTTGGTCGCTCTAGCACGAGATAGATCCGCGTTCCTTCATTGGCGATCCAGCCGCCAAATACTGGTAGGCCGTCTAACCATATGCTGTATGAGCCAGGAATATGACCGCCCGCAAATGCCTCGGGCAACCGAGTATCTATGACGATGCCAGTTGTCGATTCACGATTAAAATCATCGGGTAATAGATTCGGGGTTGTATCCGGATCTCTGCTCGGCGCCATGCCACCTTCTAGGTTTACTTCTTCCATCAGACGAAAATAGGGAGGCCGAGGAATGCGCTCCTTGACTTTCTTTTCAATGAACTCCTCTCTAGTATTGATGAACGCCGGATTATAGAGGCACTCCAATCCGAGCGTCGATTCGTCATTGTTCGCAATATTGCCCCCGCAAACCGAGCCCGACCCATGAGCAGGGTAAAGCAATGTCTGCTCGCCCAACGGTTTGATCTTATTGTGGATACTGTCGAACAGAATGCCCGCATTGTCAGCAGTTTTCGTGACATCAGGCAGGTCAGTTCGGCCTGCTTCTCCAATAAACAATGTGTCGCCGGTGAAAACAGCCCAGGCCCTATCCGGCTGATTCTTCAAATACGCTGCGTAGCAGACGCTTTCTGGAGTGTGACCCGGAGTGTACAGGCATCTGAATACCAATTCCCCAATTGCAATCTTTTCATTGTCGGCGAGCGATCGATCACTGTGGGCGAAGTACTCATGTTTGCCAGATATTACTTGTGCCCCTGTTATGAGTCGCACATAGGCAGAACCAAGGACGAAATCTTCTTGTCGGTGTGTTTCAAATACATACTTTATTGACAGTTTATTCTTTCGTGCCATGGTCAAATATTCGTCTATGTCTCGCCGTGGGTCCACGAGAATGCCAATGCCCTCGGTGCCGATCAGATATGCGTTGTGGGCTATGCCAGGAGTTTTAATTCGTTGAAAGAACATCATCACTCCGTTTTACTTGGTTGGACATCATTGGGAATGTTCGACCCTTTATCAATTGTTCCTCAGAATGCATCTACTCTCGATCTTTACGAACTAGAATAAACCCTAGAACCTATCTCCAAATCACCTGAGGCGCATGGTGATGCAGAGTTTGTCCATGATCAGCTGGTCACCGGCCGACGGATTAAGTGTTTGACGAGAATAGGTCCTGCTCCAAAGAAGTACCTGTTATTGAAGTGGATGTCTCCATTGAGGGGGAATAGATGTGCCGGATTCTGGGATTGAGATCGACCTGGGCATCAACCAACGCAGAGGCAAGTTTGTCAATGCTGTCGGATGGACACCGTTTGGTGAGTTCGTGGGCGAAATACTTGGTGTGACAGGGAGTCAGTCCTATCAAATCCAAACTCCACGGTGATGAACCTGCCTGGCGTGGCGCACCCTTACCCGATTCCTCTTGAGAAAGCACCAGGGTTTAGGCCGGAGACGGACCAGATCGAGATCCCGGTAAGAGCGTGGTCTGCCCTGACCGGAGGCAAGGTCCAGCTAGAGCCATTCGGCTCAGGGCCAAAAGATTCTTGGGCTCACCTCACAAATGTCCTGTTAGTTCGTGTCGGTTCTTGCTCACTCGTCTTCATTCGTTTTGTCCCACTCGGAAAGACCTCCAATTCACGATCTTCGTATCCTTGTGCCTAGCGCGGCGTTTCTGATTACTACTCATTCGTCGTCCGAACACTTCTGACGAAGGAGCCATCATGATTCACCGTCCCCACATCAACTCACCCTCAGAACTCCTGATTCGTCCTGAACACTCCTGATCACTCAAGAGCAGAACAGGACTATTTCCACCGGCATGAGCACCCGCGTAGGGTCCCTTCGTGCCACAGCGCGACATGAAAGGACAGAGATGAAGGCTACGTGGTTGACCGCCCCGGAACTCGCCGCCGCCTTGAAACTCAGTGTGGTGTCTGTGCGTCGCGCCTACTGGAAGGGGAACCTCCCGGTCATCCGCATCGGACGGATGGTCCGCTTCGACCTGGACCAAGTGCGAGTAGCGATCCAACGGAACGGGCATGGACAGGTGGGGACAGTCGACACACTCTCGGGAGCGACCCGCCGCGCGACCGGCGGCGCCAGCCGCCGGCGCGACGGGCAGTCCAGCCCCCGATTAGTCAAACGGGGGCGCAAATCCCAACCGAGTCCACGGAGGTCTGTATGAGCAGCTGGTCAATGTCGATTGGATGGTTACGGTTCACGGTTCCCACCTCGACCGTCGAAATAGTGAAGAGAGTGCTCGGTGAGGGAGACTGGATCCGAGATGAGAAGGGGTATGAAGGGTACCGTGATGTCTGGATCTGCCGAGGCAACGACAGCGGCTGCAGAGATACGCTTCCAGTGAATGCAAAGCCGCTGGAGGTACTCAAAGCCAGAGCGAAAGTCCGATCGGTCAAGACGGATTATGTCTTCTTCAACGGGGCCGGGAACCGAATGGATGCGCGGGATCTCCTGCGTGTCTTTTATCCCGCCATGAGAAGGGCAGATGTGAAACGATTCCGGTTTCATGATCTGCCCCATACCTTTGCCACTCGACTCGTGCAAGCCGGGTGTGACATCTACACCGTGCAAAAGCTTGGGGGGTGGAAAACAATTTCGATGGTCATGCGATATGCGCATCACCATCCGGAGAGTTTACGCGCTGGCATCGAGATTCTTGATCGGGTTCCGGACGAGTTAGCACAGTTTTAGCACAATCGGCTAATTTCACTGTGTCGGAAGCTGAGAG
>CAYTAS010000207.1:0-3137 GCA_964435885.1 uncultured Nitrospira sp. | reverse complement strand
GAGACTCCACTTCAGAAACTCTGGCTACTGTTCAAACGAATGGGGCCACTTCTCATAGCGGCGGTGGCCGGAGGCGATAGTTTCGCGACGTGTCCACCGAAACCGGAGAAGCTCTCTACTCCCAATGAAACACAGATTAAAGCTCTCATCGATAGACTTGAGCCCTTTGAACAAGATATGCGTGGGATGATTCAGGATTTGAAGAGCATGAAGGCAGAGGACAATACGAACCGAATCGTCGGGAAGGCATTTGGCTACAAAGAGGTAGTGCGGCAATCCAATAAGGCACTGTGTGCAAGTGCAAATGCCGTGAGCGCGATCGGGCCAAGCAAGGTCACCAGTCTCACGCTATACGCAGCGGCATGCAGCCTGGGAGATGACGTGGGCGAAGCGCTCAATGACGTGATCGATTGTGCAAAAGGCAACTGTCTGGGGATGGCGTCACAGTTTGCGAAGGCAAAGAAGGGGGCATTAAAGAAGGGACTTGGCTCAAGCGGGGAGAGTCTGCTGGGGCAGGCTGAGTTTCAGGAGAAAGCAGCCAACATCACAGACAAAGTGAATGCCGGTGTAAAAAACTATCAAGACGGCGATAAGGCTGGCGTAGTCGGCGCGGCTTGCGGCGTCACCGGAACAGGGCTCAAAACTCCGTTAGGGAAGGGCGGGGAAGCGGCGGAAAAGCTCTGTGCTGCTGCCGTGGCTGCAGCGAAAGCCAAATCCACTTCCGAAACTGTTCAAGTGCTCGATTCCGCTTCTCAGGAAAACCAGGTGCGGTTAGCCCAACAAATTCAAGTGCTAGAAACGAAGGTCAGTGCCGTCTCTGAAAAGATCAAGCGGTTGCGGGTGGAAGTGTACGCAATCAATTGGGGATCGATGGGAAAGCCTGACCCGATCATGACCTCGATGAACGAGGAAGGTTGTGAAGAAGAGGCGACGGATGAGGAAATCCAGCGATCCCTCGCAAAAATGAAGAAGCCCTCCAGATTGGGCTCGCTTCGATCTGCTCCTCCAGCCGAGGGCGAGGCGGATGAAGCAGAACCGTCCTTCTCTAACGCCGAGACTCTCGGTGCGGTGCTACAAGTAACCACTCAGGCCTTGTCGGCGATTTCGGCGGAACGTGCAGCAGCGAAAAGCCAAGAGAAGGGTGAGAAATCATGGCTCGATACATGTATGGCGCAGACTGGCAAGTCAGCTCACTGGTGCGTTTTGAGTGGCCCAGGACCAAAATAGGGACAGACAACTTTACCGAGGTCTTCCGAAGACTCAAAGCCGAGGTGCGGGCCGGATGCATAGGAAGTGTGAACGAGCTTGCAGATGTATGGCGGGCTACTGGCCGCGAAGGTCCCTACGACATCGCCTGCTTCCGGGCCCACCTGTCCGTGCTTAACTTGCCTTCTTCTGTTCTTCCTTCAAACGCTCGGCGATCCACAGCTTAATCACCGATTGCCGCGTGACTCCAAGCTGGCTTGCTTGAGCGTCTAGTGAGTCGATGATCCAATTGGGAAAATCGACGTTCACTCGTCTCTGTTCATGCCCAGGACGGCGCGCCTTCGAGAGGTCAAGATGAGGCGTCACGTTTTTTTCCTCATCAAACATCTTCCCGAGATTCTTGGCTTTCATGGGAGAGGTCTCTTCTTTTCTTGCTGACTCTCCGAGAGGAAGTCAACCGGCAGTGCCTTCCGCTATTTGTTGAGGAACTGCTTATGCCAGGATATCTATCCTCACATGGCGATGGCCTCGGCGAATGCGATAGCGCTGAAAATCAGCCAGATCAAGGGTGAAGACTTTTGTCGTGCGTAACGATTCGGCAGCGACAATGACAGACGCATCAGCCAGATCCATGGGATGATCTCCGTACTGTTCCATTAACTCGAACGCTCGCGCTGTCGATGTTTGGTCAAGATACCACAGTGATGTGCCGCCGTTGAGGACGAAGTCGCGAAGACGGTCGGCACCGACACTGTTTGGTGTCAATAAATGAAAGGCTTCGGTTAAAACCGGGATGGTTGTGAAGAGAGGCGCTCGTATGTCATGGAGAATTTCTTTACACCGTGTATGTTCGGCATCTTGCGGGTCAAATAGCGCAACGAACGGTCCGGTATCGACGAGGATCATCGGCGAGATTTTCGACGTAATGCGATCTGCATGCCTCGCCTGGTGTCGGTCGAAGGCGCAATTGCATATCCGCCTGGTCCCAGATCAAGGCGACGGTAGATTTCGAACGCTGAGCGCTGAGGGCGACGACTCACCTCATCTCGTAACGTCAAGATCCCCCGCTTGAGTGTCGTGGACACGGACCAGCCTGTTTTCTTTGTCACTTGTTTCAGGATTTTTTCGGTGTCATCGTCCAGACGAACGGTTCTGAGACCCATGATAACTCTCCTTTAGCCAAATGTCATACACACTGTAATACATCAGTCTCTCATCGTCAACTCAACGCTATGGCTATGGCTTGCCAGCTTTTACCATAGTGAACATTCTGGCCTGTCAAGTCGCGGTCCGTCTCCATCCTGAGAGCACACAGCGCTGCGCGACGAGCGGGGTAAATCGGGTAATGTCTTGAGCGATTTCGGTCATGAACCGGTCTGCGAGGGACTGGTCCTCGAAACATTCGTACACATCATCTAGGAAGCCACCGCGAAGCAGGGGATGGTGGAGAAATTCTTGGCCTGGGCCAGTCGTGACTTCGAGCGGATACTCGATCGCCTCGGCCCGTTCAAGATCGAGTGTTTCGAGCCAACCTTGTCCGTCCTGCGCCGAGGGCCGTTCGTGAAGATAATCTTGAAATCGTGCTCGTTCGTCGACCAGTCCTTTCTGGATCATCATCTGATCCACCCGCTGCCACAGTGAATCGAACGTCCCCAACGACGGGAAAGTTAGAACAAGCTGGCCTCCAGGGTTGAGGTGTTTGACGAGTCCACGGACTGCCTCGAACCGATTAGGACGAAAGAACATGATTGAGAGATTGCCTGTGATGCGATCAAACATCGGCAGATCAGGAGGCAGGGCGCGCATGTCCACACACTCGAACCGGAGCCAGGGCAGATGAGATCCTTGAATAGCCCTCGCACGAGCGACCTGACCCGCACTCACATCGATGGCCAGCAGTTCACCGGCTGGGCCAATCTGCTCAGCCAGGT
>CAYTAS010000206.1:0-3204 GCA_964435885.1 uncultured Nitrospira sp. | reverse complement strand
GGCAGCACATACAGGCCTGCATAGCTGGTTTCTGCCGTCAGGTGTTTCCGCATGTCGTCAGGATACGCGCGTCGGAGCCGCCCGGCAATCTGTTCGGGCGAGCAGCCCTGCGTCAGCTGGGTCTGGACATACTGCCACAGCCAGGGATCCCGGAGTGTGCGCGACCGCCGCGGCTGACGGGCTCGGGTAGCCGCCTGGGTCGGTGCGGTGCAGGCCCGATAGGGATGGCCTCGCGTCGTGTTGCGGGCGTATTCGCGGCTCAGCGTGCTGGGCGCTCGGCCCAAGACCCGCGCCAGCGCGCGCAGCGACTCTCCTTGGGGTAGGCCCAGACTCACAGTCTCACGATCTTCAGCACTCAAGTGTGTGTAGCCTCTTTTTGTCATGGCAACACCGTAGCCCTTCAGGGCCTGCAGTGTTGCACTTGGAGTTAGAACTCAAGCGACATATCTTAAGAAGTTAGCGTCGAATCAATTTCGCGGGCTCGTACTACTTCCTCAAAAATCCAAACAAGGCTCCGGCGGCACCGGCGCCGAACGTAGAGAGGTAGCCGGTCGCAACTTCTTTGAGGCCTTGCGCTTTTCCGCGTGCCCAATCAAGGGTGTGCGTCACATCCGCTTGGATCAGGTTCCATTCCAGGTGGATCCAGCCGGTGGACTTCAAGATGAACACGAGCGCAGCCAATGCGGCGGTGATCAGCAGGGCGAGCATCAGGGTCTTCCGAAGCGCCCATCCGATCAGGAAACCGCCAAGGAAGCTGGCGCCCCCGCGAGCGAGCGCCGGGGACATCATGTCGTTCAGCCAGGCGCCGAACCCGGCGACGGTCGTGGCACCGGCGGCCAGAAATGGCTTGGCTGTCCATGGGGGACTGGTGAGAATCGTGCCGAAGGTCTTCCCAAAGAACCCGCTGTGAGCTGAAGTTTGTACGGCGTTCATAATCGGCTCTCCTCAAATGTGTTGCAGACGGCAGGATCGCCAGACTCCAGCCCACGTTTGAGCCACGTCATACGCTGTTCCGATGAGCCGTGCGTCCAGCTTTCCGGTTGCACATGGCCGCGGGACATTTTTTGCAGCCGATCATCCCCAATGGCGGCTGCCGCCCGGAGCCCTTCTTCAAAGTCTCCCGGTTCAATCAAGTTGCGCTCATGCTTGGCGTGGTATCCCCACACACCGGCATAACAATCGGCTTGGAGCTCCATCCGAACTGAAAGGGCATTTCCTTCCGCTTCGGAGCCCTGACGCCGGAGCCGGTGTACTTTCTCTGCGATACCGAGGAGGTTTTGCACGTGATGACCGACTTCATGTGCGATCACATAGGCTTGAGCAAAGTCGCCCGCTGCTCCTAAACGATGCGCCATTTCATCAAAAAATGCAAGATCCAGATATACTCGGTGATCGTTGGGACAATAAAACGGGCCGACGGCCGACGACGTGGTGCCGCATGCCGACTGGACTGCGCCGGTGAACAGCACCATGCGCGGATCCTCGTAGCGAGCACCGAGCAGATTGTGCCAGGTTGCTTCGGTGTCGGCGAGGACAACCGAGGCAAACCTCCCGAGTTGATCGCTTGGCGCGCCGACAGGTCCGGATTCCGATGGGGCCGATGGAGCCATGGTTTCCGTCACACTCTGGACGCCGGTGATCATGTTGAAAACGGTCAGGGGATTGGCTCCGGTGAAATAGCTGACGGCCAGCACGAGCACGATGGTTCCGATGCCGAGGCCGCCTTTGCCTCCGAGCCGGGCGGGTCCCATCCCACGACGATCTTCAATATTATCGCTTCCGCGCTGGCCTTCGATTCGCATAGCCGCCCCCGCTCACGTCTGGGAATTAGTCCGATTCTTTTTCCATCGATTGAATGAACTTATCGGCTTCCGCAATGGACCGGTTCATATCCTTGACCAACTGGTCGACTTGGGCATCGACTTTGACCAGTTCGCCTTTGATGGCGGCCAACGCGCGGACGTTCAGATTGTGTTTGAGGTAGAGCACCTGGTCGCGCAATGGTTTGAGGACCGGCTCAATTCGCTTTTCAGCGCGCTTCATGGCCGAAAGCAATTCTTTGTAGCGGCTTTTGGTTTGTGTGAGTTTCGCCTGACTCTTCCTGCGCAGGTCGGCGCTGGAGTATTGACCGAGTTCTTGTTCCCATTCCGAGAACAGCGCATTGGCGACGCTTTCGACGTCTTGGATTCGTTTTTTGACGGCCTCCCCACTGTCTTCGCTCGTCTCCAATTCACTGCTCAGCTTCTTGTACGTTGCCTCTAAGTCGCCTCCCTCGTAGGAGACCATTTTCCCAAATTGCTCCAACGTACTTTGAATCTCTTGCTTGGCCCCTTCCTGTGCGTCGCGTGCGGATTTCACGCGACTACTGAGGATATCGCGTTTGGCATACCCCATTTTTTCCATCGCGGCGATGTAAGCCTTGTCGCAGGAGGAGAGGCCGAAAGAGATACTCATCAGCAGGGCGGCCAGGATAACTCTCAACATATTCACCTCTTCACACAAATACGGGACACATAATCCAGCAGACGGGATAGGGTGACAGTGTTTTGCATCATAACCGATAGCGGGAGGAAGGGGAAAGACCCTAGGTTGCCGTTCTCAGCGTTCATCGATGTATAGCAACGGTGGTTCGGTAGCGCTATAGTGTGAACATGCATGTCCTCCCTCGCAGCGTGCTCTCGCTGTTGGTCGTGCTGTTGATCACAGGCTGTGCTTCTCAGCGAGTGGTTCCTAATGAGCTGGAACCTCTGGTCGACCGAGCAGTGACCTTTGCCGAGGTCGTTGCGGCGCCTGAATCGTACCAAGGGCGAGTGCTGGTACTCGGCGGGGAGGTGCTGAAGGCTAAGCGGTTGAAAGATGGAACGCAGATCGAGCTGCTACAATTGCCGCTCGATAAGGACGAAAGGCCGATCTTGGACCGCCAACAATCACACGGACGTTTCTTCGCGATCCAGCCGGAGTTTCTCGACCCAGCGACGATTGTAGCGGGAACCAAGATGACGCTCGTTGGGGAAGTCTCCGGAGCCAAGACCGATCACCTCGACGAGGTGGAGTATCGGTATCCAGTCGTGATCGTAAAACATCTGCATACCTGGCAAGAACAATCTCAGGAGTATGTCCGTCCAAGGCCATGATTTTCATTTGGAATTTTTGGAGGCACAGGATTTGGCGGCGGTCGTGGCGGGTTAGGGATCGGGTTCTGAT
>CAYTAS010000205.1:0-3241 GCA_964435885.1 uncultured Nitrospira sp. | reverse complement strand
GCGCGATATCGGTGTCCTTCGACACCATCACCGTCCATCTGGTCATATCGTCGGTGGCCATATTGTTTGTTAGGTTTGTAGTAACTAACGTGTATCAGCTTAGCATGATATGTGCTTATACACAAGTGTGATCACGGCTGACTGTGATCACGGCTGACCAAGTATACAGAGAAGTGCAGGGAATGGCGGACAAAAGCGCGCCATGGGCAAAGGGGAAGACAGATCCAACGAAGCGTGCGGCTTAGAACCGTGGGAACTGCTGATTCCGAATTGGGGATCAACTCATGGAAATCGACCGCATCGCTTCATGGACGAACAGTGACCTGTTGATAAGGTTCACCTCGATGGTGACGACTCACTTGAATCGTGACTTTCTGCTCCAGCTTGTTGAGAAATCCGATCAGACGTTCTTGACTGAAGCGGCTGAATTTGGCTCGCATGATGGCCGAGACTTCCGGTTGCTTCAGCCCAAGCAGTTTCCCGGCCTCTTTTTGGCGTAACCCTTTCTCTCGGATCGTCTTCATCACCTGAATGCCAAGGGCCGTGCAGGTCAAGAGTTGGTCCGCATCCTCAAGCCCAAGATCAGTAAAG
Source organism: uncultured Nitrospira sp. (assembly GCA_964435885.1). Lineage (GTDB taxonomy): Bacteria > Nitrospirota > Nitrospiria > Nitrospirales > Nitrospiraceae > Nitrospira_D. The sequence continues at coordinate 2,650 of CAYTAS010000205.1, read as the reverse complement.
ATATTGCTGGAACCAGTATCAATGTCTGTAGTCTTATGATTCGTGCCCATGTTTTTCGTGCTCCTGTGCGTCCTTGTCGCGTTGGATAGTGGGGATCACCGGGACGGAACATCTGAAGGACTCCAGCCCATCAGCGAGGATCCGCTCCCAAGTGGCAAACTCCTGTTGATAGTCGGTACGTGCTTCTTCACGATTGGCGTCCAACACGGCTTGTGCCAACATCCGCTGTTGTTCGCATGTCATTACCTCGTTGAGATCTCCACTCCGGTTGGTACCACCCATGGGTTCATCCTCAATTTCAGTCAATCTGGTCTCGTCGAAGATCAACACGCGGCGCATCGATTCAGTCGTCATAGACCGTGCTCCGATGGCCCACACGCACCACCAAGATCACCAGCCGATGCGTTTCGATCCGACAGAACGCGCGGTCATCACCGATCCGATAGCGCCAGAGTCCTGCAAATGAGGCGTGCAACGGTTTCCCGAACACGCGGGGATCATCGGCGGGAGCAATCCGATCATCGAAAAAACGGAAAATGGTCTACTGGGCCTGCCGATCGAGTCGTTTCAGATCTTTCAGCACACGCCGATCATACTCAACGGTCCAGGCCAAGCTCCTGCCTCATCTGGTCGCTGCTCAGGCGTGGAGCCGGCGTTTCCAATTGCTGTTCCGCGAGATACCGGTCCACGAGCTCATCGAGATGGGCTTCCAGTAATTGCCGGACATAAAACGTCTTGGTGCGGTGCGGCCCGTCCATTCGGCTAGCTGGTCTAATCGATCTTCAAGCTGTTTTCCGAGGCGCAAGGAAATCATCGAACCACCTCACAGATTGGAGTCGGGCACGTGCCCCACATGTCTGACACGTAAGAAGTGTATGACACCCGTGCGGGTCGTCAACCGGCGCCATCACTACTAGGAACGAGCGATCGGTACTGCCAGGGAGTGATCCTTACTCGAAGAGTACGCCAAATAGCGAGCAAAGTTCCACGCCCGATAATTTGCAAAGTCACCGCGGTGATATCAGAGAAGATTGGCGTATTGCCGGATGTCGGCGACGAATTGCGTGAGGGCCTGTTGTTCCAGGGTCTGAAGATAGGCGGAAACATTCTTGGGTGGGCTGGTTAACCGGGCGCGTACCGTGCGGATGGCTCCGCAGACAAGACCGGGTGACAGGTCGAGCACATGGGTGCAAGGACGTGTCGGTCGTCTGCGTCGGGAAGAGTGAGCGAGGGAATCAGTGTCTCGAAGTCCTCAACAAGGCACTCGCGGACATGGGAATCCATGAGTTGCCGGGTGCGTTGCAGTTGGGCTGAGTTAAGGTCTGGACGGGTCGCAAGAAGATGGCGTGTCCATTCATCATGGATCATGTACGACCATCTGGCGCGGAAAAGATCGGTCAGAGCGAGTTCCAGAAGCACATCGCGAAGGGGCCTATCGCGAGGCGAAAAACGTCTTTACCCTGCCAGGCCTGGGAAAACTCAAGCTCGCCAACCGCAAGGCGCGTATCGGCCGCAATCCTCAAACGGGTAAAGCAATAAAGATTCCTGCGAAACGCGTGGTCAAATTCAGGGACTGTTGAATAATTATATTTGTCGTGGAATCTGAAATCGTAACCTGTTGTTATTAAAACGGTGCCGACTTCAAAAGACCGCCATTTTGCCAATTATTCAACACTCCCATTCAGAGTCGTCAAGGCTGCGAAAGACGCTATCCTCGGAAAGAAATAACGCCCGTCGCCGGATGGGTCCGTCGAGAGCAGTGTGTCTCGTCCATCCAGCGGGCTGACCGAGCGTCAAGTGAATGTCGGTCAGTATGCCATGGTCATGTCATATACCTTCCTTCAGATAGTCTCTGGGCGTCAGAATCGGAATGCCCCGGAACGGATGCAGCACAAGCAGATCGCGATCGTCGCTCACAATCACATCAGCCGCACCGTTCACCGCCACCTCTAAGATCCGGTTGTCCGCATCGTCCCGGCAGGCGTGGACAGCAGTCACAATCGGCACCACTTCCACTACCTTCAGCACAACCTGCAAGAATTCCTCTCGGTCCTTCACCGTGAGATACCGATCGAACTTCTTCCGTGACAAGACATCAGCGAGCTCGTCAAGGCTGGCTTCCGACATCACCACGTGATCGGTCGTGATGGCTTTTCGTACGGCTTGTCCAGGAATTGACTCGACCAGCAGGACACCACTGATAAGCATGTTCGTATCCAACACGACCCGTGTTCTAAGCTTCATCTGCTAGGATCTCGTCGAGTTTTTGTTTCGTCAGCCCCTGGGCCTTCGCCTGTTGACTCACTCGATCGGCGAAGCGCAAGAATTCGTCCCGGTTTCGGGCGCAGACTCGCTCATACTCCTGGGCCGATAAGACCACCGCGACATCGCGGTTCTGACGACGGATCGTGACCGGTTCTCGTTGTGCGGAATCCAGGATCGCACCCAAGTTTTGTTTGGCTTCGCTCGCTGAGACGTAGCGCATGATAGTACCTCCTTAATCCATTCTAGACAAAACAGACGAAGTAGACAAGTTCAGTGATTTTTATTCAGTGATTTTTATGCGCTTTTCACTTCCTGCCCGCCGAGACATACTGTATGATAAAGGACGTTATCATACTCTACCATTCAGTAGGGAGCAGCTAAGAGA
>CAYTAS010000204.1:0-3263 GCA_964435885.1 uncultured Nitrospira sp. | reverse complement strand
CGTTCTCTGAATCGTCCGTGCCTCTTGACTCATTTCTGCATGAAGCCTATCGTACATGAGTGGGAGGAGTTAACGCCCCGAGGGAATATGGTCCAAAAGGAGATCGAGCGTGAGGATGGTGTGCAAGACCAGCTTGAACTGGGAAGCCTAAAGTTCTCCCGAGATCGCCGCCGTACCTAATCGTCCTCGGTTAGGTGCGTGCTCCTCCCACTCTAACGCCACTTCTGTGTTCTTCTCTCATTTCCGTTCCGTATACTTGCCCATGTGCCAGCGGCGCCTGTGTCGCCAGGCACGAATACATCTGCCTGCTATACTTTGGTCAATTGACGCACCGTCGTGCGACTCTAGCGATTCGACGGCATGAAATTCTTCACGCTGAGCATCATTACCGGTCTCATTCTTTGGCCGGGCATCGGGTCGGCGGAGTTGTATACGTGGACCGACGACGAAGGAAATCTCCATATTGCCGACGCGTTGCCTCCGGAGCTGCAGAAAAAGTCCGGTTCCGCGGTCAAGCACGGTCATCAATCCGTCCAGCCGATGAAAGCGATGCCGCAGCTGTCTCGAGCTGAGGCGCATCCTGTCCCGGAACCATCGACCACACCGTACTTGTCGGAAGATGCGATTCGCCTGGATAGGGAGGGTCTCTCTCCAAGCCAGGCAACGCTTACGAGTGTCTGGCAAACGTTCGATGGCGCTCGGTCGGTTGCCAAGGCTCCTGTGCAGCGATGGAAGGATGGGCGAGGCGTCGAACATTTCGCTGATGTGTTGCCGACAGCAAGACATTCAGCAAAGGTAGACGCCATGCCGAGCGCGCATCAATCCAAGGCACCATGACAGCGATGAAGGGGTGAGGGTTTGGAGAACTTTGCACGAATCACCAGCCGCGTTTGTGAACGTCAGGCTCACGGAAGGGATCGTACGCGAAGCGTCGGAAGCTGCCTATGAACCGGCTGAAAGCCCTGTCGCTGTCGGCCATCCTTCTTTTCAGCCCATCGATTCGGCAGGCGGAGGCGTCCCTCGCGCACATTCCCTCGGCGTTCTCACAAGATGGGCGTTTCCTGCTGATCCAGATGGAGAATCTCGTCCTCTGGGATCTTGAGTCTAAAGCACTTGTCGCTATGGTTCCGCTTGCCTCCTGTCATCAGGTTGCCTTGCTGAAGCAAGACGGCTGGGTGCTGTGCGTAAAGCACGACGTCGTTATTTACGATTGGAAAAAACAAGAACCCGTGGCGACGGTTCCGCAGGAATCGCGCCTGCCCTATACGTTGCTTGCCTATTCGAGGGAGACCGATCGGATGGTGCTTCGACACGGCCACGACGCGGTATCGGTCTGGCAAGTCGGGAGGAAGATGATCCCGCTCAAGCATATTCCGTTGGATGCCAAGGCAGAGACTCGGTCGGTGGTCGCGTCGTCTGATACGAAGTTGCTGGCCATCGCCGAAAGCGGTGCGATTCGCTTGCATGACCTCACCGGCGCGACGATTCGTGATATGAGCATCAAAGGTGGAAACCCGCGGGATCTCCTCTTCGCGCCGGATGGAACGACATTGGCCGCCGCCGTCGGAAACTCGATAGTTTTCATCGATGCCGTGGAGTCATCCACCCGTGGGCGAGCCACATTGACGACGACTGCCGGGGAAGGAAGTGGGCCTCTCACCCCTCGTCGATTTTCTCGCGATGGTCATCGGCTGGTGGCAAGTCATGGAGAGCAGAGGTATGCGCTGTTCGATACCGACACTGGCAAGGTCGTGTCGGTGACCAGACTGACGAATCCAGATCAAGAGCAAGGCGGGCTGTCTCCAGCGGATCTTGCCGCTGTCGATATTTCACACGACGCGGAGTATTTGGTGAGACCGTCTGCCCAACTCGGCACGATACAGATCTGGGATTTGCGAACCGGCGTCATGTTATCGGATCTCTGCGGTTACGATTGCCGAAACATGGATCCGCGCATCTCGTTGCTGAAGTGGTCGCCGACCGGATCGGCGATTGTGGTAGGACTGAAGGGTGGCCTGAATCCGGACGTGGACGGCAACATCTCAGTGTGGGATGTGGAGACCCGCTCACCGGAACTGGTGCTGGACCCCACTCAGTCTCAGGCGAAGGTGTTGGCCAAGCGCCCCGCCCCGCCGGTCACGGATGGTGAGTTGTCCGCAAAGCCTATCGTGCCGCCGCCTGCCGAAGCCGGTCCGGCATTCGTGCATGCGCGGGCGTTGCGTGCGCTCGCATCCTCCCCCGGCGCCAATCTGCTGGTTACGAGTGGTGACGATGGGTTGCTCAAAATTTGGGAGCCGGGACAGGGAATGCTCCTGCGTCAGCTGGTCTTGTCTGCGCCGGCAAGCGCCCTGGCGTTCAGCGCCGATGGTGCCATTCTGGCCGCTGGGACGACCCAAGGAGAAATACGGCTGTGGGACACGCAGAGCTGGAAGGAATTTCCATCCTACGCAAGCGGACAGGGGCAAATCAACGCGCTCCAGTTTCTCTCCGGCAACCGATTTCTCGTCATTGCCGGCAAACAACCGAGAGTCCTCGTGTTGGATGTAGTGGCTCGAGCGCTCATCAAAGAGCTTGTCCATGCCGGCTACTCCCTTACCTGCGATCCGAAAGGTTGTCTCAGAAAGCGAGCACCCGAAGGGGACGTGGTGGAGACTGTGAGCCTGCTGCACGGAAGCCCCTTTCTTCAGACCACGTCGCGGACCGGCCGTGTGGTCTGGGATATCTCGACATGGAAACCGGTGGAGGAGCCGGTCGGACTCCCCGCTGTCTGGACCGGACTTGGATGGAATCGCCCGTTTGTCGCGACGACGGTGCGCGCCCGTGATCCAAACGCGTTGACGCTTGCCGTGTGGGATGCCACGCGCAACACAGTCTTGGCGAGGTTGGATACCTTTTTCAAGCGAGATACCGAAGCGATTGAGAACGGACCAACCGTCGCACTGGGGACCTCGATGGCCGTCGATCCCTTGCATCGATGGGGGGCCACCCGCGTCGGAGAGCAGCTCGCTGTGTGGGATCTTTCAGCTCAAACCAAGAAGAAGACGTTCCATGTGAAAACTCCCTATCATCTCCATTGGACAAGCGACGGGAAATATTTGATCATCGGCACACTCGATCGAAAAGTGCTCGTCTGGTCCGTCGAGACGATGGAGCCTGCGCACTACCTGCGAGATCCCTCCGTGACTGGCTAAGGCGATTTGTTGCGCGCCTAGCGGACATTATTCATGATGGGCCCAACAAAGCTGTTCGAGCAACCTCTTGAG
>CAYTAS010000203.1:0-3324 GCA_964435885.1 uncultured Nitrospira sp. | reverse complement strand
TGGCGGGGTTTCATCGCAAAGAAATTACTCGTCAGTCTCCGTACCTCGACGGGGAATTTCCCCTCGACGGCTCCCGCTTTGCGGCCCAGATCCCGCCGATCGTGCCCGCGCCGACCTTTGCGATCCGCAAACGGGCGCTCGCGGTCTTTCAGCTTGACCAATATGTCGAACAGGAGATCATGACGACACGGCACCGAGACGTGCTCCTGACCGCGATACAAACGCGACGCAATATCCTTGTCGTGGGCGGGACCGGCTCGGGCAAGACCACGCTGGTGAATGCGTTGATCGACAGCATGATGGAGCTGTTTCCCCACCTCCGCATGTTCATCTTCGAAGATACGGCCGAAATCCAATGCCGTGCCGACAACTGCGTGCAGTACCACACCACCGTGGATGTCACGATGGCGAAGCTCTTGAAGATTTCCATGCGCATGCGGCCCGACACGATCTTGGTCGGAGAAGTCCGAGGGCCGGAAGCGTTGGATCTGCTCATGGCCTGGAACAGCGGACATGAGGGCGGCATCGCGACCCTGCATGCCAACCATGCCAGAGCCGGACTTTCAAAGCTGGCGCTGTATATCAGCATGAATCAGGACTATCCCAAACCCATCGAACCGCTGATTGCCGAAGCCGTGCAGGTCGTAGTGCATATCACGCGCTGTGCGGGCGGGCGCCGCGTCGAGGACATTCTCGAAGTCCAAGGCTATGAGGACGGCCAGTACGTCACCAGGTCACTGATTGAACCAAAGGAGCACGAGTCATGAGCACTGCATCGCACTGGAAACACTATCTGTGGTGCGTCGGCGTCCTGCTGACGCTGTGCGTCATCACCATGCCGCATGAGGTCTACGCGGCCGGGACGGCCGGAGGAGGACTTCCGTACGAATCGGCGTTGACCCGGTTGCGGGCGTCGATCACCGGGCCCGTCGCCTTCACCCTCTCCTTGATCGGGATTGTGGGCGCGGCCGGGGTATTAATCTTCGGCGGCGAGTTGACGGGATTTCTCCGCATGATGGTCTTTTTGGTGTTGTTGATCGCCATCCTCGTAGGAGCCCAAAACGTGCTGACGACGCTCTTTGCCGCAGGAGCCGAAATCGCGTGGGGCGGGGAGGGGAGCGAGGTGATGGTGTCATGGCCCCAGCCTGATCTCATGAGGCTGAGCTAGCGATGGCGCTCCGCACGATCCCGATTCGTCGCGTCATGCACCGAGACAATTTGTTCTTGGGCGGGGACCGCGAACTGGTGCTGTTCTGTGGCGCGGTCGCCTTTGCGCTGGTCTTCACCGCGCAAGAGTTGCGGGCTGGAATCGTCGGCGTGAGCCTCTGGTGTGTCCTTCTGTATCTCCTACGGCTCATGGCCAAAGCCGATCCGAAGTTGCGGTACGTGTATCTGCGCCAGTTGATCTACAAACCCTACTATCCCGCCCGCAGTACCCCCTGGCGGGTCAACACCTCACGGCAAGCGAGCCAGTATTCATGATGGTGACGCTGACCGTCCTGATTGCCGGGTTAGGCCTCGCATTCCTCTTGTTGCTGATCCAACGTGTGCGGGAAGTCGATGCGAAGGTGACGTTGCACAAGCATCGGTCACCAGACCAGGGCCTGTCGGAGCTCTTGATCTACGCGGCGATGGTCGAGGACGGGGTGATCGTCGGGAAAAACGGCTCGCTCATGGCGGCCTGGATCTACCGCGGCGACGATCAGGCCAGCAGCACGGAACCCCAGCGCGAAGCGGTCTCGTTTCGGATCAATCAAGCCTTGAGTCAGCTCGGCAACGGCTGGATGGTGCATGTGGACGCGGTGCGGCGACGGGCGGCCGGCTATGCCGCACCCGGCCTCTCTCATTTTCCCGATGCACTGACGGCTGCGCTCGACGAAGAGCGGCGGCGGCTCTTTGAAGGATTGGGGGCCATGTACGACGGGTACTTTGTCGTGACGCTGACGTATCTGCCACCGTTCGTCGCGCAGAGAAAATTCGTGGAGTTGATGTTCGACGATGACCAGGCGGCAGTCAGTGGCCAGGACCGCACCAAAGGACTGGTAGAGCAATTTACACGTGACTGTGCGTCGTTTGAATCGCGGTTGTCGTCGGTCTTTCGGCTGCAACGCCTCCGCGGACAATCCCTTATCCTCGAGGATGGATCGACCGTCATCCATGACGAATTCCTGCGGTGGGTGCAACGCTGCGTGACCGGCATCAATCAGCCGGTCCTCTTACCGTCACATCCGATGTATCTCGATGCCGTGATCGGCGGACAGGAATTGTGGACGGGTGTCATTCCGAAAATCGGCCGTCAGTACATGCAGGTGGTGGCAATCGAAGGCTTTCCCTTAGACAGCACCCCGGGCATCCTCACGGCGCTCGGGGAGTTGCCCATCGAATACCGCTGGTCGTCCCGCTTTATCTTCATGGATCAGCATGAAGCCGTGCGAGAGCTGACGCGCTATCGACGGAAATGGAAGCAGAAGGTCCGAGGATTTCTCGATCAAATCACGAACTCGCAGACCGGTCCATTAGACCAGGATGCGATGGCGATGGTCGCCGATGCGGAGGCCGCGATGGGGGAAGTGAATAGTGGGTTAATTGGGATGGGCTACTACACGAGTGTCGTGGTCCTCATGGATGAGGACCGATCGGAAGTGGAACGGTCGGCGCGACACATCGAAAAGGTGATGCATCAATTGGGATTTGCCGCCCGGATTGAAACGCTCAATACGATGGACGCCTTCTTGGGCAGCTTGCCGGGCCATGGCGTCGAAAACGTCCGGCGTCCGCCGTTGAACACGATGAATCTGGCGGATCTCCTCCCGACCAGTACGATCTGGACCGGCAGTGCCACCGCGCCCTGTCCGATGTATCCGCCGAACGCCCCTCCCTTGATGCAGTGCGTCACCCATGGCGCCACCCCCTTTCGTCTGAATCTCCATGTACGCGATGTCGGTCACACGTTGATGCTCGGACCGACCGGCTCAGGCAAATCAACGCACCTGGGAATGCTCGCCGCGCAACTGCGCCGCTATGAGGGCATGTCGGTTTTTGTCTTTGATAAAGGCCTGTCGATGTATCCCTTGGCGGCGGCGATACGAGCCCACACGAAAGGACAGAGCGGATTGCACTTTACGATCGCGGGGGATACGCACGACTTAGCCTTTTGCCCACTCCAATTTTTGGAGACCAAAGGGGATCGGGCCTGGGCGTTGGAGTGGATCGAGACCATGCTGGCCTTAAACGGCATGAAGACCACGCCGCTCCAGCGGAACGCCATTGCGGAAACGGTCATGGCGCTGCACGCCAATGCATTGAGTCATGACCACACCCACG
>CAYTAS010000202.1:0-3329 GCA_964435885.1 uncultured Nitrospira sp. | reverse complement strand
TCCCCATGGTGCGGCGTGGCTATGTCAGCGTGTTCTTGAGCGAGGAAGGCAAACTGTTTCTGCCCACGGCCCGGCATATCTGGGATGCGCTGCAGACAGCGGAAGCCCAAGTGCAAGCCACTCTCGGGCAGGATGAATCCATTATCGCCCATGAACGTTTACAGGAAGCAGCTGAACAGGCCGGACAGGAGCTGTTTGACGCCTTGCAGCAGGCGCACATTGCTTCGATGACCCGGGAAGATGAGCGCGGCATGGTCGCTTTCACCTCACGGCGGAAGGCCATAGAACGGGTGGGGCTGCCCGAAGTACGCCAGTACCGCCTGGCCCGCTGCGCTGCCGAGGAAACTGAGTGGCGACATGAACTGCAATCAGCGCGGCAGATCGTACCGGAAATCCGGTCACTGCTGATGCTGCGGATTGTCAAGGGAGGCGCTCAATGAGTAGTTGGCGAGACGCCATCCTGAATGATTTTGTACCCAAAGTCAGCAAGCTGACCCTGGTCGCGGACCCGGATTGTCTGCTGACCGAGGAGAAGCTGGCATTGGAGCTTCGCGGGCGCGGGTTCGATCTGATCGAGTTCAGTGATCCGGTCGAATTCAGATACGCCTATGAGTCCAAGTACCGTTCGATTTGGGATCGCGGCGAACATACCGACCTGGTGGTGATTCTCCGGTTGCAGGATGCCGAGCTGGAATCGTTGCCTTACGACCTGCTGCAAGCGGGCCGCAAGCTTTCATTCAATCTGGGGGATCTGTTCCCAACGCTCAGCTATCCGGTCATCGAGAAGCTCGACCGAAGCCTGCTGGACGCACTTTTTGAGGCTCAACGCAAGTCGCCGCCGGATCGCATGGGCGATAACACCACCAAGGATTTCATCCTTCGCCATGTGTTCGGCATCGCCGCTGAGCTGATTGCCAGCGAGGTGGAACTGCTTCGCGCCTTGCTGCGCCTGCACTATGGGAAGCTACAGATCCCGCAGATGCTGGCTGAGCGGCTTATCCAGGTTCTCAAAGGGCATGATGGATTCAAGGCTTGGCCGCTCTCCGAGATCGTTCCGGACGATGAGGCCTTCTTCGCCTTTTTGCAGGAACGCTGGCCGCTATTTCTTTCCAGGCTCGGCAGCGCCAGCCAGGTGCGGGAAGATTCGCCGGAATACGGCCTCAAGTATCCCGGCCCTGACCGCCTGCCGTTCGACCATCAGGACATCAAGATCTATATCGACAACTTGTTCCTGGAAGGGAAACTCACCCCAGTCGAGACCAAGGACATTGACGTGGACGCCGGGTCGTGGGTACGAAGCGGCATCGCCACCTCAGGCGTGGACGATGACGAGCTGCGGACCTCTCGCTTGTTTGGCCTTGTCGAGAAGGAGCTGCCCACTGCGGAAGCGCGTTACTCGGACTGGACCGCCTTCGCATTGAAATGGGCCGAACTCTCTGCGTTGGTTCATTGCGGCAACAGCACCGAGCATCAGACCCGTCTCAGGGAAATCGGCGATGCACTGAACACGACCTTTGCCGGTTGGCTGGCTGACCACTACTCCAGTCTGATCAACCTACCGCCGACCAATCCGGCCATGCTCCACCACGTGCCGCGCCGCCTGGCTCGGGACATCGAGGACTCTGGTAGTAGCCGTGCGGCGTTGATTGTGGTTGACGGCCTGGCCTTGGATCAGTGGGTAACTATTCGCCAGCTTCTGCAAAAGCAGGACGCCAATCTGGTCATGCGCGAATCCGCGACCTTCGCCTGGATTCCGACGCTGACCTCGGTATCGCGGCAATCGATATTCTCGGGCAAGCCACCGCTCTATTTTCCGTCATCCATCAACTCGACCAACAGCGAAGAGAAACTCTGGAAGCAGTTCTGGGAAGGCCATGGTCTGTCCCGGCTGGATGTCGCTTACCAGCGAGGTCTTGGCGACGGCGATGCTGCGGGCGTCCTCGACTCCGCAATCCACCCCGGGAAGACCAAGGTGGTGGGGTTGGTCGTGGACAAGGTGGACAAGATCATGCACGGCATGCAACTCGGCTCGGCTGGGATGCACAACCAGATCAAGCAGTGGTGCCGTGCAGGATTTCTTTCCGCGATGGTCGGCCAACTGTTGGATTACGGCTTTGAGGTCTGGCTGACGGCCGATCACGGTAACATCCAATGCGAAGGCAAAGGCCGCCCGTCTGAAGGTGTGATTGCCGAAACTCGCGGCGAGCGTGTTCGTGTCTATCCCACGCCGGAACTCCGCGCTCAGGTGGCTGGGGCCTTCCCGTTTGCCCACGAGTGGCAGCCGGTCGGATTGCCAGCAGATTATTTTCCCCTGGTGGCAGGTGGCCGCGACGCATTCGTGAACCCGGAAGATGCCATCGTAGGTCACGGCGGTGTAGCCATCGAAGAAGTCATCGTGCCCCTTGTGAAGTTTGAAAGGAGGACACGGTGATGGGCAAAAGACACGAAACTATTGGCATCAAGCAGGCGATTCGTTTCGAGTGGATGCAGAAAGCAGCCAATCTGCTGCTGGCGGGACTCGACGCCAAAACCATTCGCCAGGAGCTGCATGAGTTCCTCGCGGATCGAAAAGGCAACGGCTCCGAAGGCGAACGAAGCGATCAGACCAGGACATTTGTCGTCAACAATCTGATGAAGATCTGGGTCTCTCCTGACCCCGAGTTGATTCCATTCCGGGATGCCTCGCTGGCGTTTCTGAGGGAAAACCCGTCCATGGCCTTGGCGGTCCACTGGGGGATGATCTCGGCGGTCTATCCCTTCTGGTTCAATGTGGCCCGCCAGACCGGCCGTCTGCTGGCCTTGCAGGATCAGGTGACCCAGACGCAGGTCATCAACCGACTCAAGGAGCAGTATGGCGACCGGCAGACCGTCAGCCGCTATGCTCAATATGTTATTCGCTCGTTTGTTGCCTGGGGAGCCCTGAAGGATTCCGAGGCCATAGGCTGCTATGAGAAGGCCGCTCCGGTGAGTATTGCCGAGCCAAACCTGGCCATCCTGATGTTCGAGTCCGCACTCCTGGCCACCCCGGAGGCCAAGGGCGCAATGGGGCTGCTTCTAAACAACCCAGCATTCTTCCCTTTCCAGATTCCTATGATAACCGGAGACTTTGTATCCCAACGTGGCGAGAGAATTGGCGTGATTCGCTATGGTTCGGATGATGAGTTGTTGCAACTTAGGCTCAGTTTTCGCTAAGCACCGGTCGGAGATTGGGTAAACGCGGAACGGCTAAGGCGACATCAAGACAGCGCTTACGCACCTCACGTAACTCGAAGTCCGCGGCGTTTGAGCCGGGCGACAATCTCAATCACCGCCGGCGCTCGGGTGCGTGC
>CAYTAS010000201.1:0-3392 GCA_964435885.1 uncultured Nitrospira sp. | reverse complement strand
CGGTGGTAGGGGTTGAACCTTCCATCCAATGGCGAATCGGCAACACGAATTTCTTGTGCGCGGCCGGTGTCCTTCTCACCGTCGCGGGGCAGAATGCGCTCAATGCCATCTACCCAAACTTTTCGATCTTTTACTATTGGAGCAAAGGCGGCGCAGTGCGCATGCGGTAGGAGGAGTAGCGTGGAATTTAGCGCTTCTCGCACGAATGACAATTGACTCAAGACCCTTCCGTTCCCGGCCAACACGACCACCACTCCGGAAGCGTGTGGATCACAGACATGCCCCGGGATCACGGTTCACGAGCTCGAAGTCATCCATGACGATTTCTCGACCACCTCAGGAGCCATACGAACTGAACCCCTCGCAGAATGAGCAATAGGAGATGGGTGGGGAACCAGATCCACGTGGCTTCGCCGGCTAAGATCCGAATGGCTTGTCGATCGAAGAAGTTTCCAACGCCGATGGGAGAAACAGCAACTGGCTGAAAGGGGAGAAAGTATCGGGTTGAATCAAACGGTGAGAAAAGGCGCCACGCCTAAGCCTCCGTCGGTCATTGCATCCAGCACGCCATGTGAAGCGGTGCAGAGAAAAAAATAGACAGCGAGCCAGGCTTTTGCGGGATACGAATGGCGCCGGTAGCAGAGTCCCACGAGAATGGCACTGAGTAGGCTAGCGAAGAACAGGGAGTGGGTCAGGCCTCGGTGACCCCACAGATCACCGTATCGAATGCCGAAGGAAAAGCCAATGACATCCAGATCCGGGACGATCGAACAGGCCATGCCAAGCAGCACGATCTGCCAGGTCATGACCGGATGATAGGAAGCCTTTCCGAATGCCAGGGCAACAAACGCGTGGGAAAATGCCGATGCCATGATTGTGACCTTTCACCGAGATACCACACGTCAGCGCCCGTCCTTAAAATCGATCTGTCGCCACGCTTCGTAGACAATGACCGCGACCGCGTTCGAGAGATTGAGGCTGCGACTTTCTGCGCGCATGGGGAGGCGAATCCGCTGTTCTGCTGCGAACGTGTTCAGTAAGTCGGTCGGGAGTCCACGGGTTTCCGGACCGAACAGGAATGCATCGTCTGGTGCATAGGTGATGCGATCGTACCGCTGAGTATTCCTCGTGGAGACGGCAAACAGGCGACGATTGTTGAATCGTTCTGCACACTGAGCCCAACTCTCATAGACCTTCAGGGTCGCGAATTCGTGGTAGTCCAATCCGGCCCGCAGCAACTGTTTATCTTCCAGAGAAAATCCCAGAGGCTTCACCAGGTGCAGTCGCACGCCGCTGTTGGCACAAAGACGGATGATATTGCCCGTATTCGGGGGAATTTCTGGTTGATAGAGAATGACGTCGAACATCGCGAATGAAGTCTAGCACGATCGGGACTCGTCTCACGACGTTGGATCGCGGATCGAGAATGCGTCCTCCTCTTGAATCCGTATCCCATCTCGCCCCATACTCCCACTCGATGGGTAGTGTGTCAGACAATCCTTCCAGTCCGCTTCAGGATCTTGAAACCGACGTCGCTCTGCGCGCGATCCTCGAAGGCACCGCCACGGAAACCGGTCAACGGTTCTTTGAGACGCTGGTGCAGAGCCTTGCCAAGGCGCTCGGTACGCATGGCGCCTGGGTGACGGAATATTTCCCCGAACAGCGGCGACTTCGGGCCCTTGCGTTCTGGCTGGACGGTCAATGGGTCCAGGACTATGCCGTGGATATTGCGGGAACGCCCTGCGAGCGCGTCATTGATACGGCCAAGCTGGTGCATTTCCCGGATCGGATTCTTGAGATTTTCCCCCACGACGAAGATCTGAAGGGCAGTGACATCGTCAGCTATATGGGCGTGCCGCTTCAGGACATGGACGGCCAGATACTCGGGCACATGGCTGTGATCGATCGCCGGCCGATTCCGGAGGAGCCGAGGGTTCACGCGATTTTTCAGATCTTTGCAGCGCGAGCCGCCGCCGAGCTGCGGCGGGTACGGGCGGAAGCGGCGGTACGCGAGCGAGAAGAAAAAGTCGGGCGTCTGCTGTCCAGTGCCATGGATGCGATCATCGAGCTGGATGATCATTTCCAGATCACCCGCGTCAATCCGGCTGCGGAGAAGGTGTTTCGCTGTCGAAGTGAATCCATGGTCGGGAAAAACTTTCGCCGGTTCGTCGGCAAAGAGGACGACATCCGGCTCGCCAGGCTGATCCATGAACTGGACGTCCGTCCAGAGGGCGAGCGCTCCCGCTGGGTCCCGGGCGGCCTGACCGCCTGTTGTCCCGAAGGCGACTCGTTTCCAGCCGAAGCCACCCTCTCTCGGTTCGAAATGCACCGGCAGAAGTTCACCACGGTGATTCTCAGGAATGTCTACGACCGCGTGGAGGCGGAGGAGAAAATTCAATCGCTCACCGTTGAAACTGAGCTGTTGCGAGAAGAACTACAGGCGCTGCAGCAGGATGGCGCCTTGATCGGCGAGAGCCCGTCCCTCAAACACGTTCTGACCGATATCGCCCAAGTCGCGGGCACCGAGGCCACGGTGTTGATCATGGGTGAAACCGGCACTGGCAAGGAACTGGTGGCCCGCGCGATCCACGCCGCCAGCCAACGGCGCGAACGGCCTCTGGTCACCGTCAATTGCGCCGCCATTCCCGCCACGTTAATCGAGAGTGAGTTCTTCGGCCATGAACCGGGGGCGTTTACAGGAGCGACCAAGAAACGTGAAGGTCGCTTTTCGCTGGCCGACAAAGGCACCATCTTTCTCGACGAAATCGGCGAATTGCCGCTTGAGTTGCAGGCAAAATTGCTCCGTGTGCTGCAGGAGGGTGAGTTCGATCCGGTCGGTAGTTCCACGACCAGGAAAGTACACGTGCGGGTGCTGGCCGCGACGAACCGCAATTTGGAACAATCCGTCTGCGAGGGAAAATTCAGAGAAGATCTCTACTACCGGCTCAATGTCTTCCCCATCCAACTTCCCCCGTTGCGTGAGCGGGGGGATGATGTGGTACGTCTCGCCTCCGCCTTCGCCCAACGGTTTGCGACAAAGATGGGGCGGACCCTTGCACCTTTGACCGCTGGTGATGCTCGCCGGCTCCAAACTTATCATTGGCCGGGGAACGTGCGGGAGCTCCAAAACGTGATTGAGCGGGCGGTCATTACGGCAATCGACGGTCGATTGAACCTGGATCGCGCACTGCCAGAAGTGTCCCCATCGAGCACCTCTCCTGTACAATCCGAAGCACCCTCGCCCAGTGCGATTCGCACGGCCCGTGAGCTTGAGCAGCTCGAACGGGCCAACATTCTCCGCGCACTGGAGGCCGCCAGCTGGAGAGTCTCCGGCACCAAAGGCGCGGCCTCGCTCCTGGGTATGAACCCGTCCACGCTTTCCTCCCGTATGA
>CAYTAS010000200.1:0-3419 GCA_964435885.1 uncultured Nitrospira sp. | reverse complement strand
GCAACACCATAGCCCATCTGGGCTGGTAGTGTTGCACTTGGAGTTGGAACTCAAGCTTCCAAATACGAGTGGGTTGGCACTCCGTAAGTCAATAGCCATGCCTGACCCTAATATTATACAACAACAGCACGACCATCAAGAAAGCGATGGCAGTCACGGTTCAGTTCCTTAGCTCGTTCGAGAATGCTCTTGTGGGATGTGCGCTGTGATTCAACCCAGAGTCGAATCCGTCCGCCAAGATAACCGTTCTCATCGAACGTACTCATTGTATTAGGACTTTTCCGCTCGTTGCGCATAAAGCTTGATACTGGCTTGAGGCAGAATCCAATCCTGCCCGATGTAGCAAGTGTATCATCTCAATCAGCCGGTGCTAGAACTCGTCCATCCGACCACCGCCTGCCCCTTATCTGATGCAATGTCCTTGGAGGAGGTAGTCATTTCCAACATGTGTGAGATTGCGGCCATTCAAGACAGAGCGATTACTTTTTGGAGGGATACTGAGTAGTAGGTTACGAAGCACTCACTCAAAGGGAGCTCCAAAATATGTCAGAAGCCAGAGTGCGAGCAGATAAACGCTGATAATGGACTGTAGCCCTGAGAGAGTGCGGATCAGCCCAGTTGCACGTAACGCGTAGTCCTCAAATTGTAGTCTGGAAATCCATGAGCCAACATTCACGTCTCGCCATCCGATAAGGAATGCCGACAACAAACTAAAATAACAGGTCTTACGGAGAAGCCAAAGGTATTGCCCGCTATGTCCTCCTGAAGCTACCGTTATTCTTAATGGCTTATTGGCGATGCCGTTAACGCTTTCACTGGGCCATGTCTGCCATAGAGTACCTAAAGGACAATTCCACAGAAGACAAGCGTAATAAACGACGCCAAAAGTCGGAATTAGAATAATCAGTCCAACAATGCTCTGTATGGGTTTCGCTCCATAATCTGTTATCACGCCCCCAAAGATCCATGCTTGAAGAAAACGTTCAGCGGGCGTGTCTTTGTCTATTGCGAACTGCCTCAAGGCTGCTGTTAACGCTTTCTGTTCGTTGCGCAGTCCCAACTCTTTCGATAGGTTTCGTAGTTTCACCAGATTCTTAGGGTCGTGAAATTTTATGGTGGATAGGCCTTCTGAGCCAATGAGCATGGAGTCGCTAACATTCGAAGGCTCGAATTCGGCGCGATATAAATTGACTCTGCTCAAGACCGATCCTTCGAGGTCAACGCTTTTTAGATCTGCGGCTGTGAAGTTCACGTCAATTAAGGACGAATGCCTTAGTTTGACCGCTTGTAGCTTCGCCCTACTTAAATCTACATCCAACAGGCTCACATGTCTCAAATCCGCAAATTCAAGATTGGCCTTGTTAAGACTAATTCCCCATAACCACCCCTCTATCTTCGCTCCCTGTAGACTTGCTCCCTGAAGGTTGGTGCAGTACGGTTCCCCTCTCCTACGTTCCGGGCAGAACGTCATCACTCCTCTCAGCTTCACGAAGTCCATGATCGCCCCAGCGAAATTTGCTCCGTTAAAGTCAACTTCATCCAAAATAGCGCCAGACAGATTGACTCTGGAAAAGTTCGCCAAACTTAGATTGGCGCCTGTCAGATCAGCGCCTTTAAAAATTCCGGCTAGCAGAGTTGATAGGTCAGCGCCACACAAGTTTGCCCTTCTGCTGTCTTGAAGGGCCTCTGGCGTAGTCCGCAATTCTTTGGTTGAGTATGTTTGAAGCCAGTGAGAATGCGTTTCAAGGATCTGCTTGATGTCGCTCTCAGAAGGTTTAGTACCAGCCTTATATTGAGCATCATGTTGATCATCGCAGTTCGGACGCCAGAAGGTTAGATCATTTCCTAACTTTGGCCACAAGTGGGAGATCAATGCGATAGTCTGGACTAGAATTAGACTGGTAAGGACTGCAAGAATTGTCTTGTGGTTACGCGTAAGCATGTGCACTTGGCATTTGTTCGATGATTTCCCTTGAAGTGTAGAAAGTATCGTAAAGTATAACTCCTTCCTCCTGCCTATGTTACAGTTTCCACCGAGGGCAATACCTGTGCTGAGCCCACTGGTGGCAGCGTTCCTGGACGCTGCGGCCCTCACTTCATTCCTTCCAGGCACCCGACCAGGCGGGACCGTGCCAAAGAAGAAGCAATCTCCCTCCAAGCCAACCATTGTCCCCTTGAGCGAGTACACCTACAAAACCAGAACGGTGTCCGTTCAGTATTGGAAAGGGCACCCCATCGGCATCGTTCATCCATCTCATTTGAAATCCCTTCAAAGCAGGCCGTCTCAGCCCGTCGATAAAGGGGGCCGTCCGTGTCTAGCAGTCTACTGAAAAACCCCTCGCAAAGTGATGCGGAAAATGATTCTCTGTTTTCAGGAAGCACGGAGGGCGTTTATGCGCGGAACAGTTGACGATCCGGGACAATTATTTTCGTATATTTCGCTGGAGCAACGGGTTGCGGCACGCCATCCGCTCCGGACCAGGGTCACGCATTTGGGGTCAGGACTTGTAATCACGCATTTGAAAAGGTGCCAGGAACCATTTCGCTCTGAACCCCCACCCCTGCCCCGCCCATCACTCTAGCTCATATCCACCGACGCACCCGAGATGCGTACGCGACAAACGCCTGCCCAAACAGAGCGGTCAGTGCTCGTTCCTCCGGTTCGATTTGAAAGCGATTCATGTAGAGGATGAAGGCGGGAAGAAAGAGAAAGGCCAGGGTGTTTCCCAAATACAGCCCCATCCGGCCAAGACGAACAACAGGCCGAGATACATCGGGTTGCGCGTAAAACCATAGATTCCCGACGTCACCAAGGAAGATGCGGAAGACGGCTTCATGGGATTCGCGGTGGTGTGCGCTCTCCAGAACGACAGCATCGCCGATCCCGTGATCACCACACCGGTGAGTCCCATTCCCACGGCCACGACTCGCAGTGGCGCAAACGAGAATGTGGGCAGGGCACGGGAGACGAGCCACATGCCCATCGCGGTCACCGCGCCGGTGACGGCTGGCGGAATTTTCAGTTCAAGCATGTGCATGGCTGCCGATCTGCGATACAACGCGACATCGAAACCAAAAGTGGATTCCGTCAACCCATTAACCCACGTCCGAAGAGCCCGACGATGCAGAAGGAGCTTACGCTTCCGGCACTCAATTCGCCAACTCCAGGACCTATCATTTGCGAGGTCACCGTATAGAAATTTGACATCTGTGACTGACGCGGCGCAAGAATCACGCCTCGCTGTATAGTACCTCCATCACTACGCAGATAAAGGAGAGTCATGATGGCAACCCAGGCGAAACCGATATTGGTAACCGGCGCAACGGGTCAACAAGGTGGGGCCGTCGCAAGGGCGCTGCTTGACAAGGGACAGCCGGTTCGCGTGATGACGAGGAATCCGGAGAAGGCTGCATCGCTG
>CAYTAS010000199.1:0-3450 GCA_964435885.1 uncultured Nitrospira sp. | reverse complement strand
TTCCTCAATACCTCAGCACTTTCGGCATCCAGCTCGGCAATCTCGTCCATGATCTCTTGCGGGCTGCGATGGGCGACGACCTCGTTGCCGTTCGGATTCTTCACGGAAAGGTCGAAGGTCGTCTGGTCAATGGTCTTGGCGTCTAGGCTCCAACTTTTGGGCGAGTCGGCGAAGGTCTTTTGCAGCTTCACGAACTCTTTGAGATCGTCGTCATTCAGCGGGTTGGTCTTACCAAGATTGCGGCCCGGGTCGAGCTGGTAGTACCAGACCTTGCGCGTCGGCGCGCCCTTGTCAAAGAACAAGACGACGGTCTTCACGCCCGCGCCCTGAAACGTGCCGCCTGGGCAATCGAGCACCGTGTGCAGGTTGCAGCTTTCCAGCAGCAACTTACGCAGGCTCACGGAGGCGTTGTCGCTGTTGGAGAGGAAGGTGTTCTTGATGACCACAGCACCGCGCCCACCCGCTCTGAGCATCTTGATGAAGTGTTGAAGAAAGAGAAAGGCCGTCTCGCCGGTGCGGATGGGGAAGTTCTGCTGCACTTCCTTCCGTTCTTTCCCTCCGAAAGGCGGATTGGCCAGCACCACGTCGTAGCGATCCTTCTCCTGAATGTCGGCCAGGTTCTCCGTGAGCGTGTTGGTGTGAATGATATTCGGCGCCTCGATGCCGTGCAGAATCATGTTCATGATCGCCATGACATAGGCGAGGGACTTCTTTTCCTTCCCGTAGAAAGTGCGGGTCTGGAGTGTGGTGAGGTCTTTGGTGGTCAGGTTGCCCTTCGCCTTCAAGTAATCGAATGCCTCACACAAGAACCCCGCCGACCCGCAAGCCCCGTCGTAGATGCGCTCACCGAGCTTCGGTTTGACCACCTGCACCATGGCGCGGATGAGCGGGCGCGGGGTGTAATACTCGCCACCGTTGCGACCGGCGTTGCCCATGTTCTTGATCTTGGCTTCATATAGATGGGATAGCTCGTGCTTCTCGGTCTGTGAGCGAAACCGTAGTTCGTCGATGTGGTCGATGATCTCGCGCAGGTTGTAGCCGCTGGAGATTTTATTCTTAATCTCCCCGAAGATTTCCCCGATCTTGTACTCGATGGTGTTGGGCCCGCTCGCCTTCTGCTTAAATCCATGCAGATAAGGAAAAAGCTTGCGGTTGACGAATTCGGTGAGGTCACTGCCCGTCAGGGCGACGTTGTGGTCAAGCTTTCCATCCTTGCCCTTCGGCGCGGCCCAGCTTTCCCAGTGATAGTCTTTGTCGAGAATGAAACTGTAGCGCTTCCCCTCCAACTTGGCTTCGTCAGCCTTATCCTGTTCCAGTCCATCGAGATACTTGAGGAATAACAGCCAGGAGGTCTGCTCGGTATAGTCCAGCTCGGTGGTACAGCCGGCTTCTTTCCAAAGCACATCGTCGATGTTCTTGAAGGCTTGTTCAAACATGAAGGAGTTTCCTAGGAAAGGATATCGCTCAATTTTCAGGGACCAATTAACCGAGGAAGATACCCTTTTCCCGCTAATAAATCACTTAAGATACAGCAATGACAGTCATCGAGCTGCGTAAGCTCTCGAAAAGAGTGTGGGTTCGAAGGTGAGTCTTAGCTAAACAGAGAGGCGAACCAGGTAATATTGCTCGAGTGTTTGACCTTCGCCAGACAGGGGTCAGGCCTGCGTCTGGTCCAGATCGAAGGCTGTATGGAGCGAACGCATGGCCAGCTCCAGGTACTTCTCTTCGATCACACAAGAGATTTTGATCTCCGACGTGCTGATCATCATGATATTGATGCCCTCGCGGGAGAGCACCTCGAACATTTTTGCCGCCACGCCGGAATGCGACCGCATGCCGACGCCAATCAATGACACCTTGGCAATCGCCTCGGTGATCGACACGGACTTGGCCTCGATGTCCTTTGCCACTCGCTGAATGAGCGGCTCGGCTTTCTTTAAATCGGCGCGGGGGACGGTGAAGGAGAGGTCGGTCAGGGCCGCTTGACCGATGTTCTGAATGATCATGTCGACATTGATGTGGGCCTCTGCCACGGGACCAAAAATTCTGCCGGCAATGCCCGGCTTGTCCGGAACCCCGACGATCGTGATCTTGGCTTGATTGCGGTCCCCCGTCACGCCGGCCACCGCCACGGCCTCCATGTCCTTATCTTCCTTTGTCACGAGCGTTCCCTTCCCTTCTGTGAAGCTGGAATTCACTTCGACCGGCACATTGAACTTGGCGGCGAATTCCACCGATCTGGTCTGAAGTACTTTTGCGCCAAGACTGGCCATCTCCAGCATCTCTTCATAGGCGATCTTGTCGATCCGCCTGGCAGCGGGCACGATATTGGGGTCCGCGGTATAGACCCCGTCCACATCGGTGAAGATCACGCAGCGATCCGCTTTCAATGCCGCCGCCAGCGCCACGGCGGAGAGATCGGATCCCCCACGGCCGAGGGTGGTAACATCCGAACGTTCATTGATCCCTTGAAATCCGGCCACGACGGGTATGACGCCCTCTTTCAAGGCCTCTTTGATGCGATCGGCCGTCACTCGCGCAATCCGCGCTTTGGTGTGGGCGCTGTCGGTCATGATGCCGACTTGGCGACCTGTAAAGGAGCGCGCATTGAGCCCTCGCCCACGCAACTCCATCGCCAGCAGGGCGATGGTGACGCGCTCTCCTGTCGAGAGCAGCATATCCAATTCACGTTCATCCGGAGTCTCCGTCACTTCATGGGCGAGCTTGAGGAGGCGATCGGTTTCGCCGCTCATCGCCGACAGGACGACGACGACGTGGTCCCCTTCTCCTTGGGTTCGGGCCACACGGTCGGCGACGCGATGAATGCGCTCGATCGTGCCCACGGAAGTCCCACCGTATTTTTGGACGATCAGCGCCACGATCGTCAGCTTTTCGAGAAGAACTTGTTCGCGAATTTGGTGGCGTCGCGGGCAGGGGTGTTCGAGGCGCTCGCATCGGCTTCGGTGAATCGGCGACCGGCAGCTCCGGCATCCGTTCCGCCTCCTTTCCCGAATGCGTAGAATGCCGGCCCCTGGATGCCTGCGCTGTGATCGCAGATCACGAGAAAGCGATAGGGCCCTTGCTTCTCCAATCCCTCAACCAAGGGACCGACCAGGCTACGATCGAACTCTTCGATCCCCCGGACCTTCGCCGTGATGTCGGTGCCATGAATGGCCTCGTCCGTTAACTTGGCATGGATATACACAAAATCTTTCTTGGCGAATTCCTCCAGAGCCACGGTCGCCTTTGTCCGGAGATCGCCGCCCTCCAATCGTTCAGGATCCACCGCGTCGAGGCCCGCGCTGATGCCGACGCCACGATGGACGTCGTTGGTGGCGACGACCGCTCCCGCGATGTCGTGTTGTTCCGCCAGGCTCGGCCACATCACGGCTCGTCCCTCGCCCCAGAGCCAGAGACAATTTGCCGGTTTCTTCCCGGCGGCACTCCGTT
>CAYTAS010000198.1:0-3467 GCA_964435885.1 uncultured Nitrospira sp. | reverse complement strand
CCGATTTCATCACCTACCTCCTTATACAGGTGTCTGTGAAATCGAGGGAAGATCACCTGTGCAGCAGGAACCTCGGCTCTACGATCACTACCTCGCCTTGAAGCGCATGCAAGAAAGTCTGGCCGGCCGTTCGTTGGAAGAACAAACCCGGCTGCAGCCGCAGATCAATCGCGCGGAGCGTCAGGCCTGTGAACAGGTGCGGCGTGAACGAGAAGCGCGGGTATCGAAAGAAGACTATCGTCGTGAGGGCGGCGACGAATTTCTTGTGTTTGCCCAGCAGTTGGAACAATACTGCCGGTCATCACAGTAGATCCTTTTATCCAGCCTTCATCTCCTCTTTTATACCAGAATGGTCTTATGGCATTCGAAGCTTGCTGCGAATCTTAGCGCATGCTTGTATGTATACACATGTATCTACGTTAGTATCCAGAGAGGTCTTAGATGCGATTGCAACTAGCGAAATGGGGAAACAGCCTGGCGGTTCGTTTGCCGAGAAAATGTACGCGGGCAGCCGGTTTGCGCGAGGGAGATCAGGTGGAGGCCTCCATCGCGCGGGAAGGCATCATTACGCTGATGCCCGACAAGGCTTTCAAGAAGGCCGCGTTTCTCTCCCGCCTTGCGAAACTGCACGCGTCTCTGAGGATGACAAAGTCGGTTGTCGAGAAGATGCGGCGAGAGGCTCGGTATTGATGATCTATGTCGATACCAGCGCCATCGTGGCATTGCTGACGGTCGAGCCAAAAACGCAAGCAGTCATGGCC
The DNA here is from genome assembly GCA_964435885.1 of uncultured Nitrospira sp. GTDB lineage: Bacteria > Nitrospirota > Nitrospiria > Nitrospirales > Nitrospiraceae > Nitrospira_D. The sequence goes on along the minus strand of CAYTAS010000198.1, from coordinate 2,706 downwards.
TGGTATGCGGGATTACGAGAAGTGCCCTATTGCGCAGACTGGCTGTTGACTGAGTTTTCCAGTGCCTTGTCAATCAAGATGCGGGCCAGGCAAGTGACTGAAGACCAGGCAAGGATGGTCCGAAAGGAATTCAAGGTGCTTACTGCGGGCGGACTGCGGCTTGTTCCTGTGAGTCGTGCTGCATTCAAACGAGCGGCAGACTTGGTCAAGCCGCATCGGTTTGGCCTACGTGCCGGGAATTCACTGCATCTTGCCGTGGCATTGGAGTTAGGTGTAAGCCATATGGCCACGCTGGACCGCACGCTGGCCAACAATGCTGAACAGAAAGGGTTGAAGCGTATCGTGTTTTGATCTCATTCTTTTGTCAGCCTGTCAACTTCCGCTACCTTCCGCTCGTTCCTCCCGGCCGCCGTAAGAAAGAGGACCGCTCCACGACTAAACAAATACGCAGCCACATTGACAGCCGACGGCAGAGGTCCCATGATACGCTACGACGCTCCTATGATCACCCCTGTTGCGAATCAGAGTGAGTCCGGCAGTTTGAATCTCGGCAAAATCACCATCGCCGTGGGCATTGCCTTGGCCATCGGCGCGTTCTTCTATTTCGATCTCGGACGTTACTTGTCCTTAACCGCCTTAAAAGAAAACCGAGACAGTTTGCTGGCATTCGCGGAAGCAAACTTTGCAGCCGCCGTCGCCATATTTATCGGCACCTATGTGATGGTGGCAGGTTTGTCGTTGCCCGGCGCGGTGATCCTCACCTTAGCCGGTGGATTTGTGTTCGGCGCAGGGTTGGCAACCATATTCATCAATGTTGGGGCGACCACCGGCGCAACCCTCGCATTTCTCACCGCACGCTATGTGTTACGGGATACGGTCGAGCAAAAATTTGGGAAGTGGTTGGGGCCGTTTCAAGAAGGGTTCGCGAAGAATGCCTTCAGCTATCTTTTAACGTTGCGGCTCATCCCGCTCTTTCCTTTCTTTGTGGTGAACTTGGTATCAGGGCTTACACGTGTCTCTGTGGGAACCTATATTGCTGCGACGGCGCTTGGCATCATTCCTGGTTCATTTGTCTATGCCTACGCAGGGCGTCAACTCGCTACGATCAATTCGCTGAAAGAGATCGCCTCGCCCAATGTACTTGGCGCCTTTTTCCTGCTGGGCCTCCTCGCACTCGTGCCGGTCATCTATAAGCGATTTGCGTCGAAATCGGCATGATGAATAGTTCATCGATTGACGATGCACGAGGAGGGATGCCACGCTATGCTGACACAGCCTCTATCAAGGATCGCAGGAATGAGTGACCCCGAACAGTCATCGATCCTCCCGAACGACGAATACAATGAGCAGCTTGTCGCCAATGTACATCCGGCTGATTGGATCAATCCTGAACCAACAGGGCGGTACAACATTGTGGTGATCGGAGCAGGGACGGCAGGTTTGATTACGGCAGTCGTGGCTGCAAGTCTGGGGGCCAAAGTGGCTCTGATCGAAAAGCATCTCATGGGTGGGGACTGTCTCAATGTCGGGTGTGTGCCGTCGAAAGGCATGATCCGAGCCGCCCGGGCCTGGGCCGATTTGCGAAAGGCGGCGGAGTTCGGCATCCATATTCCCGCCGGTGTGAAATATGACTTCGGCGCGGTGATGGCCCGCATGCGAAAGTTGCGGGCGCGCATCAGCAAAAACGACTCTGCCCAGCGATATACGAATCTGGGCGTTGATGTCTATATGGGCAGCGGGCGTTTTGTCGATGCGAAAACCATTCGAGTCGAGGGGTCGGCAGGGAATCGGACGCTTAGTTTCGTGAAGGCGGCGATCTGTACCGGTGCACGAGCCACGGTGCCGCCGATCTCAGGATTGCAAGAAGCTGGATATCTCACGAACGAGACGGTCTTTTCCTTGACGGAATTGCCATCACGCATCGGTGTGATCGGAGCTGGTCCGATCGGGTGTGAACTGGCGCAATCCTTCGCCCGCTTTGGGAGTCAGGTGTCCTTGATCGAAGCGACACATGGAATTATGCCGAATGAGGATCGCGATGCCGCGGAGATCGTCGAGCAACAGATGCTTCGTGATGGCGTGAAGGTGCTCTGCTGCGGCAAGGATGTGAGAGTGGAAAAGACTGAGAGCAGCAAGCGGCTCACGGTTGATTCACACGGCCAACAGTATGACGTGACGGTCGATGACATTCTGGTTGGTGTTGGACGGACGCCTAATCTGGAGGGGATTGGCCTTGACGCTGTGGGCGTTGAGTACGACAAGAACGGGATCACGGTCGATGCTAGATTGCAGACGACCAACCCGAACATCTTCGCAGCGGGCGATGTGTGTTCGCGGTACAAGTTTACCCATGCGGCTGACGCGATGGCGCAAATCGTGATTCAGAATGCCCTCTTCCCACATCCCTTCGGTTTGGCCTATGCGAGTGTCGAATCGTTGACCATGCCCTGGTGTACCTTCACCGAGCCGGAAATCGCCCATGTCGGGTTATATGAGAAAGAAGCCAGGGACAAGGGCATCGAGGTTGAGACGTATACCTACAAACTGGAGGAGGTGGATCGCGCGATTCTGGATGGAGAAGAAGAGGGGTTCGCGCGGGTGCATATTCAAAAGGGGACCGATAAGATTCTTGGAGCCACCATCGTGGCTGCCCATGCCGGCAACATGATCAGCGAGTTCTCAGTCGCCATGAAGACAGGGGGTGGA
>CAYTAS010000197.1:0-3468 GCA_964435885.1 uncultured Nitrospira sp. | reverse complement strand
AGCGCCGGATTGTGGATCCGGAGGTCGCGGGTTCGAAACCCGTCATCCACCCCATGAAGCCCGCTGGTCCAGTTATCCGTCTTCCCCGCCAAGCCATCCTACGTTCGTCTCGATATTCCAGGAATTATGATATGTGCGGTGCAGGATCATTCTGACCGACTTCAATGCGGTGGGGAAATACTCCCACACCGTTATCAGTCCGAATGTAGAATAGAAGAACCTGCCCCATGTTCTTTTCCTTCGATGCGCGATCAACACCCGTAATTGTGTCGGTCTCGCTTAAGATGGAAAAAGCGCTTCGTCTTGCTTAGTACTGTCGATCGTGCGATGATTGTATCCATCATCTTAGCGATGGCGACAATGATGCCTTTGACCTTACATCTTTTACCTCAGACTTTGGCGCGTTCTTTTTGCTCGGCATAGCCGCATGTTACAAAGTGACTCGACCCTAGAGCTCATGACAGAGCAACAATTTATTAAGAAGAATCTTGCTGTCATTAGATCCTATCTCAAGAGTAAGTTTCCACGCTTCGTCATCACGGAAGAGTCTAACCCGAGCCTCTACCACAGCTTCACCGTGAGGGATGAGAAGCTGGACCACAACTACAAGTTAAAGGTGGGCTGGCCGCGACTTTCAGACCGTAGTAACACGCAGGAGAAAATGAAAACCGAGTTGGGCCTGGTCGATGTGGCACGTTGTATGATTCAAGCAGGGGACGGTTGGTTTTACTGGTGAAGGCTTCGCCTCCCTTTCACACTTTCCAGCTTTTTCGTTTCAGATTGGTCGTTCGCGGGCAATGGCTGCCAAACAGAGCAAGCCATTTCAGCCACTCATTCCTGGGGTTGCTGGAGAAAACGGGGTCATGCGCTACACAAGCTGAACCACTCCCGTTAGAATAGACTCCCGATCACATTCGACTTTCTCAAGCCGTTGTCAGCTTGTATGCACAACACGAAATCCAAGCTCATGTTCTATTGTACAACGCCGCCGAACCGCGCTTGCACCCCAATCACCGCTGCAGCGTCATGGAACTTTAGGTGTCTATGCGTAACTGTGAGGAGGAGGCGAACTGATTCTCGCGCACCACGTACTCGTAAATCTTCAAGTAGTCGCTCACCATCCGTTTCGCGGTGAAACGGAGATCAAATGACTCGCGGCAGGCCCGACGATCAATTGTTCCCAAGTTGGTCACCGAAGAGATCATCTCTTCGAGAGTCTCACTGATGAACCCAGTGACCCCGGGCTCGATAATTTCAGGAATCGAACCGCGACGATACGCGAGCACTGGCGTGGCGCAAGCCAACGCTTCGATCAGGACGATGCCGAAGGGCTCAGGCCAATCGTACGGACACACGAGCGCGATCGCGTTCCCGATAAACTCATCTTTTTCTTCATCCGTAATTTCTCCCACGAACTCGATCAAGGGATGGCGCATCATCGGTTCGATCTCGGCGCGGAAGTATGCCTCATCGGCTGGATCGACCTTCGCCGCCATCTTGAGCGGAATTCCCACGCGTTTAGCCAGGGTAATGGCATGATCTGGGCGCTTTTCCGGAGAAATGCGGCCGAGATAGGCCAGGTATTGACCTGGCCCGTAATGCGGACGATAAAGGTCTGGCAAGCCGTGGTGCACGGTTCCAACCCAGTTGGAGAAGGGAAGCGGGCAGCGTTGGGACTCAGAGATCGAGACCAACGGAATTTCGGCAAATTCATGAAAAACTGGCACGAGCTCTGGCAGGTCCAGCCGTCCGTGCAAGGTCGTCACCACCGGCGTCCCACACCGTCGCGCAGTCGAAAACCCAAGGAAATCCAAGTGCGAATGGATCAGATCGAACTCTTTCGCCATAGCCCCGAATGCCCATTCCTGTAGCAATATCTGTGGAGCATCACGATTGAAGATCCCATTATTCAGACGTAATGCCTGCGGACAAATGGCTTTCAGCCGCGCCGCGGTCACGGAGTCACCGCTCGCGAACAAGGTCACGTCATGGCCCTGACGTACCAGCTCTTCTGTGATGTAGGAAACGATTCGTTCTGTTCCTCCGTAACGCTGCGGCGGCACACTTTCCCACAACGGTGCGATCTGTGCGATTTTCATGCGTGCTCCTGTTCAGTGAATCGTGATTGTCGTCGAACGAGCGCCGTGACTCTCGATGACAAAGAGTTGCGTCTGTACGGGGTCGATAGATCCTGTTACCGCACGAGCCACGTAGGGAGGTCACTGCAGGAGGCGTTCCGCTTCTAAGGCTGAAAGAAATCTACTCTAGTGCACAAGGCCGACCATCACTAAACGAAGGGAATGAGGAGGAAAGTCCATAGATTAATCGCGGGAAAGAGCACTAGAACCATCCCCGATCTATTTTGGGGAAACGCCCCATCCTCACGCGAGTGAGGCCAGATGGGCCTCACTTTTGGACAACGGCCGCAACCGGGTTTTTCTGCTGAACGGTCTCAATCGAGATCCCAATCCATCATTTCGAGATCCGTAGCCTGCACACCGCCTTCAATCTATGGCCACCGTGGATCTAGGTTCATCGATCCAAGAATGATTTTGAGTGCAACCAACTCCAGGAGTGTCGGCGTCCGTAAGTCGAGCTCTCCCCTGGATGCGCTGTGCACAATACAGGATCTTGAATCGTGCCTCTTGGGGGATGATACGACTGATGGATGATGCGCAGAACAGGATCCGGTCCTGGATCTTGTGACTGTCACGGTGCGGCAGAGTCTGGTGTGGTGGTGGTAGAAAGTAGGCCTGGCGCGGACTGAGTTTGGCTCGGCCCAGTACTCACCACGACGCTTGCGGTTGACCTCTGAGAGTTGAGCACGTTGCCCCGCAAAGACATGGCCCCGCTTGATTTCTCAGGCAGTTGCTGACCCTCTAATTATTTGTTGCCCCCTCCTACTGCATTCCTACTGACCGGGGCGAACGTAGAGCGCATCGTCTCCCCAAGCTTTCTTGAGCTGCGCGGCATGCATCGCTTCGTCATGGGTCAAGGGAGCCGTACAGTACGCCTCGCCACGACAGATCACGTAAGGCCGCTCGGCACAACCCAAGGTACCGGCACCGAGAATCAGCGCACAGCCAACTAAAAAGAGTCTCATATCGAATCTCCTTTTTGTGAGGAGCCTGCTTCAATGACCGACAGGTTTCAAGATAGCCTCAAGCGCTGTAGAGCACCATCCTACGTTGGGGTAAAGAACCCCGCCTTACCAGGCAGAGCACTCACATGCAGGCGTTTCGCAAATCAGATCGGCAAGCTAAAGCAGGGGTCAGACAGAAGCTAGAGCGTGAACTTCTCCCGAGTCGAGCGGGGACCGATTAGAAGCACCCACTTCCTAACAATCATCCCCCTTGACCGTAGGGCTTTTGAGGTGTATCCAGTGGTTACTATGGCGACCCGTGAAGATATCGTCCTAGGCGTCTATCTCAGGGAAACCATCGGCGACCGTATGGGCATTATTGCCAT
>CAYTAS010000196.1:0-3477 GCA_964435885.1 uncultured Nitrospira sp. | reverse complement strand
GGTTTTCCCTCAGGCAAGCGTCGAATCGCGATTGACGTAGACCCAAGTCTGCGGCAAGGGCGGAAAAATCCCATCCGAGCGCCGGCGTTTTCCGGACGAACAGAGCGTCATGATAGTCCCAAAACCGGTCTTGCTCTGCGGCGCATTGCGCGGCTTCGGCGGCTGCCAACGCTTGCGGATGATTCGGCCCTGGGAAATCACGATAGACCAGCTTTAATTTGCCTGGGTACCTATCAAGAAGCTCCTTGAGAATGGGTACGCTCTGTTTGCAATAGGGACATTCAAAGTCGGAAAACTCGATGATCGTGACCGGAGCGTGAGCTGTGCCGGTCCAGGGATCGCCGTCGGCACCGACATTCAGCACGGGTCGTACCGGTTGGGAAAGATCCACTCGGATGGTGTTCTGTCGCCGTAATTGAACCAGGAGCGCCCGGCGAATTCTGGATGCTTCGTCGGGATTCTGAAACGGGCCCGATCCTGCCTGCTCTTGAGAAAGTTGGGCTGCCCGGCGGATCGGGCCGGGCAGACCGGCCAGCTTGGCCACAGCTTCAGATTCGCTCGCGCTTTGGATGAGGGCAGGAACGGTGACGCCTTTTCTGGCCGCTTCGGCCGAAAGAAGTTCTTCTTCGATGAGGCGCTGGATCGACTCATTCAGCAACTTCGCCCGCTGCTCCTCTACCTGATACAGCTGAAGCGCGACAGCCTGTTTAACCTCCGCCAGAGTAATTGATCGTGTTCCCACTGTGGCAACGACCCGTGTATCAGCTTCCGTATCGGAGGGTTGTCTGAGTAAACCGGCCGGTCTCAAGGTCGCGACCATGACCAAAAGAATGGACAAACCTGCAATCCCACCGACCAGTACACCACTCGATCGAACCCTCATAGACACCTCATGGATGACCCTCTGAAGGTAGCAAGACACCGTCAGAAATCCAGCAATTCATAAGAACCAGAAGCGGGAGCATGGCGTGCCCTCGCCGGTCAGAGCCCATCCGAAAGCACTAGTCCGTCCGTAGGCTGGGATCCCCACCCGGCTTGGTATGGGCAGAACACCTCCTCCGTTCTAACCTTAATCACATGAGCGGCATCGGACCGAAGGTTGGTGAGGCAGCCGATCCGCAGGGACCCTACGCGGCATAGAGGAGTACTTCCAATGAGCTGGACACACGACTTTTTTGATGCTTCGGTCGCCATCCCGCTGTCGGTGGCCGCGCTGGCTGTCATCAGCCTGCTGAGCAGGAGGAAGCAAGGCCGTCAGATCATTCTGGTGTTGACCCTGTTGCTCTATACCCGATATCTCGTATGGCGTGGACTCTACACGTTGAATACCGACGACTGGTCGAGTCTGCTGGTCAGCGGGACGGTCTACGCGGCAGAGATCTACGCCTTCATTCAGGTGCTCCTGTTCGCCTATCACGCATGGTCACCGTTGGAACGGAAGCCGGTTCGGTTGACGCATTATCCGACCGTGGATGTCTTCATCACGGTCGTCGATGAACCGTTGGACATTCTTCGCCGCACCTTGGTCGGCTGTGTGCATCAAAACTATCCCAAGGATCACTATCGAGTGCATGTCCTCGACGACGGGAAACGGGACGAAGTCCGACGACTGGCGTCGTCGATGAACTGCGGATATATACGCCGGGCCGATCGACTGCATGCCAAAGCGGGAAATCTGAACCACGCCTTACAACAGACCGACGGAGAAATCATCGCGATTTTTGACGTGGATCACGTCCCCGCCGCGGAGTTTTTGCGCGACACGGTGGGATTCTTCCAGGACCACCAGGTGGCGTTCGTCCAAACGCCCCATCATTTCTATAATCCCGATGTCTTTCAAAAGAATCTGCAAACGGAAGGCGTGCTCAAGAATGAACAGGCGCTTTTCTATCGAGTGCTTCAATCGGGCCGCGATCGGCACAACAGCGCATTCTTCGCCGGAAGTTGCGGACTGTTCAGACGTCGCGTCTTGGAGGAAATCGGCGGATTCCGCACGGAAACCGTGACCGAAGACATCCATACCAGCATGGTGATCCACGCAAGGGGCTATCGCTCGTGTTATCTCAATAAAGTCCTTGCGGCCGGGCTCATGCCGGAGACGTTCGAGAGCTCGATCAAGCAACGGGTTCGGTGGGCGACGGGACATGTGCAGATCTTGTTTCGCTCGAACCCATTGCTTATGCGAGGGCTTTCGCTGCACCAGCGATTTGGGTATTTTGCTTCGATCTTCTATTTCCTCCACGGCATTCCCCGCGTCATCTGCCTGACGGCGCCGCTGTTCGCACTCTTGTTCGGCATGATGCCCGTGACGGCCGATCTTCCGTCGATCCTGAACTTTTTCGGATCCTACTATATCGCAACGCTCGTGATGCTCAGGGTGGTCAGCCGAGGCACACGGAACGCGTTTTGGTCCGATATCTACGAAACCGCGGACAGCCCGGCGCTTGGCTGGGCCGCACTCAAGACCGCCTTCAGGCCGAGAAGGCAACGGCCCTTCATCATTACCCCGAAGGGGACCAGGCAGGAGAAGCACGAAGTCACACGATGGTCGTACTACGTGCCGCATCTGGTCATGATGGGGTTGCTTGTGGCGGGCCTCGTGACAGGATTCCGGCTGTGGTGGCAACACGCGCCTATCCCTGGTTTAGAACTTAGTCTCTTTTGGGGCGGCGTCAACTTAATGTTGGTGAGCGTGGCACTGTTGGCCGCAGTGGAAATACCCGAGTGGCGCACGCGCTTCCGAATCAACCGACGACGCCCCTGTGAAGTGACGGCAGGTGAAAGCCGCTTCTCAGGCGTCGTGATCGACATCAATGAAACGGGCGCCCGCATCCATTTGAGCGAGCCGTTGCCGAGTGGCCGTGGCACCCTGCGCTGCAGGATCAAAGGAACGGCAGGAGCATACCTCACGCTGGAAGCGAACGTCTGCCGCCACATTCGTCTGTCGTCGCGCGCGGTGGAAATCGGAGTGAAGTTCGTCGGCGTCGACGAACGACAAACCCAGGCCTTGATCGCCCTGACGTTCTCGGACGCTTCCGTCTGGAATCAGCCGGAGGCCGAGCCGGGGATATTCCGCAGTCTTTGGTCCGTGATCCGTGTGTTTCATAAGCTGTTTGCCAAGCGGAGAGTGTCGCACCGTCGAAGCCTCCGCACGCCGTATCGGGAGGATTGTCGTCTGGTGTTCCAGGATCGGATCGTGACGGGCAGGGTGGACGAGATTTCACAGGACGGGTGTTCCATCCAGATTCCAGGCACCGTGGATGTGGTCGGTGAACGAGGAATACTGTACGTGGATCGATGCTCCGTAAAGATACGTCGAGTTTGGGCGAGTCCATGCGGGGAGACGGTCAAGACCGGCTTCGCAATCGAACGGGGCGAGAAGGGAGCCGATCAGTGGCAAGACCTGGCGGCGCGCGCGGCCTAACGAAGCTTTCCGAAGGCGCTGGTACACAAGGGAGGATGTCTGAGCATGTCTAG
>CAYTAS010000195.1:0-3484 GCA_964435885.1 uncultured Nitrospira sp. | reverse complement strand
TCAACGAATCGATCGTGTCCGTCAAATCGCTCGGCTACAAACTCTCGGACCAGCCGCTAATACCTTAATTGTATCCGATATACGTAGCGGCTCACGGATGAGAATAGAAGTGGGGCATCATGGTCCCTATTCGCAATCCCCGCTTGGGAGACGTCGAGTTAAGCAAGACAGAGCAGATGGTCTTCCTCGCGCTCAGGCTTCACTAGAGGAACGGGGCGTGCGCGAGCCAGTCTGTAACGTTGCTGGATGAGATTTCTTAAGCCGGGAAATGAGTTCCTCGGCCTCCTGAATAGCGTTCAGGTTGATGGCGTAGTAGACCCACCGTCCGGATACACGGTCGGTCACCAAGCCAGCATCTTTCAGCACACGGAGATGAAAAGACAGTCGCGATTGGCCGGTACCGAATGCTTCAGTGAGGGCACACACGCTGTGCTCTCCTTCTCTGAGCTGATCCAAAATGCGCACTCGAGTCTCATCACCTAGGGCGCGAAACAACCGCACACTTTTATTACTGATTTGCGATCTAGACAGTATCATAGACCTGTCCTACATTAATCTACGTACTCAGTCAACCACGAACCCAATCATCCCGTCCCCTCACTGAGCCTTGTGCACAGATTTGTTCTCATCGTGAGCACCCGTTGTCATTCGGTGCAAGACCAAGAATGGAATGACCTTCCAATAGATTGGATCAGCCTGGATGAGGATGCTCTGAATGATCAGGAAACGAGAGCGGAGGGGCCCAGAAATGGCCAACAGGCCCGACAGGTATCTTCGCGGAAGCCGGAGAAGGGGAAACGCGGGCCGGTCTTAAGTAGCAGCCGGGAGACTTGCCCGCCGTCGCCACCAGGTCCAGGAGCCCAGACCGAAGAGTCCCGTCGCGTAGAGCCCGACAGCCGCAGGTATCGGGACTGGCTGTGAATCAACTGTGAAAGCGGCTATCCCCTTCAAGAAAAATGTCGCCGGTCCTGCCTGATTGTCTCCGCCGAACACATGATCCCAGGAGACCATAAACTCACGTGTGTCAGGGTTGAACAAGCCATTCGCCAGGCTGCCGATGTTCCAGCTTTGGTGAAAACTCCCACGACTTGCTCCGAAGAACAGTGAGGACAAGTCGACTGAGATCGATGAACCGGAAACCGTGGCTGAAGGGGCAGACGCGCCACTAAACCCCGATGTGAAGAGCGAGAAGGTCTCGCAAGACTTGCCGATCGACGGAACTATCTCACCGATCGCCTGATACTGGCCTAACTTCAACGTACCATCTTGGCCAAGCAGACGGTCCATAACCTCGTGGTGTTGTCCGCTAAAATTGACTGCTCCTCCGGTCAACTCCAATTGTGTCACGGTCGCCGCCTGAACAGGAACGGCGGACAGACCGGCGCTGAACAATCCGATGATCAGGAAGAGAGCTGGGTGAGTCATAATAGGCATCCTTTTTACTTGAAGTTACTGCCACAAACTATCCGCCATCAGCGAGCGGATTATACAGACCAGGAGAGAAGAAAGTGTAGGTGCTGGGGGGTGGACCATGTTAAAAGATTATCAATACTTCTTGATGACATCAAATGTTTGGAGTCTATAGCAAATGTGTCAGTCTGAACTGAGTCGTGGGGTGATAGTCGCTAGAGATGAGTAGGCGGTAATTCTCATTCCTTTGTGAAGGTTCGTGCTTTCATTTTGTATCAGATCGAAATCGCGTAGATTTTGATATACCGAATAGTCTGTAATCCGAGCTATGTGGAGCGAGACTGGATTTAAGGCTGGCGCATGGATTTATCGGTGCCCATCGTTTGGTACCACGTCATGAGAATCCCCCCACCTTATGCCCCTTTCTATCGTGCTGTGAAAGGCGCAGCGACGGCAAGCGGAGCCCGACTCGAAAGGTACAAATAACTACACCACTATAGGCAGAGTGAAGACGGCAGGGTTTGGAAACGAGAGAAACTCAAAAAAGCGACCTTCATACCTCCTTACACGAATCCGTGAGGCTCCCACTTATTCGTGTGTTTTACGGCTTTTTGGCTTTCTTGTGGCTGGAGTCACTGACGCGATCCTTAGGGCGCCTTACGCTTGTACGCGTCTGCGGGTCCTCGATTCGCGTCTTTTCGATCAGCTCCTCCACGGATGTCCGAAAGACCCGTAAGCTCCCTCGGCCGATCTTGGTGCCGCGTAAACGACCTTCATCCACCCATCGATAGATCGTCCATTTGCTCACCCGCAACAATTTGGCCGTTTCCTGAATGCGCAGTAAGATCGGTTCCATCGTGATCACTCCTGATTGAGGGACGACCACCGAAGGAATTGGTATCCCTGGTGAGACGAGACTATTTCATCACCTGTGCACTGCAGTGCCACCCGTCTCCCTTGATTCCGTTCACGGCTTTCACGAGCTGATTCGGCGTCGTCTTGTCTCCTTCGACCGTCACAATGGCATGGCCTTTCATGCTCTTCACATCGACGGCCTTCACACCGGTGAGCTGTTTCAGAGCAGACTCCACATCGCCCAGGTAAAGATCAGAGTATGGTCCGCCAAGCATCAACATCACCTTCTGCTCGATTGCCGCTTGGGCCGAACCCAGATACCCGCACAGGGTGCCCAGAAGTATTAAGCCGATCCTACCTTTCGCATCTACGTACCTCCTTACGACGGTCATACCTGGTCGGCAATAATCCATCCACCAGGTCACTGGCGACCTTAACGCCTATCACATGGGAATCACGTTCCGATACAACGCTAGGCCGTCTCGATATCGGGACGGATACGGGGGTGAACTTCTCGGCTACCTGTCGCAACACAATAGTAAGAGGAATAGGTCGTTGTTTATCCAGCCAATGCGACCGCGTGGCGATGTGAGGGTGCAACTGTTTTTCGAAGTGACGGAGGCCGACGACGCGCGGATGGTTTGCGCCAGTGTGTTGAGGTCCTGAGAGGCGATTCCTTGATAGGAATGCGGACCCCCTCAAGTTCTCCGGCCGTCGAGTTCAGCAACAGGCCAGCATTGGCGGCCATCGGCAGCATGGGCTGGCTCACACCTGTCTCCACCATCGGCTTGACTGTGGAGAGCGGTGTTAGTTTGAAGCCCACACCTTTGATGGTCATCAGCCGACAGCGATGGCTTGGTTCGCGATCCAACTGTTGCCGAAGAGCATGGACATGCACGTCCAATGCATGGCTACCGACCGCAAAGTCCGGCCCCCAGACAAGGGTAACCAGTTCGCTTCGGCGGAACACTTTTGAAGGCTCGCGCATGAGAGCAGCCAAAATCGCAAATGGCTTGGCGGAAAGTTTCACCTCACGCCCTGAAATCTTCACTTCATGCGTATCGGCATCTAACTGCACGGCCCCCACTTGATAGACGCCTCGATGCCCAACACCCCCATCAGCACGTCGCACGTACGCGCGAACTCGGGCAAGAAACAAACCGTTGCCATCTCGAAAATCATGGACACCATCGAACCCACGATCGAGATCCGACAGACA
>CAYTAS010000194.1:0-3531 GCA_964435885.1 uncultured Nitrospira sp. | reverse complement strand
CTTCCTCGCCATTGAAGTAGGCGATCCTTCCCTGAAAGCTCTTGTTTGGCACATAGCTCCCACGCATCGTCGCCGCGCGAATGCCAGCCCCTTCGAGATTGAAATCCCTGGTGGTCGAGGACCCGAAGGAGCCGGAGTGCGACGTGCCTATTCCCTGAATCAATCCAGCCAGAATGGTGGGATTGTCAGTTGTCGTATAGAACACCCAATACGAGCCGTCCTCGAGGACCAGTCCAACGACGGTGCGACCAGTGGAAGTCGAGCTCGTCCAGCGACCTTCTGCCGAAGTAGCCGTGGGCTGTGGCAGCGAAGAAATGTCGCTCTCGCCATACCCCCTGCCACAGGCGGCGGGAGCGAACCCACTATTGAAGCAGTTGGCGAAGCTGCCACAGGCCACGAGCCCGTTCATCAGCCCGAGGGCCAGCAGGCATCGAAGAACGTTTGTCGAGGTCATGTGCATGGTTATGCCCGCAACAACGTATGAGGCGTTCCCTGCCACATGATAACAGGAAGAGAACCCCCTCAAATCGGGCCCCCGAATGGCTGGAAACTGGACCAACCGACTGCCGATGTCGGGATGCCCAGCTGGCCGGAGGCGCCACTGACCGACCGATCCTGAGCCCGTTTCTGGCGGATTTTGCACGGCGTGAGCGGTTGATCTGTGGTCTTGGTCGGTATCGTCAGAGGCATAGTGTAAGACCGATTTTAGGAGGTTGCAGGATATGGCTCTGCGTCCTTATTGTATTACATACACAGTTGGTTTACACTGCCCGCGCGTAGGAATCAGTTCCTCTTACTGGTCCTAACTGACCCGAATAATCATGGCGAAGTTGCGCACCACCACCATCAGTGCCGACCTCGGTGATCTGAAAGCGCCCTGGCTCGCTTGGTGTCAGGCTCAGCAGGTCACGCCCAGTGTGGCCCTGCGCCAGATTCTGGGGCGTGCGATCAGCGGTGCCTCCGCCCAGTCGGCCATGCCTCGCAGGGTGCTCAAGAATCGAAGGGAAAAAGCAGCCCAGCGGATGAAGCTCCACCTAACAGCCTCGGAGCTGGCCGGGCTTAATGCTCTGGCTGCCCAAGAAGGCTATCGACCGACGCAGTGGGTCGTGGCGATGATCCGCACCAAATTGACCGGGCAACCCCATGTCGGACAGCCGGAGTTGGAACGATTGACTCGCTCGAACCAACAGCTCCTTGCCTTAGGCCGGAACCTCAACCAGATTGCGAAAGTCTTGAATACCTCGCCTCAAAACCGCGCTGCATTTCGCGTTGAGGTGATCACTGAACTTTCTCGCGTGATCCGATCTCATACCGACAAGGTCTCGGATGTCTTACGCGGGACGGTGGAGCGCTGGCACCTCCAATGAGCTCACCCCGGGTCAACATGGATGAGCGATTGGACGAGTGGGGGAGTCGGCTGTTCAATGTGTCACGAGATACCTCATCTCGACCGCGGCGCAGTAAGCGAACTCCGCTTGGTTCCCCAAAGCCTGTAAGTTCAGGCGGGCGGCTCAGTACGCCACAAGCTCGGACGACCCATGTGCGGCAGAAACTGCAGGCGATGGTCCGCCGCTCGCCGCAAGTTATCGTCAAACTTGTCAGGGCGCCGAAAGGGATGAAGGGCATCTCGAATAACCTCACCTACATTTCGCGCGACGGGCTGCTCGAGATGGAGGATCAAGATGGCCAGGTGATCAAGGGGAAAGAGGCGGTAGCGGATCTGAAGACCGAATGGCGGGATGGGGGCATGCCGATCGCGGCGGATTCCACGATGCGCGATGCCTTTCATCTGGTCCTCTCCATGCCGCAACAGACCGATCCGTTGTCGGTCCAACGGGCGGCCCGTGACTTTGCCAATCGAGAGTTCTCGGGCTTTCAATATGCCATGGTGCTTCACACGTTCGAGACCGATCCAGATCCGCATCCCTCTGCGCATCCACATGTCCACTTGACGGTGAAAGCGGCTGGCCTCGATGGGATTCGATTGAATCCAAGGAAGGCCGATCTCCAACGCTGGCGGGAGGGATTTGCGGAAGCACTACGAGAGCATGGGATTGAGGCTACGACAACGAGTCGAATTCATCGCAAAACGCATGAACGGTGGACAGTGCGGCATCTGCATGAACCGAGCAAAAAAGGGGAGACGCTGGAGCGGTTGAAACGCACCACGCGCCGACAGGGACGAGCCCAGGAAGTCATGCGGAATTATGAGCAGGTGATGCGGGCGCTAGCCAGGTCGGATCGTGGAGAGGATCGGCAACTGGCTGCAGACCTCGTCCGTTACTTGAGTGAACGCTCGCGGCAGGTGTCGAAGACTCGTTCGCCGGAGCGAGACCGGTCTTCGTAAAGTAGTATAACCTCTGTTTATTGTTCCTTTATGTATTGTTGCACCTGCTGGGTGACAGACTCGGGATGTGACTGGTCTGCAGGCTGAACTGTTGTCATGTGCTACGGGGCAAGGATGTCTTGATCACGATATGGAGCTATTGCACCGCGTGGCGACACCAGCGAGGGCGATTTGGGGAGAAAGGCCAGCAACGAATACGACGTTTTGAATCTGAAACCGGGAATAATTCGACTCTAGGCCAAATGGCTCTAGCTGAACCTCGCCTTCTGTCAGAGAGGGCGGCGCGCTTCTCGGAATTTCGATCCTGTTGTAACCTGTCTAAACCCTGGTGATTTCTCGAGGGGAAAGGGGTATTCTTCTGCGCTGTCTAGGGTATACCTAGCCGAAGTTTATAACTTAGAGAGGCACCATGAAAACCGTCCGCGATGCCTGCACCCTCCAACCGACCGCACTTTCGATCAAGCTTAGCGACCAAATTGAACAACTTGATGAATTAATCAAAGATGAAGGGAATGGCACGGCCTTCTTTGAGAAGACGTTCATCACCCAGGGCATGCAAGACCTGGTTACTGAGGGTATTGCCAGGCTGGCTGGAGCCTCTTCTCAAGCCATCTTCCACCTCAAGCAGGCCATGGGCGGTGGTAAGACCCATCTGCTCGTCGGCTTCGGTCTACTCGCTCGGCATCCAGAGCTGCGAAAGACGTACTGCGCGGGCATGCCCCACGCATCTGCTTTTACCAGCGCCAACATCGCGGCATTCAACGGACGCAATAGCCCGGATCACTTTTTCTGGGGGGAGATTGCGAACCAACTCGGTAAGGGCGAGCACTTCAAGAACTTCTGGACTAGCGGCCCTAAGGCTCCAGATGAAAAGGACTGGCTGAAGCTGCTCGATGGCGAAAATCCTATCCTTATCCTCCTTGACGAAATGCCTCCATATTTCCACTATCTCGACACACAGAAGGTAGGTAATGGGACTGTCGCCGATATTGCCACCCGTGCCTTTTCGAACCTCTTAACCGCTGCCCTCAAGAAGAAGAATGTGTGTGTGGTCGTTTCCGACCTTGCGGCCTCCTATGACACCGGTACCAAGCTCATTAACCGCGCTCTAGAGGACGCACGCTCTGAGCTAGGTCGTCAGGAACGCAATATAACGCCGGTGGACCTCGCGGCGAATGAGATCT
>CAYTAS010000193.1:0-3569 GCA_964435885.1 uncultured Nitrospira sp. | reverse complement strand
GATTCACTAATTCTGCGTCATTCAGTTCGCCGAACAGCCTGACCGACAGTCCGAATGGAAACTATCAAGACAACACCGATTCGTTCGCGGCCGGACCGGTGTTCACGACCGAGAGACAACGGGGGTGCCGGCTTGACAGTCGCGTTCGCCTGCAAACCGAGCAGGATTTCGACGGTGTTTTTCTTGAAACATCAAGAGACGGCGGAACGACTTGGGAGCCTCTTCGCCTGAACACAGAAGATAGCGATACCCAATTTGTTTCGTTCACCTGGGGGGACATCGCTGATGGGATGAACCGTTCACGGTTTCGCTTTCGGTTTCTATCGGATCACAGTCAGACCTTTGATGGTGTGTACTTAGACGATGTCCGTATCGCCTGCGTGGCGGGTCCACCTTCGGGAACCACGGACTACCAATTTTTGCGTGGCACGTCGATGGCTACTCCCCATGTAGCAGGGCTCGCCGGCTTGTTGCTCTCGGTGAATCCCAATCTCACCATATCCCAACTCAGGAGCGCCATCCTCAACACGGTGGATCGGAAGGCTTCTTTGAAAGGCAAGGTATCGTCCGGTGGACGGATCAATGCCCGAGCCGCACTGGCCAGCGTTGTGACGGACTTCACCGTCACTGTCAACAAAGCAGGTGATGGGACCGGCTCGGTTACGTCCGATTCTTCCGGAATCGAGTGCGGAGCGACATGCACCGGCCAGTTCATCCAAGGTAGCACGGTTCATCTCACCGCAGTACCTGATCCTGGGTCTGCCTTTGTAGGGTGGAGCGGAGATTGTGCAGGGACCGGCCTCTGTACACTGACTCAACATGCAACTGTCACCGCCACCTTCAACACTGCGCTATCCCCTTCGCCCCCTAGCACGGGACCTATCGATAGCGGGGGAGGAGGCTGCACTGTCTCTCTCGGGGCAACCGGAGACCTGTTACTGCCCGGCATGCTCCTGATGTCGCTTATGGCCTTGTTGTGGAGGGCCAGACGCCGATGGGACTGAGCTTGGGAACGCGAGGAGTGTCGTCTGAGCGGCAGTTGCGCCCTGACTTCACAATCGGGGTACAGGGCGTTTCAACTGGTGCCCCTTTCCCACCAAGCTGCTCGGCACAAATGGTGGAACTACTGGGACTCCGATGCCATCGTCCCTTTCATCGGGATTCCGTCTTTCTCTTCTTGTTCGCGCTTGGCCCTCTGGTATGGCTTGGCATGATCGGGATCTTGGCGGTTCAGCCGTTGCCTTGGCATGCCATATGGTCCCTGGCGTTCCTCTCCGTCGCCCTATGGCAGCCTCTCGCTGAAGAACTGCTGTTCCGCGGTGTTCTTCAGGGGCATGTGCTGCAGTCCATTGGGAAGCAGAAAGCATGGATCGGTCTTTCCATCCCCAACTTACTGACCTCTCTCTTCTTCACACTGGCTCATCTGGTCGGCCATTCCATTTCCTGGGCTTTGCTGGTGTTCGTTCCTTCACTCTGTCTCGGCTTGGTGCGAGATCGCTTCGAGTCCGTGTATCCCTCCATCATTCTGCATGCCTTTTACAATACCGGCTACTTCCTTCTCATGGGAGGTGTCACTCTTCTAAACTCGCGTCCGAGTTCCTTCCTCTGAACTATCCATTCGATGCAGGCTGCAGAACACTCGTTCGGAGCTGCGGCAAAATGGAGCCCATCGGTCCACCACTTCAGAAGCGCGGTTGAGCAAAAATACCGACAGTCCGCCGAGATTCGGAAACAGAATTAGTGGGCGTTCAGATCACTTCCTAATGGTGGGATAAAGACTTCGCTCAGGTCACTGAAAGAGCCGCCAGGAGTCGGCCCGCCACTGATGACGTAGATACGCCCCTGTACCACCGCAGACCCCAGACCATGACGAGCTGTCGGCATGGGAGCCATAGGCTGCCAGATATCACGCACCGAATCATAGGCTTCGTTTTCATTGAACGTCCCGGCGGCTCCTTCCCCGCCCATGACGTAGATGCTCTCTTCAACGACGGCCGCCGTGATACCGCTCCGCGCAGTTGGAAGATCGGCGACACGAGTCCAGCGATCGATCGCGGGATCGTACCGTTCTGTCAGAGCGAGATTGTGAGAATAGTCACCAGCAATGCGTCCGCCAATCGCATAGATCTTCCCGGCAATCGTGGCAGCCGCAAGATGATCACGAGGAGTGGGGAGAGGCGCGGCCATTGACCAGACGTTTCGCACAGGATCATACACTTCGACTTGCGCGTTGTTAACCTTCCGATCGAAGCCACCTATAGCATAGAGCTTTCCCTCATACTCCGTGACAGACAGCGCACCTCGTGCCGTCGGCATCGGAGCACGCTCAGTCCAGCTATCCGCAGCCGGATCATAGGCGTAGACCGTCGCCACCGGATCCCACACACTCAAACCCGACTTAGCGTATCCACCGATGACATACAACCGTCCGTTCACAACCCCAATGCCAACATGGTGAAGACCGACAGGCAAAGGCACTTTGGAAGTCCATCGGTCAGTCGCTGGGTCATAGACTTCGACAGATGGCGTGATCGCCAAACTCATCACATTGCCGAGACTTGGCTTCTCGAACCCGCCGACAGCGTAGATTTTCCCATCCATCGCCGCAGCCGCCACCTCCGTCCGCTTCGTCGGCATCGGAGCTCCCGTATGCCAAGTACCTTTATTTGGTTCAGGCTGCACCGATCCACCGGATGTCGGCAAGGCGATCAGAAAAACCCCGGCAAGGAGTGGTACTAATAGAGAAATCGGTGTTGAAGATGGCCAGGCGCACTGCGAAGACGATCTCCTAACGTGCGGCATGCTTTCATTCTATACCTGACTGAAGACATGGATAGCCAGGGGTTCAGACTGTGGCCATGCATGATGTCAAGAACGCTTCGATACAGAGGAAAGAGTAGTCGCCCTATTTGCTTTTGCCTCGACAGAGTATTCCGAATGAGCTGCCGAGGGCGAGGCCGCCGAGGAAGGTGAGGCCGATGATGACGCCGAGCAGAGAACCCGGCGGTCCCGCATGGCGACGGATATAGCGGCGGGCTTGTGAACCGACCGTCGCTTCGCCGCCCATCCAGCTACGCGGGTCGTCATTCTGAGGTTCGTTCTGAGTGCTCACCAGTTTCATACCTCGCTTCCTTCATCTAATGCAATACATTCGTCGATCAACACCTCATGGGTGAAGGATACCCTAGTTTACCGACAAAAAGCACGCGGCAAGTTGTTCAAGTCACTGATTGTTCGAGCATTCTCTTGCAAGTCGACGAATCTTTTCGCTAAGGTACGGCACGATGGATGGAGTTCGTTCGCGCCAACTAATCTTTGCCTGCGCGAGCGGACTGCTGTTGCCTCTTTGCTTTCCCAAGTTTGACTGGGGATTGCTGGCTTGGGTCGCCCTCATTCCCCTCCATCTCGCCCTCGATCAATGTTCCAGACAACGAGCATTTTGGATCGGCTGGCTGAGCGGAGTCATCGGATTCACCGGCATCATGGCCTGGGTCGTCACGGCCATGACGACCTACGGCAAGGTACCAGAACCCATCAGTTACGCGATACTGCTGCTCCTGACCGCATAC
>CAYTAS010000192.1:0-3669 GCA_964435885.1 uncultured Nitrospira sp. | reverse complement strand
CTCGTGCCACTTCCTGATGATTGGGTATCGAAAGGGTAGCCATGTGGCCTGGTTTTGTCATGATGATATGACTGCCTTTTTGACGAGCCAACTGCCAGCCAAGGCGCTGAAACATCTTGATGACGTCGGAAGGGGGAAGGAGGGGAACGGACGGCATTAAGCAATGACTTCCACTTGGCGAGTGAGGACGGTCAGCGGCATCCCCATTTCAGCACGCACTTCAAGACACTGCTTGATAGCATCCTGCACATTGGCCTCAGCCTCTGCTTCCGTCTTGCCTTGGCTGACACATCCCGGAATAGCTGGGCATTCAGCGATGTATATCCCATCCTCGTCGCGCGTGATGGTAATCGTAAACTTCATGGCGGTTCCTCTCAATTCCAGTATGTTCAAACGAGTCTACTGAAAAGACCTGTGTTTATCTACTATTTGGCATCGCTTATCAGATGACGCACAACCTTCTTCCTTGAATATGGCCCCCATCGAGACGCCTTCGAGCTTTCCATCTCGATAGGCCCTAAGTCTTGCTTCCGCTTCTTTCGCCCATATTTCGTCGAGCTTCTTATCCGGCTCATCCAGGCTTTTTATCAGACCCTCAACCACGGTGAACCGTTCCTCTGGCTTCAGTTTCATTGCCTCGGCTAACAGATCTTTCGTGCTCATAGTGTTCACCTCCGAACAATCAATGGTTCCTGGAACCTTTATTCTGCTCTCCCAAACCGCTCTTTGAACCCGTCACGTGCGTCGCCGATAAATACGAGCAGGTCATCCTCCGGAACCGTGACCACCTCGATGGTGAGGCGGGCGGCTTCCTGGCACAACGCATCTGGAATCTGTCCTTCGGCAACGAACAGCTTTGGGGGCCATGTGCCTGCACGGCCGTGCCCTTGTTGCAACAAGCTGCGCGACGCCTGCGCGGATGGACCCGTAGCCCCAGCGGAATACATTTCCATGCCGAGAATGTAGCAACTGGCCGCGTCCATCAAGGCGAGGCAATCGAAGTCGCCGTCTCGTCCCGTGACAATTGGCGCATCATTGAGCCGAAAGGCAATCCAGGCGGCATTGACCATAAATTGATTCGGGTGAAACATGAGCTAGTTTACCAGGACGCCTAACTGTTTCAACGGATAGGGGTCTGCTCCCTTTGTTTTCTTCACCTAATAAACCTGAATCCTGCGGCATTTGTGAGCGAACAATGTTCTTGACGCTAGGCCTGACCCGGTGAGGGCTTGTTTGCCTTTCTTGCAGTGAATGCTACCCCAAGGGTAGCATTCACTGCGATGCCAAAGGGACCACGGAATCTCGCCATCCTGTTTGGGGCCGAGACGCTGACCCATTACGGTGGCGTCTATCTCCTGCATCGGTTTCTCTCGCGGATCGGGTTCAAGAACGCGGTGGCGATGGACATCCGATTGGTGCAGCGGAACAATCGCTACAGCGTTGGCGAGATGCTGCTCGCGCTGCTCTATCCGATGATCCTCGGGCTGGAACGCATCGAGACGACCCAGTTGCTGCGGCAGAACGGCGTCTTTCAGTACCTCACGGGGCTGCACGCCTATCCGAATCCGTCCACGCTGCGGCGATTCTTGCTGCGGGTGGCCCCGACGGCACTCCCCCAACTGCGCGCGCTGCACGATCGCTTCCTGGTACGCATGACGGCACGACCACGAGCGCCGTCTCGGCTGATCTTCGATGTCGACTCGACCGTGCTCGTTCTCTACGGCACGCAGGAGGAAGCCAAGATCGGCTACAACCCCCTCAAGCGTGGTCGGCCATCGTATCACCCACTGCTCTGTTTCGAGGGCCGGAGCAAGGACTGCTGGCATGGCGAGTTGCGACCGGGCGATGCCCATACCGCCAGTGGGACGTGCGACCTCCTTGCCTCCTGTTTCGCGAAGATTCCCACCGGGGTCCGGATGGTGATCGTCCGCGCGGACAAAGGGTTTTACGACCATGCGCTGATCGAGTGGCTGGAAGCCCACCGGGCGCGGTTCGTCATCGTGGCCCGTCTGACGGCTCCGATCAAACGCAAGCTGCCGCACCTGAAGCATGTCAGCCCCAGCCGTGGGATCGAAGTGGCCGAGTTCCGGTACCAGCCTCTGCGGTGGCCTCATCCCTCTCGCTTCGTCGTGGTCCGACGGCCCCAGCCCGAGGAACCGACGGATCAGTTGACGCTGTTCAAGCTCGGCAAGTATCACTACCACGTCCTCGTCACGAACCTGCCGTTGCGGCCGCTGACCCTCTGGCGCTTCTACAACGATCGGGCTGGCGTGGAGTTGCTCATCAGGAGGCAGCTCAAAGGGGATTACGCTCTTGGCAGCATCCCCACGCGTCACTTTTTTGCCAACGAGACCTACTTCCATCTCCTGCTGCTGGCCTACAACCTGGTGAACTGGTTCAAACGGCTCTGCCTGCCGCCCGAGTTTCAGCAGGCCACGCTCCAGAGCTTACGCCAGCGCATCCTTCTGATGCCCGCACACTTGCGCCGCACCCACAACCGTCCCCGCTTGGCCATGCCCGCAAGCGGTCTCCGGGAGGCGGCCTGGACCTATGCCTTGCACCGAATCAACAAACTCAAGCCGTGAATCGGCCACTTTTCACGCAGGATTCAGGATAAAATGTTCTCTGACCCCTCATTTCATTACTTACCGACCGCCACTGCAACCCACGCGGCAACAGCAGCGACCACCGAAGCGACGGCTGAAACGAGAGCTACTACCCACAACTTATTTTCTCTAGCCGACCTTTCCGCCTCCATAAGACGACGCTGCAGCTCGAAGTCTGACGCTCTTGGACGGTTACCCGAAACGCTCTGGGTCCTCGGCTCACCAGCTGTATCTATGCCGAGTTCTCGGCAACATTTCTCCAGTTCTTCCCCTGCTAGTAGTTTTGCCATTTTTCTTCTTGAAGTCCACCTACGTTTAGGTCGATCCGCATAAGAGCCGGATCCACAGTGGGAAATAGGGGTCAGCAATAAATCCCGAACTCGACGCTCCTTTTGATCTTACTCGCGTTTCTCCTATCAACCGCCTTCCGCCGTTACTCCCAATTTCCTCCTGAAGGGATTCACTTCCCACCACTCGCCCCGACTGCGTCGTCTTCCGGATATGCTCCCATTCAGTGTCAATGAGAGCGGCCGGACCTGGAAATGCGGTATAGGACTATGCGGCTAACTTGACGGCAACAGTCACGCCGGCCTTGGCGCAGAGGCCTACCAGGTAGTCGAGGGACAGTTTGTCGACCTTGTTGCACGCGATTTCGGAGATACGCGGTTGAACCACACCAAGACGTGTGGCTGCCTGTGCCTGGGTCAATCCTTCGCGAGTCATCCACTTGCGCAGTGCTTCCGCCAGCTCACAGCGCAGCAGCATCACGGCTGCCTCGTGCGGAGGAAATCCCAAATCAAGAAACACATTCCCACTGCCTCGTGTAATACGTACGCGTGATCGTTTCATAATTCCTCAGATCCCAAGGGGGATCAAGGTGCAATTTCATCGGGACGATCAGCCCCTTTCGGCCGCCCTCGTGCTCTTCCCCACAAGCCACTCTCTCAGCCCGCCACCCTGTTGGGGAATGACACCTCGAGCACCACGCACCCGACATCGGTCTTAAACGGACCATGACGTTCTCCGGGAGGGCGGCTTGCGTAGTCTCCCGCTTCAAGCCAGC
>CAYTAS010000191.1:0-3676 GCA_964435885.1 uncultured Nitrospira sp. | reverse complement strand
ACCCGCTGGGATCCACATAAATCCCGTCCGGCGACCCGTACTTGTCCCCGAAGATCGTCGAACCGTGAGCTGGGTTCGCGGGATCGCCGCAGAGGGCGAAGATGTCCCAGCCAAACGTGAGTTCCGTCCAATCCTGGCGATAGTACCAGCGGATGATGTGACCGTAGTTGTTGACGGCGCGAGGATTCGCCGCGTCCACCGGTGGACGGGCCGAGCCGGCACCGGTAGACCCGTCGGGGTTGTTGACCGACTCTGGGGTCGTGCCACGTCGGCTGTTGTTGGTCAATGTCGCAATGGCCGTCAGATCCTTGGGGAACGTATCGATCCATTCGGGCCGATCCATCATGGTCGCCCCGGCGGCATCGGCGGCCCCGCGGGTATTGATCAGAATGTCATTCAACGACCATCCGGCGAGCCGCGGATTGTCCGGAACGAGCGGCAGCCATTCTCCGGTGCCGTCCGCATGAAACTTCGCGACGTAGAGGATACCATCGTCGAGGGGATTGATCCCCTGATGGCGGGCCTGACGCCAAGGCAGGTTGGAGACATAACGATAGATGTACTCGTTTCGCTCGTCGTCGCCCATGTAGACCACGACACGACCGTTCCGCGCCTCCTGCACCCAGGCCCCTTCGTGCTTGAGCCGGCCCAACGCCGTGCGTTTCACCGGGGTCGAATGCGGCTTGAACGGATCAATCTCCACTACCCAGCCGAATCGATTGGGCTCATTGGGTTCTTCATCGACACGAAATCGCTTGTCGGTCGTGTGCCAGAGATAGCCGAATCCCGCGGCTGTAATGCCGTAGCGCTTTTCCACCGTCGTTTGGGTCCCGTTCTTCCGGAAATAGCCGTTGAAATTCTCCTCACAGGCGAGATAGGTCCCCCAGGGGGTATAGCCCATGGCACAATTGTTAAGGGTGCCCAGCACGCGCGTGCCGGTCGGATCGTCGCTGGTGGTCAGCCGAGGGTCACCAGCGGCCGGGCCGCCGATCTCAATCGGAGTTAGCCCGGTGATCCGCCGGGCGAACCGAGAGGGCCGGACTACATCCCACTTGCTCCGGCGCGGCGGCCGGCCCCAGGACATTCCGGGGTGCTTGCTGACTTCGATGATCGATACGCCGTGGGCGTTGAGCGATTTTTTGGTCTTTTCCGCAGTCCAGTTGTTCACCCCGTCCGGGAACAACAGTCCATCGTCGGTGTATTCGTGGTTTTGGACCAGCAGCCCGCGTTGGGAGCCTACGATCGGGAAGTAGACGAGTCCGTCGTTGTGCATGCCCCACTGACGCGCCTGTTCGTCGGCCGTATTGCTGGCGTCTTGTTTGAACGCCGGACCGTTGGAGATCGGATCGCCCCAGGCGATCAGCACGTCGGCCGTGTACCCCTTCGGCACGACGACCTCATCGGCGGATGAAACCGGTGCACTCTCGAACCCGAGGAGCGGGCGACGACGCCCTCGCCCATCCACTCGTTGGTTCATCTCTTCATCTTCAGCTTCCTCGATCCCTCGTGCCGCTGCGGGTACGGCACTTAACAGTGCTTCAACTCCCCCCAGCGATACGGCGGCCGCCGTCGCGAAACTGCCTGTCAAGAAGTTGCGGCGCGACAAGCGCGCGTCCACAATGTCCTGAAACTGTTCGTTGTCAGAGGTGTTGCTCACGCCCTCGTCATCGATGATCGACATAGACCCTCCTCCCGTACGTTATGTATGTAGACGGATTTGTACCTCTTGCCCATACGTTCGCTATCAGAGCTCCTTACCCGCTCGTGACCACGTCTTCAGAATTCGTCTTGTCAGTTTTGCTATCAGTGATTCCCTGTCATATCGTCTCAGCACACCAGATGACACTAACAGCATCGATCGCGGCGTCAGTGGCGCCTGCACCGATGGTTGATTGCGATCATTCACCTCCTCTCGAAGGGTCTTCAGCACTCTCTTCTCCATATTGATGGTAAGACGAATCGGAACCTGTCCATATCTTCAACATGCGTCACTAGCGGTTGTAATGAAGCTGCAGTCCTCCTTCACGCCGCTGGTACGAACCCCACACGGCCTCACTTTCACAGTCATTCGTTACAGCCAAGTTCCCTGATCTTTAATAATCCGTAACGAACCCGTTAAGAGAAGAAGATGGCAGAATGTCGGTCGCGTGACTCCCCAGTACTTCGAATACAGGCCGGCACCGCCACCATCACCTATCGCTTCCCGATCGACGGACCCTTGACCCGGTTGCTAGGCTCAGGACTCATTCTTTGAGAGAGAAGAGAAAGATGGCCGAGTGAACGGTGTGTGCACGGCGGTCATCGCGCATGGCGACGCGGCGCCAGCTCTTGATACGACCGAATATGATCTCGATGGGGGTGAATCAGCACGTATCCCCTCCCGGAGGGAGGTACGATCTTGTTCTGACACACTAGCTGTGGCATGAAAATGAACGTTGATGAGTTACCCGATGCGGGTTTAGTGGCACAAAAGGCAGCACGTTTCCTGCCACGGAGGCGCAGGCAACGATCCCGACACAGGGCCAGGTGCGGTAGCTGCCAGCACATGAGGCGTCCCGCTCGGATTAGCACCGCTGTATTTTACCGCCGAGGACGGGCGGGCACGTTTTCCGGTGGGATAAACACTGCCAGAGCGATGACCGTCGTCCACTTGCCCTTCTTCCCGACGGCCGATTGGGTCATATTCAACGTTTGCACGATCTTTCCGCCCATCTTGAAGACCTGTTCACGCTCTTTCCAGGCGACGTTGGGATCAAACTCCACGCCCAATGTCGTGGCGAGCATCTGTGCAGCGAGGTCTTCCGTATATTCTCCAGTCTCTTCATCCGTCTCACCGTGCGCATGATGCTCCGAGAGATACCCATAGGTACCGTGATCGGTGGGCTTCGCCACTCCGACCGAAGCTGAAACCAATTGGTTCCGTTCATTGGTTTCAGATCGAGCCATAACACAAAACGTAATTTCTCCGGGCTTCAGCAGCTTCTCTCCATGCTTCCGGGGGATGATCTTACAGTGTGGCGGAAGGATCGATGACACAGTGACCAGGTTGCAGTATTCCACACCTGCGCTGCGTAAGGCCTCTTCGAAGGAGGTCAACTTTTCCTTGTGGACTCCAACTCCTCGTGTGAGAAACATATGCGTAGGTACCATCATCATTTTCCCTTTCCCGGGCAATTGGCCGTTCTTGTTACTCGGAAGATTGTTTGATTGATGTGGTTCCGAAGCGGCTACTCAGGCACACAAGCTGGACCAGATCAACGGCTCTGTCGGGCGCTTGTTGTAGCAAAGTGGAACCGGACTTCGCAATATCTTCTGGACACTATCATCGGATCGGTGCACAGATACCCTCACGTCTCAACCCTAGATCTAGCACGCCACCGCATGGCATAGGTCTGCTCGGAACGTCTGAATTTCATTGGCCAACATGGCTCCGACTTCCAGATGACGAGCCTCAACAAGATGAGTGATTCCTGTACTAAGTCCAAAAACTTTTTACTGTACGGTTACAGTCCCGTAACGGATCTGTAATGCATTCCACTTAAAAAAATATATTTCCGCTTTTCCGGAATGGGTTCCGTTTCAACACACGTGTAAAAATGAGGTTCCTGACATTACGCACTGTGTCCATGGCCATCTGTATGGCACTTCTTCCGCGGGATCATACCGGCCGCCGAGC
>CAYTAS010000190.1:0-3704 GCA_964435885.1 uncultured Nitrospira sp. | reverse complement strand
ATGGCCCACCGCCAGGGGCGATCGGGAAAGCGATAGCCGATGACAAAGATCACGGCGCACATGATCGGAATCCCTACATAGAAGTAGGCTCCAGAATCCCAGGCTTCCCTTCGTTCCGTGGCCATGGAAATGGCCAGACAGACCAGGAGACCGCCCAAGACGGATACGCCGAAAGGAACATAATCGTGGGTGCGCCGGGTCATCGTACATTCAGCACTGAAATCAGTCGGTCCAGCATTGCATGCTCCGGGTGAACGCGCAATCAAGACGGCATTTCCGGTCATCTTCCTCTGCCTATAGAATTGCGAGTCCATCGGACCATCTACAAGGGGAAGCAATGACGCAGATCTTTGTGAAAGCGCTCCCCCGCATAACCCGGTTTCTGAAGAACCACACGAAACTGTTCATTGCCAGGGTTCCAAGGGATGGTTCAGTCTCGCTGCTCGTTCAATAAGGTTCGGTCTTTGGCCGACTCGGTAGGAGAGGCCAAGAATGTGGAAGCGTTATTCTCACGAAACGCGTGTCTTGAGCAGAGTGAGAGGGAAACAGCAACGGGAAAAGACTCCTGGTGCATTTACCTTTCTTTTGTTTCTGCCACGGAGTTCAAGAATCATCTTGCGCATATTATGTGACTTAGGTTACATATGCAAGCATGGCATTACATGGCAATTCAGGTAGAGTTGTAATAGATATTGAACCCGATCTGAAACGCCAGCTCTATGCTGCTCTTTCTCTCTCGGGGAGCACGCTCAAGGACTGGTTCAGGAAGTGTGCTGCGGCGTATTGTGAAGAGCAGAAACACCCCTCCTTTGTCCGGCTGGTGAAGTACGGGCATGGGCGAACGAAGAAAACATTGGTGGTCCGAGAGGAACAAGCTCACTACAGCCCTGTGGCGAAAAAGGAGCTTGCCGTAACTGCTGAGGAGAGGAAGTATGGCGTTGTCTCGATGTTCTCAGGGTGTGGGGGTATGGATCTCGGATTTCGTGGTGGGTTCGAGGTGTTCGGTCGCCGCTATCGGTCACTACCCTTTCAGGTTGTTTGGGCAAACGATCTGAACATAGAGGCCTGCAAGACATACGAGAGAAACCTAGCGCACTCGATACTGAGAGGGGATGTCTGGCAACTCCTCGACCGAATGCCATCAACAGCTGACGTCCTCATCGGAGGGTTTCCTTGCCAAGACATCTCTGTGAACGGAAAGCGGGCTGGCGTAAACGGCAAACGAAGTGGACTCTACAAGGCGATGGTAGAGGCGATCAAAAGGGTGAAGCCGAAGGTTTTCGTCGCTGAAAACGTGAAGGCGCTACTACGGCACGAAGAATGGCTGCGACAAGTTGTTGGTGATTTTGAGGGGTTGGGATATAAGCTCCAGTACCAGTTGTATCAGGCGGCGGATTACGGAGTCCCCCAGACACGCGAGCGTGTATTGTTCGTGGGAACGGCCCAGGGCGTGGAGCCGTATGTGCCGCCTGCTCGGGAACGAAGCGCAGCTAACTGGATGACAGCAAGAGAGGCAATCGGGGACTTGGAGGACATACCACAGAATCCCAGGATCAACCATATATGGAGTCTGGCGAATACGAGCCCGGAACAAGGAAACCGCAAACTGGTAGCTGATAGGCCGGGCTATACGATTCGAGCGGAGTGCCACGGAAACATACAATACCATTATCGGCTTGCGCGTCGGGTGTCCATGCGAGAAGCCGCAAGAATCCAGTCATTCCCGGACAAGTTTCTGTTTATGTCCGGACTCCGAGAAACAGAGCGGCAGGTCGGCAATGCCGTGCCGCCAGTTCTGGCTTGGCATGTTGCGAATGCAGTTCTTGCGTGTCTACGGTCGGCGGCGTAGAAACAGAACGGTAGATGGTTTCCAGGGCGGAATGGCGACCTTGGCGTAGGCATCTGCCATCTTTAGCCACTCTCGGATACGCTTCGCTGGTCGGACATCGCACCCCCAGTATTCCTTAAATAGCGATCCCTCCATGTACTCAGCGGCGGCGATCATCTGCGGCTCAATATGGTGCAACGCCTTCTGCACGTAGATGCCGCCACGTTCTGGTCCGGCGGCGCTCCCGGCAGAGAAGGCATCCCGTGTCGCCAGAATCCCGTGGTAGGTCAAGAGGAACATGACAGGGTCGATGTACTTGGTTCTATTGCGGCTCGACCCAACAATCTGTGGGCACAGGAGCGATGCTTCGGCCCGCATCCTGAGTTTTTCCTCTTTGCTCAGGTTTGCGAAAAGTTTTACTTGCATGGGCAAGGAGTGCCCATCGTCTGACTTCTCCTCCAACCACCAGAGACGCTCGCCGGGCTTCAGGCGGGCCCTTGCGTATGCGCGGATATGCTTCATTCGTCCCTCTTCGGGAAGGGCAGAGAACTGGTCGTAGTCGATGCCGAACTTCTTGAACAAAGATTCCTTGGCGTCAATATCGACTTCAAACCGGGGCACGTGCGATGTCCTTACGTGCATGACACATTCTTCGTAGCGCCCCCATCTCACTGCGGGTTGCCCACCCATCTTTCCGAAAACAACGTAGATGTGTTTCACGTCCCTGTTTCGGAAGCTCTCAAATACGCTGTTCGCCACGGAGCGCCAAGTATCGTTGGTTGTAAATTTGACTTCAACGCCATATTCGCCGAGAACGATGTCAGGAAAGCCGTATGGGTGCGGCGCAAAATCGACGAGGATATTGAACTGCGCAAGCAAGGTGCGGAGAACCTCACGTACCCGATTCTCGAAGGACTTGGACACGGTGAATCCATGACCTTCCGCGCATTCACGGGTCAGGCGAGCGCACAGTTCAGTAAGGAGTTGCTCAAACTGCGTTGTATTCAAGATGGTTTCAATGCCTTTCTTGCGGATCTATGCAAGGCTAGTCTGAGTCTGACCGTAACGGCAAGGGGGTCGGCTAGAGAATGCTCCCATATCCGGTGGATGCTCCAGCCGGCTCGCCGAAGCAGTGACCGAATCTCCCTGTCTCTGATCCTGTTGCGTAGAATCTTGGGTTCCCAGTACGTCTGCTTCGACTTCGGCATACGGCAGTGCCACCGGCAGCCATGCCAGAAACAGCCATCCACAAACACCGCAAGTCGCTCGCGCCGGAAGACGAAGTCGGGTTTTCCAGGTAGCTGTTGGTGCCGTCGCCATCCTGCCAAGCCGTTTGCGCGGAGTATGGCGGCAAGCCGCAGTTCTGTGGCCCGATTGCCCGTGGAGCGAATCGCGGCCATGACCTGCGAGCGTTTCTGCCTTGTCAGGCAATCAGTCACCGCAATCCCCTTTTGCCGTCAAACTATTAAGCGAATTGCTCACTATCATGGGATAAGTACACGGAATAGATCACCCGGAATCACCGCTGTGCCTACGAGAAATATGGGCACTCTCTGGTTCTTGTCCGCCGTTGTCAAGTTGCTACTAGTCAGGATAGACGGCGAACCCTACCGGTGTATCCAGATAATGGTCCTCGAGATATCCAATCACCACCTCGCTATGGACGAGAATGGTCGGAGGCGGAAATCCGCTAGCAGGGCATCACACCTTGCTGCCGATCCTTTGGCTTGTGAGTACAGACGTTGAGTCGTGAGCACACGGTCAACAGAGCGATGGTTACTGCTGCTCCAGGCCGCACTGTTGAATCGAATCTAACCTCAAAGCCGCCACTGCCGCTTCCCATCCTTTTTCACAGGGGAGAAGACGAACTCGCAAC
>CAYTAS010000189.1:0-3714 GCA_964435885.1 uncultured Nitrospira sp. | reverse complement strand
AACTGCCGTGGCCTTTCAGGCCGCCCGTCCACGCAGCATTGTCTCGAAGCCGTCTGTGCCTTCTGGTCCCGTTACGCTCTACCGCCGCCCGGCTGCCGCTTCCGGTCACACCCGCAAGGAAGATTGTCTCGAATGGGCGGTACCCGCCGCGAAGCAGCGCGCCGAGGATGAATGTTTCATGACGCTCACGTGCGCAGATCCCGACGCTGGATGACGCCTCGCCCCGTCCGGCAATCGATCATGTTTCCGGTTTTGCACCGGCGGACGTCACCCGTCCCGGCATGACCGCGCGACGCCCGCCACCTATCGGTCGTGTCATGCGGCCCGCTTTTCGTCCCGCCGGCAACGCCCGCCTTCTTCTCTCCTTTTTCCTTCGGGGTGTTTGTGCTCCTGACCTCTCCGCGACGGAGCCCAACCACCTTCAAAAAGGAGAGGAAGATGCAACACCGGACAACATATATTCCCCGCTTCAGGATCTCGCTCGTCCGCGAAACCCGTGGCACCTACACGGAGCAGAAGCTGTCCTCGTCGGCGGACGCCGACCGGCTCCTCCGGCCCCTGCTTCAGGATCTCGACCGGGAACATTTCATCGTCATCGGGCTGGATGCGAAGAACGCCGTCATCGGCATGAATACCGTCTCGATCGGCTCCCTCAATATGGCGATCGTCCACCCGCGGGAGGTGTGCAAGCCCCTCATCCTCATGAATGCCGCCGGTTTCATCTGCGCCCACAACCACCCCTCAGGGGATCATACGCCCAGCAGCGAGGACCGGCAGCTTACGACCCGCCTGAAGCAGGCCGCCGATATCATCGGTATCAGGATGCTGGACCACGTCATCATCGGCGAATCCGACCATTACAGCTTCGCCGACAACGGGTGCCTCTCATGATCGATGAGAGACATTCATCGAACAGATGAATTGAGCCATCGCGTTGCCTCTCCACGAGGAATGAGTTTGTCCGGGGGCCTGGCGGTTCGTACCATCCTGTCGCCGTAACCTTTCGTGGGGCACGATCTGTTCAGATCATGCCCCTATTTCTTGCTGGATCGATCGGCAAACAAAGCGGTGGGAAATCGCGCGGAGAGCCAATCGGCCCACTTCGCCGCCTTCCGCATGACACCGATTCGGTAGCGAACATTCCGTGTCGGGGTGCGTGAATGGTAATTGGCGACGCGCGTCCAGAGATCCCCTCTGTCATGGAGGATATGTTGACGTAACCGCCACGCCGCCAATGCATAGGGATAGCAACCTGCCTGCTCAACATCTGCAGCCGCAATGCCGTAGGGCTTCAACTCCTTGAGATAGGAGCTATTGAACTGCATGGGACCGACATCATAGGTGCCATTGGTATTTCTCACCCATTGCCCCGGCTTGCCCCCTTCCTTCTCCGCCACCGCCAGCACGATGTTGGCCGGGACTTCGTATGTCACCGCCGCTATGATCGAGCAGACGACCCGTTCCTGGTCCTGAGGTGGGAGATCCGCAGCCATGATTACCGGCCTCAGCGCACCAGCGGACAGGCCGCGAGAAATGCGGGACCACCACCGAACATCTGCACCGCGTGGTATTTGGCTAACGATGCGGCGCACTCGGCGGGAGCGGACCCAATCGCGGACAGACAGAGCATGGCTTCGCAGGCGTCACGAGCGGTCCCGGTGAGCAACGACAAGGCTCCACTGTTTGGGCTCATTCCAGGGGGCACAGGGGTTACTGCTGGCGTTGTTGAGGCGTGGGGTGTGGCCGGTGGTGGAACGCCTGGGCTCTCCGCCTGAACCGGTAAGGGACTGAAACAGAAGCACGAAAGACCGAGCACCACGACGAACACGCGTGTGGACTGGATGGTCATGCTTTTCCTCCTTTCGGCCCGGTGAAGGGCTCGTTCCGATCACGAAATGCGGCAATTTCTTCTTTCGGATCAAACGCCGTGTGGTCGGTCTTGCCTTTCGACAAGCTCTCGCTGCCGAATGTGGGTTCTGGTGACGGCGTGGACCTGTCTGAATGGCTTTGGGTAACACCGGGATACGAGCGACCGGTGAATTGTGGGCCTGGGCTCACGCCATCCATGGCCGCCGCTAACGGCATGGCCCCGGCTGGACTCCCGCTTGGAGGAGTCTTGTTTGGGCTCCCTCCACTCGGCCCACTTCCACTTGGTCCCCCACTTGGGCCCGTGATCATGTGTGTTGGGGGAGGCGCACTCCCACTTCCGTTCGACACGGCTTGCATCAGGGCGTGAGAGCCAGTCGCCGCCATTCCTGCTCGCGCCATGTTTGCCGCGAGTCCAATTCCCGCTGCCATAGTTGCCGCTGTCGCAACCATGGAACCGACACTGACGCCACTGCCCAGTGCCCCAATCCCACCACCCATCGCCAGTCCACCCAGTAAGGGAGGGATCTTATTCACAAGCCCGAGCAGCACAATCGCCGCTACCATCAACACCGCCATTTCCTTCATACTCACTTGGCTGCTCATGTTCACGTAATACAGATTGATGAATGAGAAGCCAATGCCCACCACCAATACCATTCCCGCCAGTTGTGCGCCGAGTGACAAGACCGTACGGTAATAGTTGATCGCCATATCCGAGGTCCATCGAGACCCGCCGAATCCTAAGAAGAAGATTCCCGCGTAGGCCAAGATCCATCCACTCACCAGCAGCACCAGCATGTTGATCCCAATGAGGGCTACCACAATGAGAATGATAAGGCTCACCGCTAAACCAAATGCACTATCAATCGGATTCATGATCGTAGATTGCGTCACGACCCGATCGAGCAATTGAAACCCGATATCCGCGAGCGTGGACGGATAGACGCTGGGCCCCAACCCGCTGGCACTCCCCGCAAGTTGACGCATCGAATTGATGATCTGCACCGCGAAGGTCGGACCATTCGTCAGCAACCACCAATAGAATCCTGTCATTAGTGTGAAGGAAAGGAATTCCCCTAGAAACTCTCCAATCTCCGCGCGGCGCAGCGCCAACTGCCCCATCGTCCACACTAAGGAGATTGTTGCGAGCGTCCAAAAGAGCCAAGAGGCTCGCGCGGTAATGTAGGTCGCCCAACCTGCTGCGCTCGTCTGAAAATTTTGCAGGGCGGTATCGAGAAGACCTGTAGAGTTGATGGCCGCATACGCCGCATCAGGCCACCACAATACAGCCAGTAGCAGACCGATCACCGTTTGGTGCAGCAGACGCAACAACCGGTCCCAATCGGTTGCCTGCTGATGGGTGCCCATCATGGATACTTGGAACGTCCTCATCTTCCCATAAAGATGTCGCTCATCGCTTGTTTCGCGTTGATGCAATTCGGTGTCGAGGCGAGTTGACCAGGATTGTTCTGACACTTTGTTGCCATGGCGATCCGTTCCGCTTCATGCGTCTTGTACCACTCGACTGTTTGCACGGGTTCAAGCGACTCATTGGTACATCCAACTACCCAGAGGACCCCACTCAGAACCAGGCCGACGACGATGGGGCGACGATGCCAGCCGATAGCCGCTCGTTGTTGAGGACACGTGCGCGCAATCATAGAGCCTCTCCTCTCTGAATAGTCTGTTGTCCAATAACCCGTGCACGACGTGCTTATGCAGTGTCACCACGCGCGGCGAGGACTTGGTTGGAACGTGCCCTGGCGAAAATTCCGATCCGCTGCCATTTCCATCGCCTCCCGATCCGCCTGGGCTTGTTGGCGGGTGGCTTCCATGTTCTGTTGC
>CAYTAS010000188.1:0-3721 GCA_964435885.1 uncultured Nitrospira sp. | reverse complement strand
CCTTTCTCGCCCTGACTCGCAACCCCAATCCACGCTGGCGACGGCAGCACAATCTTTTTGCGTCCTATTTGACCGTGGTCGATCTGGATCGGCGGTAGATGCGGATGATGCCGTTTTGATGCAGGAGCTAGGCGAACAGAGCATGGACTTCGTCCGCCGTGAGCGACTGCGGCGCGGTGAACGGCATGCCTCATGCTCGCTTCTCCAAGCACCTTCGGCATTCGGAAAAGGAGGCCGGCTCTTGAAGCGGCCCAAGCTTGTCACCTCGCATTGATTGGGCTATTCTTGCGCCCCAATGCCACGCATCTTCGACAACATCGAGCAATCTCTCCTACCCGCCCTCCGCGAAACCATCCAA
Organism: uncultured Nitrospira sp.; assembly: GCA_964435885.1. GTDB lineage: Bacteria > Nitrospirota > Nitrospiria > Nitrospirales > Nitrospiraceae > Nitrospira_D. Next base: position 3,363 of record CAYTAS010000188.1, on the reverse strand, counting down.
ATAGCCGACCACGCCGACTTCTGTGTCGGTTACTTTAATCTTCGCAGGTGGAAGCAACTCGGCTCGCACGAGGTCTGATGATGGGAACTGACTTCGAAAGCAACGAAGGCGAGAAGCACCAGTTCTCAGCCGATCGCCCTATCGGCTCTGTTGAGGAAGACCTCCTGGGTCGTGCTGTGTTTGCGGGATCCCTGGCATCTGCAATCAAAGGATGGAAAGGCAATGAAGGTCTCGTCATTGCGCTCTATGGCCCTTGGGGTTCTGGGAAATCCTCCGTCAAGAACATGGTTCTGCAATCGCTTCGCTCAGCTGAGGCGGACTCTCCACTGATCGTTGAGTTCAATCCATGGCAATGGGCAGGGCAAAATCAACTGGCAGAGGCGTTCTTTCAGGAAATCGGCCTGGTTTTGGGCAGATCGGACGGAAGCGAAGACGAAAAACGACGTGCGGCCAAGTGGCGAACCTATGGAACCTACCTCACTCTCGGCGCCTCTCTCGCCAAATCACTTAAGACCATCTTGCCAATACTTGGACTGTCCGGTGCGGGAATCCCAGACATGCTTGCCAAATGGATGGAGCAATCTGCGGCCGTGGCGCAAGAAGGCTCAAAAGGAGTCGACGACCAAGCGGTCGTGCAACAGCAGACTTTGGCTGAGATAAAGAAAGAGCTTTCTAACTCCCTGAAAGAACTCGAAACGCCAATCCTCGTGGTGTTGGATGATATCGATCGCCTCACACCTGAAGAAATACGACTCCTCTTCCAACTCGTCAAAGCTAATGCTGACTTTCCAAACGTGGTCTATCTCCTTCTGTTCCAACGGGACATCGTGGAGCGTAGTTTGGACTTATCGCCAGCCGTCAGCGGACAAGAATTCCTTGAAAAGATAGTCCAGGTAGGCTTCGACATCCCGCGCATTGAGCGAACTCGCCTAGAGAAGGTTTTACTCGCGGGCCTCGACGAACTACTGACCAAGACAAGTGTGGGTAAGCTCTTCGACCAGAAGCGCTGGGGCAACCTATTCCTTGGAGGTCTTCGCCAATACTTTCAAACGCTCCGAGATGTCTATCGTTACCTCGGGACCCTATCATTCCATGTCTCACTGTTTCGCAGTACTGGCAGCTTTGAAGTGAATCCGATAGACCTCATCGCCTTGGAAGTGCTTCGGGTCTTTGAGCCTGCGGTCTATCAGAGGCTTCCGGAGGCAAAGTTAGAACTCACGAGCCAGCGTGACCGTGTTCATGATTCACACGATCAGAACGAGCGAACACGGAGGCTCATTGAGTCGATAGTCAAAGCGGGATCACAGCCGGACCAGGTGCGAGAAATTGTAAAGCAACTCTTTCCTCCAGTGGCATGGGCATTGATTGACTCAACGTACGGGCACTATCACGCTGATGGGGGATGGTTTAGGGAACTGCGCCTCTGCCATCCTGACGTCTTCGATCGATATTTCCATCTTACGATTCCAGAGGGAGATATCTCCCAAGCAGAAATTGATCATGTATTGTCGCTCGTTGCTGATCAGGAAGGCCTTGCCGCGGAATTCCGTGCCCTCAATAAGCGAGGTCTGCTCGGTGTCGCCTTGGATCGCCTTGAAGCCTACAAACAAAATATTGATCTCCAACACGCTGTACCGTTTATCACAGCGCTCTTCGCTGTCGGTGATGAGTTACCAGAAGGTCGAGGTGGATTCTTTGCGATATCCTCAGATACACATGCGTCCCGCATTATCTACTGGTACTTAAAACAGGAGGCGGACATAGGCAGACGCGGGGCTATCTTGAAAGAGACCATGAATGCCACCACTGGCCTGTATCTTCCAATTAGGATCGCCTCCCTCGAAGATAACGAAGAAAAGCGCAAGAAAGACCCAGAAGCCTTCAACGTAACCGACGCTGATCTGAAGGAATTGCAGCAAGTCTGTGTAGACAAGATCAAGCAAGCCGCGGAAACAGGGAGCCTGGCAATGCACCCCGAGATGCTGTCCATCATTTATCACTGGCGTGAATGGGGAGCTCCTAATGAACCGCGCCGTTGGGTCGAAAGTTTAATTGAATCACAGAAGGGTGTCCTCTCATTTCTGACAGCATGCCTTCAACGGTCTACTTCTCATGGGATGGGAGACCATGTGTCGCAGGAGCACTGGCGGATCCGTCTGAAGTATGTCGAAGATTTCGTCTCCGTCGATGTTTTAGAAAAGCAGGTGTCCGCACTCTCGCACGACAACCTCAACGAGAAGGAGACGAAGGCGGTTAAGGCTTTTCAGAAGGCCATCAAGCGGCGACGGGAAGGGAAGTCCGATGACGACTGGCGGGATGATGAGGACGAATAGGAATAGGGAATGTTTCAGCCTCATCATCGCCTTCAGCATCAAGTATCGAATGGGACAGGATGCGGGAGGCGAGGAGGAATGAACTTTGAGGATAACGGCGCACCCCCCTCCCCTCACAGAGATCGGTTCGAATCTCTTGAGGTTATATTGCATCCTCCGATCGTGGATGGAACCTTTCGGTTGATGGCGATGTCAACCCATGTATTGCAATCCGAGACGAACCTTGGGAACATGCTGAGGTGCCTGCTGGGATGGGAGAGATCATATGAACTATCAACAGCATTTCGAGCGCGATCCGAAAGTCTGCGGTGGAGAGCCGGTGATCAAGGGTACGCGTGTGACCGTGCGGACGGTCTTGGCAAGCCTTGCCGAGGGCGCGAGGGTCGAGGAGATTCTCGACGACTTTCCCACGCTCACAGAAGAGGATGTCCGAGCAGTCATCGCCTTCGCCGCCGTATCCGCCGAGGAAGACATGCCGGTCCAAAGCGTGCCGGACATCCAGTGAGAATCAAACTGGACGAAAATCTTCCCTTTCGGCTCGCCCGCGTGCTCGCCGCTCTCGACCACGAGACCGACACCGTTCCACAGGAAGGGTTGACAGGACAGGATGACGCCCACGTCTGGCAAGCGGCGCAAACAACCGGTCGTTTTTTCATCACACAGGATTTGGACTTTTCGGACTCTCGCCGGTTTGTGCCAGGCACCCACCATGGCCTTCTCCTCGTGCGCTTGCGGGACCCCGGTCGCAACGCACTGGTAAGGCGTGTTCGGAGTCTCTTTCAGACGGAAAACGTTGAGACCTGGAAGCAATGCTTTGTCGTAGCGACCGAACACAAGGTTCGCGTTCGCGCCCCGAAAAAGCAGAGCGATCCAAACAACGGCTAGGAACGCTATGAAGGTGCAATATAAATAAAGCAAACACCACGCTTCTGAAACTCGGCGCGCGACAATTGAGCACATCCGGCACAATCACCGACTGACCGGCCGGTCATCCTGGTCTTGAATCTTTCCTATCGGGCGTTCGGTTCCA
>CAYTAS010000187.1:0-3736 GCA_964435885.1 uncultured Nitrospira sp. | reverse complement strand
TATTCAATGTATCGGAGCCGATACTGTTGACGTTCCCTGAAATTCCGGCGACCTTGATATACCCCTTCACATTGGGGTCCACCTGGATTGCCTCATCGGCCATCACCTGTGTCGTCATGAGGATACTTGCCAAGGCTAGGCAACACTCGAACCGTGCAGTGGGCATGAGTTCCCTCCATTTATAGTCCACTTGAAATGATCTGGACAAGCGGTACATTTTCTGTACTCGTTCTGTACTCGCAAACTTACGGCATGCCTATTCCGACACTGTCACATATGTGTTAACTGTGTGTTAATTCACTGGTGGGCTGAGCTATGAACATTCCTCTCATCACCGGCAGGAATATTAGCGCACGGTAATTTTACACAACTGTAACATGGAGGTTTCCTCCATGTAATCTTAGGACCGTAGTGTAGCGATGCCTAAAGGGAATCTTCCTTTTTGAAGAGTTAAAGGAGGGATAGCTATGAACTCATTGATCATCCAAGGAGTCGGTCTATTGGTCCTGATGACGGCGGTCGCTGTCACAGCGTCACCGGAAACGGCAAGGGCACAGCTCAAACCTGTGACCGATCCGCAGATCCATGCGTACGTGCGGAACGCATCCACTATGACGGGAAGCCTAGCTGTCGTTGGATCAGACACGATGAAATCTTTGACCCAACAATGGGAGAGCAAATTGAAGGAGATTTATCCTCACGTAGACATCAAGATTAAAAGCTCCGGGTCAGAACAAGGATTATCCGCCCTTATGGAGGGGAAAGCCCAGATCGGTGCGGTCTCTCGAAAACTCACGTCCGTTGAGATTTCAGAATTCGCGAAACGACATGGGTATGAACCGACAGAAGTTGCCGTGGCGGCAGATGCCCTGGCGGTCTTTGTTCATCGTGACAACCCGATCACAGGCCTGACCTTCAGGGAACTCGACGCCATGTTCTGTAAAGAGCGTCGCCGCGGAGCGGATAAACCGATCACGAAATGGGGCCAACTTGGCCTCGACGCCGAATGGAGCCAAGCCGATATTTGGCTCCATGGACGGACTTCTTCTTCCGGAACAGCCACGTTCTTTCGCGATCAGGTGTGCTTGAATGGTGAATTCAGCTCAAAGGTCGTGGAGGAGCCAGGATCGGCATCAATCGTTGCGGAAGTCATGAAGGATCGCTACGCGATCGGGTTCAGCGGAATTGGCTACAAAACCTCAACCGTCCGTCCCGTTCCTCTTTCGGAACGCAGTGGCGACGCCTTCGTTGAAGCAACCTTTGAGACAGCAATCAACGGCACCTACCCCCTCCGACGCCATCTGTATCTCTACGTGGATAAACCTCCGAAAGGCGAGCTGCCTCCTATCGTTTCAGAGTTCGTCAAATTCGCGACGAGCCACGAAGGTCAGGAACTCGTAGTGAAACAAGGGTTCTACCCTCTCCCGACAGAAGAACTGAATCGACAATCTGCCGCTTGGTCCCAACCACTCCAGGCTGCAGGAAGTCTTCCTTCACCTCGCAACTAAAGGCAGATGGAAGTATATCTACGGAAGCAAGCCTCTCTCAGAAGGCTTGCTTCCGTTCGTCTAGAAGATTGTGCTAACTTTCATGGGGCATCGGATCACAGGACATGAAAAAGTTTTTGCTCGCCATTCTTTTTGGTATCGTGCCGATGCTTACCCTTTCCGCCTGTCAGAAACAATATGTCACTCAAACTATCTACGAGAGCTCCACGCAGTTTGTCCGACTCGAAGTTGACCATACCATGGGTGGAGAGCATTCTCACCCAGCCGACATCTCGACTGCTGAGATGACAGCCGTTCTCTCCGGTATCATGATTGAGGAACCGACCCGCTTGATGCCGTCCTTGCCCTTTTTCAGCAAGGACGAGGAACCGCCGCGGCACCCCGCATTCAATCCAACCGAGATCCGCTTGCTTGCTCCCCTATTGGTAAAAGGGTTGCGATTGGCAACTCCTGAGGAGGTCGTCACCTTCTATCATGCCACGCAGAAGACGGCGATCATCAGGAACGTCACGTCAGGTGGAATCTTCGCGAACGGCGACGAGCTGCATATTATCTTGAGCAACTATCGTTCACCGACTCATTATTCATCGGACCCCGGGACGAGCGACACATACGATTACCGATTGACTCCCCTCCGGCCCATTGCGCCTCAGCAAACGAAACTGGACTTTGAGCCAAAGACCGCGATTGCCCCGTCACGGAAAGGTATCTTGAGCACTCTGTTCCGACCAGACCGGCGAGAGATCATAGTACTGTTTAAGAGGCTGAGACCTGAAACCACTGACACGGAGCGCACACCACACTGAATGGCTTTCGAAAGCTAGGTACCATCCTCTCAGGCTCTTGTTTTCCACGGTTTGATTGTAGACCAGAATCTATCCCCAATTCGTTTTCGACTGGGTCCAGTACTCCAGTTTATGGACTGCACTTTTTGAACAGGTCTGGGGAATCACAGGTTCTGTGCTTAAGTTCCCGGTTGAGCCCTCTATGAGGAAGGGTTCAACCGGGGGGAGCGAGATACTGACTGGGGAAAACAGTTGAAGTCCATCAAACGACACGGCTAGCGGACTGTAACGCTTAAATAGTTAGTATAATTGAGCCTATGGAGGGTCGCGAGGAAACTGACTACACGCGAACGCATGGAACTGCAACGGCAAGCAGGGGCCTTGAACGGTCGGGCCGATTCGGCGCGGCACGCGCGTTTGGTTCTGCTTTTGGCTGACGGACTGACGTGGGCCCAGATTCCTGCCAAGCTGGACTGTGGCGATCGTTACATCGATCGCTGGAGCAAACGGTTTGCGGACGAGCGGTTGGCCGGGTTGTTTGCTCGCTATGCCGGGCGTGCGCACTACCAAGTAACCGATCGGATCGAGGCGCGCGTCCTGGCCTGGACGACGAAACACACACCGGGTGACGGATCGACGCATTGGTCCTCGCGCAAGCTGGCGGCGCAGTTGGGGGACATCTCGCATATGACGGTCCCTCGTATCTGGGCCAAGTACGCCCTCAAGCCGCATCACCTGAAAGGGTATCTGGTCTCCACCGATCCGGAGTTCGAAGCCAGGACGGCCGATGTGATCGGTCTGTATCTGCACCCGCCGCCGTATTCTGCGTCGACGAGAAGACCGCGATTCAGGCGCTCGATCGCAAAGTCCCGGTGTTGCCCTTGTCGCCGGGGCGTCCCGAACGCCAGGGCTTTGAGCACGTCCGTCACGGCACCCTCTCCCTGTACGCCGCGTTCAACACCAAGACGGGCGGGGTCTTCCCCAATACCCCGCCACATCTCGGCCGAGTTCGTCGCATTTCCAACCGACCTCGTGACCCATCGGCCCACCGGCAAAGAGATTCACGTGATTGCGGATAACCTCGCGGCGCACAAGACCGCGCGGGTCGAGGCGTTTCTCGCCCAGCATCCGAAGGTGTAGCCGCACTTCACCCCGACGTACTCCTCCGGGCTCAACCAGGTTGAACTGTGGTTCGCCAAGATCGAACGCGACGTGATCGCCCGTGGTATCTTTACCTCGGTGCCTGATCTCAAACGAACGCTCACGCGCTATATCCGGCACTACAATACGCAGCCTAAACCTGTGAAGTGGAAGTACTTTGATGCGTCACGTCGGTTACTCCCGAATCAATCGTTACAGTCCACTAGTAGTTGAATTGCAGCTGGAACCGAATCAAATTTCCCGCCTGACTCTTGTAAGGATCCGGACCGGTGGCTAAGGATG
>CAYTAS010000186.1:0-3812 GCA_964435885.1 uncultured Nitrospira sp. | reverse complement strand
CACAACCCGAACAGAACATGCCAACCCTGAAAGGGTACATGGAGAATTGGCTCAGCACCTACGTTGACAACAACTGCAAATTTTCAACCGCCTCAGGCTATCGCCAGGTTAGCAAGAAGCACCTCTACCCTGCCCTAGGCTCCCGGCCTTTGGACCAGGTTGCCCGAAAGGATGTGAAAGAATTAGTGGCGACCTGGAACAGTCAGGGGCTCAAGAAACGGACGATTCTGAACTTTCTGACACCGCTGCGGGAAATGTACAACCATGCCATTGATGATGGGACCGTGACCGCCAATCCCGTGGCAAAGGTCGGAATGATTGTGAAGGGATCAAAGGCATCAAGCGTCCATATCGAACCACTCACCGCAATCGAGGTACGAGCATTGCTCACCACGTCCAAAGAACGCTACCCGTTTTTCTTTCCGCTCTTCCTCTGCGCGGTACGCACGGGCATGCGAGAGGGCGAACTGATCGGCCTGCAATGGGAGGACATTGACTTCTTGGGGGCCTTCATTGAAGTCCGGCACAATGTCGTCAGACGGCAAGAGACCTCCACGAAAACGAACCGGATCCGGCGTGTGGATCTGTCTCCTCAGTTACAAGCTGAGTTGCTCAAATTGAAGGAGAGTCTTCTGCTTGAAGCTTCGATGAAGGGACACCCCTTTCCGAAATGGGTGTTTTTGACCCCCCATGGCAACCGAATGACGAATGAGGTTCTCAGGAAGGGCTTCTACGCCTGTCTCGAAGCGGCTGGGCTTCGCCGGGTACGATTCCATGACCTGAGGCACACCTTCGCCAGCCTGTTAATTCAGCAGAATGCGAACGTAAAATATATCCAACAACAACTCGGTCACAGTAGCATCAACATCACGTTGGATGTATACTCGCATCTCTTTGAGGGAGACCATCGGCATCAGGTCCAGCGTCTGGACGATGAGCTATTAGAGACAGGTCCAAGGCGGTTAAATAACCCAGAAAACGCGCCCCAGCCGGACCCTCACCGAGAAGGAGTTCAGACGCTTACCAACGAATCCATTGATTTTATAGAGAATTTAAGACACGGAGGGGTGACGGAGCGGCCGAACGTGCCGGTCTTGAAAACCGGAGATGGGGTAACTCATCCGCGAGTTCAAATCTCGCCCCCTCCGCCATTTCTTTCACCAGTTTTAATCCGCGCCTGCGTTTTTCCCGACACCTTACCTAATCGATTCTGCCGCTACGGCGTAGAATCGAGCCATTGAGCGATCGCTTCCAGGTATCACCGGTGATTTGGTGACACTACCTTAGTTGGGCCTTACCACCTACCAGGGCAGTAGTCCGACCTTCCATCCCTGTATTACCGTACGACTATTGTTCAGTTTCCGCTGAGAAAGGGAGGGGAACATGCCTTCAGCAGTACTCTCACGCAGCATGATCGAATGCATCCTCTCGAAAAACGAGGAAGGGTTAATGGGCGAAGGGTGCATCTATGACTGCTCATCCTCCTCCCCCGCCATTTCACAGCCAGAACACTTACACCCCGGCGACTACGTCAAGCTCCGCTTGTGGCTGCCTGAGGACAGCGACTGTATCTGTGTCGAATTGGCGGAGGTCCAATGGGTCCGGCATCACTGGATCCAGGTCGACTTGCTCATCACATCGCCCGAGGACCAAGCGCGTCTCAGACGGTTCGTTTCCATTGAAGACCAGTCCTCGCTTTCGTCACGCCGAAAAAGTGAACGGATCTTGATTCGCGCATAAAGGGATCATCGTCTCGGCAATACTCTTCGAAACGCGTGATGGCATCTCCTTTGGTGAAGGTCGCTGCTGTGGATGCCCACCCACGGCCGGCAAAGGTCTCTTCTCCTCCCGAAGAGACCACCTTCACCCTTAATCCTATTCGACAACTTTGATGGAAAGGCGTCTCAGCCATTGAGTAACAGAAGCATCGAGGCCCACGCGAACCTCAACACGAACAGCCCCTCTTTGGCTCAGGTTGTCGTACCTCCACGGTATTTCCGATTCACCTCCGGTGGTTTTATCATGACGCCATGCTTACGACACTGCAGTGAGTGCTCATGGAGGACGATCATGGGGGAACAGGCAGATACCGCAAGTCCCATCCCGAATGCGACTCAGGGAAAGGCATGCCCATTCTGCGGCGGAGACACCTATCAGCTTATCTTCGAGACAGCGAGCCCATCGGATGACGCGAGTTTGTTTGTTCGATGCCGCCGATGCAGTCGGCCGGAAAGCGTGGAGACTGAGTTCAAGAGCATCCTATGGATCTGACGCCGCACCGCTTGAATCGACATCATCAGTTCAACCGTCATGGGGGTTACAAGATGGGGCTTCACCACTTCCAAGCATACATCGACCGTAAACGGCAAAAACGCAAGGCCCTCCAGATGCTGGCTCTCAGCGGTGTCGTACGACCGAGCCATGTGGAACTTCGGTACACGACACCTACTCTCACGGTGGAGGGACAAATGGACTCGTTCCAAGACGCGCCTGCTCCGCCGACGATGTCGTCGAATCTCTACAAACCATTCGTTGATGCCATGCATCGACTCATCACGGACCTGCGATCGCTTCGACCATACCTCCCGCATCAAGGGCTGCTCAGGCTCCGCAAACTGGCGTCTCTGAATAGTCATCTGTTCTCCTGAAAGAGGGTTTCAATTTGACTGGCCTCTTGCACTCTTCATAAACTGTGTAACGATTGCGCACTCTGTCCTCTCCACACTCGTCCGCTTTTACCCCAGCTCGCCAACGCGGCGATAAAGAGAAGAACGGCAAGCCGCTCGTTCAGGTAAATGAGCGAAGAAAAGGGAGCAGGAGTCTTTGTAAATACACCGGTTGCGAGGGCGTCGCCGCTGCGGATAAGTTTTGATTTCACGGCTTCTCAATTCAGTCGGCAAGGATGTTCGATTCGCTGACCAAAACAATGCCTCCCGCCTATTTTTCTCATCCGGCAACGGGTTCAACACGTAGCGACTCGACAACCGGCATTCCAAGCCGCACGCCCTGCGCCAGAATGGATCCGGGCCCGATTGCGGCACTGAGGATTACCCCTGATCCTGGCGTTGCTGCCGTGCGACGGCGTCCTTCCACCTCAGCGGAAAGTCGCGCCCGAACACCTTGAAATAGACAAAGATGCTCTTGCGCCGTACGTCCTACTCGAATGCCTCCAGTGCTGCACGGTGGTTTCCATCGCGGACAAATCGGTGGAGACTGTCCGCGTCCTCCCATGCCGACAATGTGTAGAACTGGAGCTTGAAAAGATCCGCACCCAACGACCAACCAACAATGCCCGGTGCGGCATCTGCTTGCTTCATGATACGGATCGAGCTGATCAGAAACGCGGGAGCTCGCCACATGGACTTCAGAAAGAAGCGCGAGGTGAAGGCTACGTACTCTCGGTTGGGCTCAACTGCCGCGCGCTGCTTCCAAGGGGTCGGTGGGGGGAACATGAGCTATCACCTCTCGTGTCGGTCGTCCGGCCAACAATGCGTATACGGTTTCTCGCTAAGCCCCATTGCGCCGAGGGTTTGTGGCCAAACACCCACAATGTCGATGAGGCGCATGAACCAGCGCGGCCCATTGTCTGCCCATTAACAGCCTCCGTCAACGCTCACCCGGCCGCAGATGTGACCGCTCTTGTACCCTTCCCATGGGCTGAGGTAAGATGCCTTCGCGTCGGTGATTTCCCGCCCTCTCGACGGTCTCCGCTGTGGATGCCGGGCGACTCTTTGACGCGACCCTTTGAATGGTGACATGGAGAGGTGGCCGAGTGGCCGAAGGCAGCGGTTTGCTAAACCGCCGTAGGGACA
>CAYTAS010000185.1:0-3887 GCA_964435885.1 uncultured Nitrospira sp. | reverse complement strand
GCTCAACAACTTGAAAGCCGTTCATCCCCGGCATCCGACAGTCGAGAAGGACTAGCTCATAGCGTGTGCTCTGTTCTGCGGCGCATCGAAGTTTCTCCAATGCAGCCTTCCCGTTGCTCGCTTCCATGACTTCAGCGCCCCATGCGCCGAGTGCTTCACGAAGGATGAGGCGGTTGGTTGGATGATCGTCCACGACGAGAACTCGGATACCTGCAAGATCGATCGACGCTGCGGATGTGCGGTGGATAGATAGAGTTTGAGTCTGAAAGAGGAGGGAACAATGAAACGTGCTGCCCCTATCCAACGCACTCTCTGCCCAGATCCGACCATTCATGCGTTCGACCAGCCGTTTGGTGATCGCAAGGCCGAGTCCGGTCCCTCCATATTGTCTCGTCGTTGATGCATGCGCCTGCGTGAAATTCTCGAAGATCGAATCCAGTTTGTCCGGAGGAATCCCAATGCCCGTATCGCTCACGGAAAGCTGAATCGCCCCGGCAGTGGGACGATTAGAATCACAGGTAATGTGAACGTCCACGGCGCCGTTCTCGGTGAATTTGAGCGCATTGCCGATCAGATTGATCAGGATTTGCGTCAACCGCGTCGGATCGCCGATCAAGTGACAGGGTACGCCCGGGCTGAGGTGGGCGGTGAGTTCAAGGTGTTTCTCATGGGCCTGCATCGCCAAGATTTCGATGGCTTTATCGAGAACTTCACTCAACTCAAACGGGATGGATTCTAATTCCAGGTGGCCGGCCTCAACTTTGGAAAGATCCAGGATATCGTTGATCAGATGCAGCAGTGTCCCGCCGGCTCGTCGAAAAATCCTAAGATACTTACGCTGATCTGGCGTAAGGGGAGTTTCCCAGAGAAGGTCGGCCATGCCGATGATGGCGTTCATCGGGGTGCGGATTTCATGACTCACGCTGGCAAGGAACTCACTCTTGGCCCGACTGGCGACTTCAGCAGCCTCTTTGGCCAAGCGGAGCGCCTGCTCGACCTCACGTCGATCGGATGCCTCCAGCGCCAGGGTTGCCAGCGTTGCCAACAGCCCGGCGACATGCTCTTCCTGTTTGGTCCACAGGCGAGGTGTTCCGATGGACTCGGCGCAGAGCACACCCACGAGCCTTCCCTTCTGCCTAATGGGAGCGCAGAGCATGGCCTGGATGTCAAACTGACAGAGGTATGTGCTCACGAGATCGCTTGTCCGTGAATCATGAAACGGACGAGACACCGCTACGGCACAAGGTTCTCGAGCGAGCGCGCGAAGATAGTGCCGACAATGTGCGGATGCAAACGTGATATCAGGTCTTGAGCGTCTTCGACGGGTTTCGTAGAGATCAACCAATGCGATGGAATCGCGCTTCTTGGACAAGAGCCAGGCGCTCGTTCGTTCAATCTGAAGAAGGGCGCAAGAGGCTCTTGAGATAGCTCGGAATGCACGCGAAAGATCGCCGCTATTGAGTGCCTCACTCTGCGACAGCTTTCGGAGCGTGTCCTGGTATTGCTTCAGAAGCGCGGGTGTCGTTGGATCGAGCGATGGAGGAACAGGGCGTGAGCGGGGTCGCCTCTGTGAGAAGGTCTTTGTGATAATGCGTGTTTGAGATTTTCCATGAGGATGACGTGACATGGGCGTGTGAGCCGACAGTGAAAGGTGTGGTGGCCCTAGTCGCTGTGTGTGTCTTGGACCAGCGAGAGAATGCTCGCCGATTTGGTTCGATTGCGCCCCTCTTGTTTGGCTTGATATAACGCCTGGTCAGCCGCCTTGATGAGATCAGTGGGAGAAGAATGCCTGTTCGGAACAACACAGGCATACCCGACGCTGATCGTCACGATTTCTCCATCCGAGTTTTTGATGCCCAGAGATTCGACCCGTCGACGTAGACTTTCCGCCACCTGTGCCGCGCCGTCGATCCCGGTGCCGGGGAGAACCGTCACGAACTCATCGCCGCCATAACGGGCGACTAAATCGCCAGGGCGATTCACGGAACTGGAAATAGCCGCGGCCACCTGTTTCAGGCATTCGTCTCCGGCCGTATGCCCCTTCGTGTCGTTGTATGTCTTGAACCGGTCGATGTCGAATATAATCAGTGACAAGGGGGTCGACTCCCGAATGGCTCTCCTCCATTCCTGATCCAGAAAATCATCGAATTGGCGGCGGTTGGTGATCCCGGTCAACCCGTCCAAACAGGAGAGACGAAGCAGCATTTGATTGGCTTCTTGGAGTTGCCGCATCACCTCCAAGAGCTCTTGCTCACGCGCGCGGCGACGATCGACTTCGTGAACAAGCCGCAGCACCGAACGCACTCGAGTGAGCAGCTCGATCTTGTTGACCGGTTTCGCCACGTAGTCCATGGCGCCTGCGGCAAATGCCAATTGCAAATCGACCGGGTCTGTCTTGACGGTCACCATAATGATGGGAGTGTCTCTGAAGCGGTCAACGGCCTTGATCTGGCGGCAGGCCTCGATCCCGTTCATCTGGGGCATCAGAATATCCATGAGAATGAGATCGACTCGTGCAACGCCATGCTTGCCCCCATCAAGCCCCAAATACTTGAATGCAGCGGCAGCAGAGTCCGCCGAGTGAATATTTTCGTATCCGGCGGCGGACAGAATGGCCTGTAACAGGAGTCGATCATCGACAGAATCGTCAACAATCAGAATGCTCATACGTTCACGCGGGTTGAATGGGTTGAACAGGAGAATACTGTGGGAATCGTAACAGCTAGTCCTGATAAACGCCAGGATAAAGCTTTTTGAGGCAGGGCTGGCAAAGCCCATGGCTGAACTCTGCTTCCGAATGTTCACCGATATACTCTTCGATCTGTTGCCAAAACCCGCCATCGTTGCGGATTTTCTTGCATGAGGCGCAAATAGGAATGAGACCTCGCAATACCTTAACTTCTCTGAGCGCCCGCTCCAGATCCTCATTGATGCGACGCAGCTCCGCCTCTCGCTGTTTTCGTCGGTCCATCTCGTTTTTCAACATTAAGGCAGAGTTGACGCGCGCAAGCAATTCCACACTCTTGACCGGTTTATTGATATAGTCCATTGCGCCTGCTGAAAATGCTTCTTTGAGATTATTGAGATCGTTCTTGGCAGTTACCATGATGATTGGGACGTCCTGAAGATGTATCTGCTGTTTGATGCGCTGGCAGGCCGCGACACCATCAAGGTCAGGCATGAGAACATCCATCAAGATCAAATCGACTTCAAAAGAAGGTCGCTCTCCCTCAAGGTTCAATAGCTCAAAAGCTGCCTTCGCGGAGTTCGCCGCCACAATCTGGTCGTGGCCGGCCTTGGTCAGGATCGACCGAAGGAGGAGATGTTGGTCAGGGGAGTCATCAACAATGAGGATCGCCATAGGTATTCTTAACGGTTCAATGTGAAGAAAACTAAAGATTCCCCCCGGTGGAATCCAGTATAGCAAACAGCTGTGAAGATGAATTAGGAGAGCTTGCTCTTGACCAGATCGCTGACGTGCTTGCCGTCGATGGGCTGCCCTGCGACGCGAGCCATCACAGTCTTCATGATCTGTCCCATATCTTTTATGGATGACGACCCGGTTTCACTGATGATAGAGTCGACGAGGGTTTCAAGTTCGTGATGGGTCAGCGGTTTTGGGAGGTAGGCCTCGATGATTTCGATTTCTCTGCGTTCTTTTGCCGCGAGTTCCGTCCGTTGAGCTTTCTCAAACTGTTCGACGGACTCCCGACGTTGTTTCACGAGCGTCGTCATGACTCGACTCATTTCAGCATCGTCGAGGTCTCGTTTCAGTTCCACTTCCTTGTTCAAGATCGCAGCCTTGATCATACGGATCACGTCCATGCGAAGCTGATCGCGTGATTTCATGGCAAGCTTCAGATCTTCCGTCAGGCGGTTGGACAGCG
>CAYTAS010000184.1:0-3907 GCA_964435885.1 uncultured Nitrospira sp. | reverse complement strand
CGTCGGGTTTTAGTGATTTGATAATGCGGGAAGTCCGACAGGCTCCTAGCCGAGAGGCTTTAGTAGAAACGCTCCGAGTCACACTCCGGGAAGCACTGGAACTCAATCGTCAAGAAGCGTTAGTGGCCGCCGGTGGAAATTTTGAGGAAGCCTCCATCGCGGTATGAAACGGGAGGAACGGCTTCGGCATTTACGACAGAATGGTTGCGAGTTGTTGCGCGAAGGAGCGAAGCACTCCTGGTGGCAGCACCCTTCTCTGAATACCCGTTCAGCGGTACCTCGTCACACTGAAATTACAAATCATCTGGCAAGCAAGATCTTCAAGGATCTAAAGATACCCAAGCCCTAGTTCGGGAGCCTGCCCCCAATCACACCGCAACAGTAACCCCGTTGCGCTTGAGCACATCAAGCAACTTTGGAATATCCGGCGGTCCGGGGGGAATCTCCTTGTCGATGGCCGTGAACATCTGAGCCGCAAGCGCGCCGGCTCCTGTAATCTCAAGCATCTGCCCACCGCCACGTCCGTAGCGAAAGCCATGCACGGTGCCTCGGGGAACGTGCACCAGAGTCCCCACAGCGCATGCATGGTCTTTCCCGTCGCAGAGAAAGTGAATCTCGCCTTTCAGGACGTAGAAGGCCTCGTCCCAATCGTGGCTATGCGGCGGAGGGCCTGTTCCTTCTTCGCCCTGCTGTAAGGTAATCCCATAGCTCTGCGTCGCCTTGTTCGACGCCAACACCGTCACCTGTGTTCCGACCACATTCAAGGCGGGCTCATGTTGATCGGGTCTCAAGACAATGGGTTGAACACTCATGATGTCGCTGCCTCCTGCAAAGATGGAGATTGTAGGCCCTGACGTCTAACGCCGAGTTAATCCGCCACACGAAGAGGCGCGGCTTTTGCGAACGCAAAAGGCCTGACGCTTTTTGTGGTCGGGCAGAGGTCGCGTAGCGACCGGAGCGAACTTCAGCACCATGTTATGTTTCCGGTGGTAACCCGAGCTTTCTTCGTATAGCGCCTTCTACCTTATGCGCTTGCTCATAGTCTGTCGTATTGGAGTATCCAATCAAATTCTCCGCGGCAGCGCTCGGGGCCAACCCCTTACGATTCAAAAGCCAAAGATACCACCTTGGCAGGCCCAAGATTGCGGCAGACAGCGCAGCAGACGTTCTGCGATTCGCAAGCCCACGTTCTCTATGAAGTGTCTTCATCTCTTCGTTTAGGCCATCTGCGTTTATCACCTGGGCGTAGTAAATGAAATCCATCAAAACTTGATTTCTGAGGTCCCTGTATCTCAGGATCGGTTGCATCCAAAGGGTAGTGAACCAGTAGCCGAAAGCACCTGCAGCGATTCCGATGAGGGCGGCGAGAAGTCCTACGTCCATCACTCAGTTCCTTGAGGAAACATAACTATGTTTAGACCGATCCGCATAAGAGCCGGATCTGCCAGTTCCTGTTCGCATAACACGCTATTATGATTCGCGAACGATACGCCATAACCCTTCCCGTTTCAATAAGTTGTGTCTGATCGTTCATTTATGGTGGGTTCTTATGCGGATCGGCATAACACCATTCTAGAATCGCTCACATCCCATCCAGCAGAAGGTGCAGTGAATGTGTTAGACCCGCTTGTGGTTTCTTCGATGCCCGATGTCGCGATAGGTTTCAGTGCAAACTCGCCCAGGTCGGAGTACTCATCCAGCAATCCTCAAAGTGAACGAAGGCGTGAATCAGTATGGCGGTGGCGAGCAAAGCGGTACGACTGTCAGGATCGAACGCACGAAACTAAAGCAGTCCCGCAATCCCGTTGGAAAGTTTCTCTTGAACGATGGGGGTAGCCTTAGGAACATTCCCCGCAGAGCCAGGATCTTCGTCCTACTGAAACGAGAAATCACGTCCTATTCATGAATACGAACCCGTTCAGGCTCGATAATCCACAACCGCCTGTCTGGAGGCTCATCTTCAAGAACTCGCAATGCGGATCGCCTCCCAGGTGCTCGGCGAGCACGGTATGGACGTCGTGACCGGCCTGCTGAAGCAAGACCGCGGCATCACGAGGAAGATTCTCATCGAGTTTGAATCGGGTCGGCATCCTGCGCGCTTAGGCGGGGATCGGAACGATACGTTCTCTCGCTAAGTCCGCCGCATAGCCGATCGCCGCGGGAATATGCTCAGGCCGAAGCGAAGGATATTGATTGAGAATGCGTTCAGGCGTTTCGCCTGCAGCGAGATTGTCCAGAACTACCGATACCGGTATTCGCGTGCCTCGAAAACACACAGCGCCATGCATGATGTGCGGGTCAGTCGAAATGTAGGGTTTCCAATCCATCCTCATCCCTTCCGATATGCCATCAATATAGCACTGTACGGCCGTTCGTGCCTGGTAATTAAGTACTGCCGGCGATGCGGCGGCGGGCCTGTTCCTTCCTCGCCCTGCTGCAAGGTGATCCCGTAGCTGTGCGTCGCCGCGTTCGACGCTAACACCGTCACCTGTGTTCCGACCACATTCAATGCGAGCTCATGCTGGTCAGATCTCAAAACAATGATTGAACGCTCATGATTTCGCTGCCCCCTACAAAGATGGCGATCCTTTATCTTTCCTCGCGTACGAGTGAAGCCGGGTTGTTGGACCTAAATAAGATTTTCCTCAACGTATCGTGCACCCTTGGGTGAAAGTGTCACCGACTCACTATCTCGATCGAACTCCAGTAACCTCTGCTTATGGAGTCCCTTGATAATGGAACTCTTGAATCCTCGGATTTGAATACTCAACCCACGACGCAAGGTCCTACAGCAAGACAGCCGAATCTGGGGTTGAGTAGAGAAGGAGCAGTGCTTGGTCTTTCGCTTTCACCCCGTCTTTCAGGATCCGCTTCTTTCCTCCCACCTCCCAGATGGCAGGCAACTGCCGCATAGAGATTCCATCCACGATGTCTTGTGCTTCTTTCGAGAGAAACGCCGTGATTGATCCTGATGAGTTCACACAGGATCCAATCCGCAGTCCTTGCCATGGTTGCGATGTCAATGCCGTTGGCATCGACGTCGCCCCCGACGTGACCGATACCTCGTTTATTGCGCATCGTGTACAGGAAGTCCAGAGCGCGCGGAATCACTACTCTATCGGACTCATTTCCTGAGGTCGTCGGTGTCGCCGCAAGTCGCCGACACTCATCTGAGAAATTCGTCATTCTTGTGCCAAACGGCGTTGAGGCGCCATGAACTTTCTGCTGTAGAAATCGTAGCGCTACCTCACAGAATTTCCCAGTCTCCAGCCCCGCAGGATCGTGGCGGCCTTCCAGCGTGTTCTGCTTCAGATCAACGTATGCCTTGATGAGTCTCGAGCGGAATGTTGCTGGAACCGCCGTGAGGGCGGCAGACAGCGCGGGATTAAGGCTTTTTGTACTCATATTGTTTGTCGGCGTTCTTTTTCCGCGTCAATTCTCCGTTCCTCACCATGCGAGCCAGTTTTCCGGAAAATTCGTTCGCGTTGAAGGTGCGCGCGAGGTTGTGCTTGCAGTGCTCGATAATGTCCTTGATCGTCTTCGGCTTGTCGAAAAACGTCGTTCCGAGCAGCTGAGTGAGCGTCGCTGGCGCACCTGTTCCCGATACTGCTTTCTTCTTCTTTTTGCCGGGCGATCCTTCCGAAGCTGCAGCTGGTCCAGGTTTTGGTCTGGCCCGCTTTGTCGATCTAGTACGCCGCTGCATCTTGCCGGGCTCCTCCCCAGTCTCTTGGCCCAGGAGAACCTCCAGCAGGCGCAGTTGAACGGCCTCAGATTTGAAAGCATTCAGCGCTGACGCCAGTTCACCGAGCTGCTTCTTCATGCTGTCTGAGGAAGCTCTGATTTATTCGCCTTTCCTGATGTGCTAAGAGAAGCGCAGCACTGAATTGGAGCCGGTCCCCATGCTGCA
>CAYTAS010000183.1:0-3911 GCA_964435885.1 uncultured Nitrospira sp. | reverse complement strand
GACGAAATCCAGGGGGTGACTCATAACAGGTCGTTATTCCAACAAACGGTCAACACACACCGTCCATCTTCATGGCTGCCTTGATGGTAGACCAATATGTACCGCTTCTGATTCCTTGGACACTGCCGCATCCCAGCCAGAACAGAATCGCAAAGAGTCACCCTCGTATATACCCATTCACGCGACTATAGACCGGACCAAGACTTTACCGGAGCAGCAATATCAGGACCAACCCCATCGACACCGCCGCGACCACCGCTGTCCAGAGACACATCGTCAGAATACGTTGATACCGGCGTTCTGCCAGAGCCGCGCCCTGTTCCAGGGCCTCGAGCGTTGTTCGCATTTGCATAGCCAAGTCCTTGATGTGAGTGTCATTCCTAACTACTGCGGCCTGAAGTTCAGTGACCTGCTGTTGCAGCATCAAGGGCTGATTGGCAGCCGCATCAGGACCCTTCTTGGTAAAGACAGGGGCCGCCGCAGACAAGATCGACCCCACATGCGGCAGGACGGCTTTCAACACAGGAAAGAGCCAGGCAGGCATCGTCAAGAGCCTCACAAAGGTACGCTTGAGCCAGAGCAGCCGCTCAAGTTCATCGCGAAATGAATTTCCCCATAGATTGCGCGGTATTCTTGCAATGGTCCAACAACTTGTCAACACACCTCAGGTCACCGTCCTACCTGAAAGGATTTTTCTCCTCGCACCATATCCTCCGATGAAGGCTGTCACAAAACTAGCGCGAGCTGGAGGAGGATTCCATAGGGCGCAACGACGACTCATGCCAACCGAACAAACCAGCCTTGCGGCGAGAGTGATGTCGTCCAGGGCTATCGCGATACAGGCGGTATTTTTTCAAGGAAGCGCTGAAGATGGTCCAAGTACAGGGGAACCCGGCGGACTGCGACGGGCAAGGCTTCGTACACTCGCTCCGGATCGATATCATCGTATTCGTGCACAATCCGATTGCGGAGTCCGTCAGCCATCGCCATTTCCTTGGCAAGATCAGCCGCCATCACCCCGAGCGTGCTCAGACGCACAAAGGACTCGTGATAGTCCTTGGGCGGTACCTGTCCGGATTCAGTGATCAGAGGAAAATTGATGTCGATCATACGGCCGATAGCCCGTTCGAGATACCGCTCAGCCAAGGCTTCGTTGACGGAATCTTCCAAATACCGCCCGCGCGATAGGTGCGACAATCGGGTCATCGCAGCCACATCCTCAAGAATGAGGCTCATTTTTCTCGTGATGAGTTGGCGATCGATCATGGACGAGACGGCTCCGCCACTAGCGCAGACAGTCGTTTCGCGACAGACTGCCGTTCAAGTTCCAAGTAGGGTTGAAAATCTTGGTAGGTCTTGAACGAGTACAGACGCAGCCGGGCGAAGTCTTCGGCCGTCCCGAAGAGCATCCGACAACTCTCCATGATTTTCTTTCGGAAGAGCGGATCTGCTCGATTCAGGATCGCCACATCTACTTCACGCCCAGGAAACCGCGACTGCAAGGCTTCCTGCATCTCCAGAATGGTCTCCAACGACATGTCAGGAGTATCGAGTTGCACCGCTAGATCTACATCACTGTCATCATGCGTCGTTCCAGTGACCGTGGAGCCAAACTGAAGGATGACATGCATGCCGAAACGCTGGGCAAGCTCTCTCAGGTTACGCTCCGATTCTCTGACAGGCTCCTCTCTCATCTGTCCACTCTGATTCGTATCATCCACGGCGTAGCCTAGCCGAGACAGCGATAATTGTCTATGCAGCAATCAGATCTGCTCACTGCGATAGCCTCTCGAAACATCCTGGAATCGCTCTGAAAGTATTCGTGAGCCGGTGGACCATCGGCGCTCTGTGGCCCGAGAAGAGGCGAGACAGGATACCTTTGAATACATCGAGGTGTTCTATCATCGGCAGCGACGCCACTCGACGCTCGGCTATCACTCCCCGGCCGAGTATGAAGCGCGGGCGGCAATCGCGTAGCCAGGTGTCCATGGAATTGAGGGAAGGTCACTTCGTCTTAGCGTAGAATGTCGAAAGCGGTTCACTGCGTCCCTCCGTCAGTTCGCGGGACTCGTTCATGTCCAGTGAGCCGGTCAAGAGCAAGTCAGTTAGCTCACGTTCCACAACGCTGGCCCCGATGATCGCAACGGCACGGTCACTCTCGCCATCGAGATCGGCGGCTGCTTCATGGAGTCGTGCGGAATCGAGGTATTCCATCACCATCTATGCCTTCCAGGCGGTCTAACGCGTCGGCAATAGCTGCGGCGCACCATGATAAAGGCGGCAGGCGAGCGCAGCGAGTCAGCCGCTTCCGCAGCAGGCGCCGGCAGCTTCATTGCCTCGTTAGGCGGCCGCACATCAACAGACTGCAAAGCGCCATTCGACAATGGAGCAATCGATGCCCATGGCTTGTGCGGCTGCGTGGAACAGCAACTGTTGTTCTGACGGCTCGTCCCAATCAGGGCACTTAACTTCGAAGAAGCGAAGGTGGCGCGTGGACTCGTTCCAGATGACCAGATCCGGCGCGCCCTTCGTCAGCCCCGTCCTCGCGTACAGATCGCTCAGTGTCTCCGACACGAACGATGGCAATGTGACCCTGACAGTCATGAGCTTCCCGGAGCTGTCTGGCCGGAGATCGACGGCGCCGGATGTGATGCCGCACGAATTCAACCACGCACCGGATTCGTCGTGTCGCAGCTTCTCGTGCAGGATCACGAGTTCTGCTGGCAGGGCGCGGCCACCAACTCGGGCGAGCGGCTTCTGCCACCAATACACATCGGAACCTTCAAGTATACATAACGACATAGGTCCTACCTCGTTCGTCATTCCGCGCTTGGCCCGGAGTCTAGGTTCCTTCTGGATTCCCGCTTTCGCGGGAATAACAGACTTTGCGGTGCTTAACCCGACTTTCGCTATTCGCTATGAATTCAATGAAATTCGCCCTGCCCTCTGCCGCGCAACCTCTTGGTAGATCAAGCACGCTTATCTCTCCAATGCCCACACGTCGTCTGTCGTGCCGACCTTGGGGGTTGACTGCGTGTGTGTTCTGTCCACAATAGACGGTCAGGTTTTTGCGTGCCAAGCGCCGTGTCAACGACGGCAAAGAACATCGCTACTGGAGCATTGTCGAGAATCGCCGGGCAGCTGGTGGGCGAGTGGTACAGCGTCACGTGCTGTACTTGGGGGAAATCAACGATAGCCAGCAGGCGGCGTGGTGTAAGAGCATCGACGTGTTGGACGGGGAGCGCGCCAGCTCCCGGCCCATGGCGCTATTCAACGAAGATCAAGTGGCGCCGGAGTTGGACTGTGAGGTCGTCCAGGTTCGATTGAGTGAATTGAGCCTGCATCATCCCCGCCAGTGGGGGGGGGCTGCTGGTTGGCGCTGGTGTTATGGGAACGTTTGGCGCTGGATGAGTTTTGGGCGCAGAAACTGGGGTGTAGCCGCAAGGGCACGCGCTGGCTGAATGGGTTGAAGGTCTTGGTGTGTCAACGTCTGCTGGCGCCGGGGAGCGAATGGCGCGTGCATCGACACTGGTTCGAGCAGACGGCGCTGGCGGATTTGCTGGGCGAGGATGTCGCCGTGGCCCAGAAGGACACGCTATACCGCTGCTTGGATCGTGTGGTGGACCATAAAGCGACCTTCTTCACCTCTCTCACCGAGCGCTGGCGGAGTCTGTTTGCGGCACGTTTTGACGTGCTGCTGTACGACCTCACCAGCACCTATTTCGAATGCCAACCGCCTGGCACGGGCAAGCGACGGTTCGGCTACAGTCGAGACCAGCGCGCGGATTGCGTGCAGGTGGTCATTGCGCTGATTGTCACCCCCGAAGGGTTCCCCATCGCCTATGAGGTGATGCCGGGCGGGCGTGTCAAGTTTTCTGTGTAACTGATTGTGGTTAATCACTGGTGGGCAC
>CAYTAS010000182.1:0-3935 GCA_964435885.1 uncultured Nitrospira sp. | reverse complement strand
TTGAAGATCAAGAAACCAAGACCGAGGTGCTCGAAACCGGCATCAAGGTCGTGGACCTGCTCGAGCCCTACAGCAAGGGTGGAAAAGTCGGACTCTTCGGCGGCGCTGGTGTCGGTAAGACCGTCATCATCATGGAGCTAATCAACAATATTGCCCTGCACCACGGAGGGTTCTCTGTGTTCGCGGGAGTCGGTGAGCGGACTCGTGAAGGCAACGATCTCTGGCATGAAATGCAAGAGTCCAAGGTCATCGATCCGGACGATTTCACGAAGTCGAAGGCGGCGTTGGTCTATGGGCAGATGAACGAGCCACCTGGCGCTCGACTCCGAGTGGCTTTGACCGGATTGGCTGTCGCCGAATTCTTTCGAGACGAAGAAAACCAAGACGTGCTGCTGTTCGTGGACAATATCTTCCGGTTTACCCAGGCCGGTTCAGAGGTCTCCGCTTTGCTGGGTCGTATGCCGTCGGCGGTCGGATACCAACCCAACCTTTCGACCGAGATGGGTGCCTTACAGGAGCGTATCACCTCAACCAAACGTGGTTCGATCACGTCCGTCCAGGCGATTTATGTGCCCGCTGACGACCTGACGGACCCGGCTCCGGCCACGGCCTTTGCGCACTTGGACGCCACCACCGTGCTGTCCCGCTCGCTTGCCGAGTTGGGTATTTATCCGGCTGTCGACCCCTTGGACTCGACCTCCCGAATCTTGGACCCACAGATCATCGGGGAGGAGCACTACAAAATCGCGCGTGGCGTGCAGTCCGTTCTCCAGCGCTATAAAGACCTGCAAGACATTATCGCCATTCTCGGTATGGATGAGTTGTCCGAAGACGACAAGATGGTGGTCGCCCGCGCCAGGAAGATTCAACGCTTTCTGTCGCAGCCCTTCCACGTGGCCGAAGCCTTCACCGGCGCTCCTGGGAAGTATGTCAAGCTCAAGGACACGGTCCGCAGCTTCAAAGAGATCCTAGATGGGAAATACGATCACCTGCCGGAACAAGCATTCTACATGGTCGGCCCGATCGAAGAAGCAGTGGCGAAAGCGGAGAAGATGGGAGTGAAAGTATAGGAAGTGTAACGCGTGAGGGGTAAGAAGTAAGGCGGTAACATGCCGCTCTCGATTACCTGACGCCTCACGGTTCACGTCTCATGAGGAAAGCATGGCAGGGACAATTCTGTTAGAAGTCGTCACACCAGAAAAATTGCTGTTGAGCCAACAGGTCGATGAGGTTATCGCACCAGGGTCGGAAGGAGAGTTCGGTGTCCTTCCTGGGCATTGCCCTTTTCTGTCGACGCTCCGCATCGGCGAGCTTCGCTACCGTGTCGGTGATCAAACCAATTCGATGGCCGTGCTCTGGGGGTTTGCCGAAGTGACGCCGACCAAAGTAACGGTTATGGCCGAGATCGCGGAAAAGGCCGAAGATATCGATGTCGAGCGAGCAACCGCCAAGGTGGCTGAGGCGGAGCGACGCCTCCAGGCGGGCGGCTTACCGTCTGAAGTGAAAGAAGCCCAGATCAGTCTTGAAAAGGCTCGCCTTCGAAAGAAAATTGCCGAGCGCGCGAGAAAGATCGGTCACGCTTAAGCCAGATTCGAATCCTTGTTAAATATCCTTTCAGCCTAGTAATGCCCCCACACCAGAGCGCAAGCTTTATCCCGTGTCTTCTCCCCATGATCAATATGGTGGAAACCACCCGGCCACAAGCTGATCGGGCGGTAATGTATTCCTAGGCCTTTCTTACCGATATGCCGCCCGGATTCAATCAGGAATTGGGCGGGTAGAGGCAACGTACTCTGTTCCGTCCAGTTTTCCGAGGCAACAATGATTCCTGTCGTGTGCATACGTTCCACGACATGCCTTGCATACACATCTCGGTCAGCCTCGATAACAGCGTGGATATCCTCAGCGACCGTATTCACCGGCAGGCTGATCGAGATGGTTTCAGGTAAGCGTATTGGTGGCCCCGTGTGGCCGGCTCACCAAGATGGATGGTCGGAGTTCTTGGAGGATGCTCGTAAGTCCTGAGGAGGCGCGTCGAGCAGGTGATCCATCCACCTTGATGGTAACTTCTCCACCGATTCGTAAATGCGGGATTGCCACCATGTGGCAATCTCGGCGAGGTCTTCTTTCTGAAAGCGATGTTCGATGATATCAAAGGTATCGTGTCGATAGAGCACCACATCGAGAGGATACTCGACGCTCGTCGAGCTCGTGCGGGTAGCATCGAAGGCAAGGAAGCCCACCTTCATCGCAAGGTCCATGCTGGAGTGGTATCGCAACACACGATCGAGGAGCGGTTTTCCATAGCTGGTCTCGCCGATGATGCAGTAGGGAGTGCCTTCACTCACTTCGACCCAGTTTCCCTGAGGGTAGATAAGATACAATTTGTGCTCCTGGTCATTCTCCAGCTGTCCACCAACCAAGGCGTGGAGGTCAAAGATCAATCCTGCTTTGTCGAGCGCGGCCTTATCCTCGTCGGCCACGCGACGAATCTGAGCCGCAAACACGTTGACGGCTTTGAAGAGCTTGTCGAACGTCTGATCGCTCTCGTTGATGGCTTCGTCGAAATAGGTGACGGCCTTGTCACGCACAGAGCGCAGGCCCGATGTCATGAGAAACATCGAATGCCTCCCATGCTGATGAATGGAAACCTTTCGTGCGGTAATGCATTCTGCTCCTGTGGTGACTCGAGTGTCGGCAATGCCGACCAGTCCATCCTCTACTTTCATCCCCAGACAAAAGGTCATTGTGCCTCCACTACCGTGATCGTGCTGTGAATCGGACGAGGGGCGAAGAAGGTCTCGCAAACGGCGTCTCCCACGCGATTGAGCTCCGCTTGAAACTGATCCAGGAATTCGTGCAGTCCGCCGGCCACGCAATCCTCCAGATCGCCGAAGTCCAACTCGGCGCGCAATCGTCCCAGCCGTTTTTCAGCTTGGTTCTGATAGGACCCATGCTCCGACCCGGAGATGGCGTGCAGCGAATCTTCACTTTTAATGAGACAGTACCGAATGGCTCGAGGGAACGTGGAATCGAGAATCAGAAAAGCGGTCACATCGTCCGGGGAGATTCGGCCAAAACGCTTATAATACATCTCGAGCGCACTGGCCGACTTCAACAGGGCGGACCACTGGATGATATCGAACGGTGTGCCGACTTCGTCAACGGTCGGCAGCAACATGAAGTATTTCACGTCTAGAATGCGGGAGGTCTTGTCCGCTCGTTCCAGCAAACGGCCGAGTCGCGCGAAATGCCAGCCTTCTCCGTGCGACATGGTGGCATCGGTAATGCCCAAAAAGAGATGGCTGTTCGCTTTCACGTCCGTCAGAAACGTGTGAAGATTTCGGCTGGACAAACCTTTTGAAACAGCGTCTCGCACCATGAGATAAAAGCGGTTGACTTGTTCCCACATGTCGGTGGAGATCACTTCTCGGACTGACCGGGCATTTTCACGCGCCGCCAGAAGGCAGGACAGAATCGAGTTGGGGTTGGCGGCATCGGCCGAGAGAAATTGGGTCACGTTTTCTTTTGTCACTTTTCCATAGCGACCGATAAAACTCTCATGATCGTCCGTGGTGGCCACCAACGGCTCCCACTGTTCTATGGTGCCTCTGGGGAGATCGAGCGTGAGGTTCACGTTCACTTCGATGAACCGGGCATAGTTTTCCGCCCGCTCGATATAGCGGTTCAACCAATAAATGGAACTGGCGACTCGGCTCAGCATCGTGGACTAGGCCATGCCTGTTCACCGGTCAATAGACCGTTGCTGGTATCCCACCCCTTCTTAGTGAAGGAGGTGCTCATGAAAGGACCCATGTGTCTTTATTGCCTCCACCCTGAGACGAATTCACCACCAAGGAGCCTTTCCGCAACGCCACGCGTGTCATGCCTCCCGGCAAGACGTACACATCACGGCCATACAACACGTACGGACG
>CAYTAS010000181.1:0-3943 GCA_964435885.1 uncultured Nitrospira sp. | reverse complement strand
TAAGTTCGCCAGCAGCGACACAGCAAAGTAGTCATTGCCGATTCCCGTAAAATTGATTCCCAGCCGTTTGATCAACTCCCGGTTCATTTCTGCCACGCGGACTTCCAACATGACTTGCTGCACACCGCCCACCTGCATGGCATTCACGATCTTCTTGGGCGCATAGGCTTCCGCCATGCTCAAGGCACGGTTCAGATTGCCGGTATTCGAGGCAGTGCCGGAGAGGGTGATGTGATCGTGGTCGGACGTGACCAGGATGCCGCTTTCCTCCGGCATGGTCTTATGCAGATTTTCCTTCAGGCGCGTCACATCCGGAGCGACCACCACATCGTACATGCCCATCATCTTGCCGCCCTCGTTCCAGAGCGTCACGTTCGTCACACCCGTCGTCTTGCCCGTCACATAGATCTGCGTGGGCGAGAGCACGACCGTGTCCGCGACGTCGGGATTCGCCAACGACGCCCGCTTGATGGCCGCGGGTAGATCCAAGACTTTGGACTTGCCCACGGTCAATTCGAGCTTCTGGATGTCTCGCTGTTCCGCCCCACCGGGAACCGGTTCTTGCCCGAACGAGTAGGATCCGGCAAAGATCGTGAACACACAGCCCAGCACTGTGATCGCATGACGTAGTTTCATCGCTTTATTCCTCCAGCCTTCTTGCAAACGTATCCCGGTTAAAACTTCACCGCATTCACCGACGTCCCCTTGATCACTTCGATCGTCACGGTTTGCACATCCGGATGGCCTTTGGACCCAGGCGGCTCAGGATAGATCTTGAGAAAGTTGAGAACTTTTTTGGGAGCATAGGCCTCCGCCACCGCCAATACCTGACTCAGACGCGCTTCGCTGGCCACGGTTCCGAACAGCGTCACATGGTCATGAGCTCCCCTCAGTCGAATATTGGTCTCATCGGGCAACAACTCGGCGAGCTGCTGTTTCAATCGGACCAGATCCACACCGACATCGAGATCGAGGATAGCCAGCACCTGATCGTCCTTCCCCCAGAGGGTCAGATTGGTCGTGCCATACCCCTTGCCGGTCACATAGATCTGTTTCGGACTCAGCACCATGGCATCGGCAATGTGCGGATCAGCCAAGGATGCCCGTTTGATGGCCACTGGCATAGTGACCACCGTCGACTTGCCCACGACTAGGTTGACCTGCTGTGGCTCTTTCGCGAATGAGACCAGCTGAACGTCTTGGTTCTTCGCCAAGACGGCCGAGGGACCTGTCCAAAGCATCCCGCTGCAGACCAGGGCTACTATCCACCGCCCATGAACGTGTGATCGATGCTGTATGAGCTGCATTGCCATGCCTCCCTGACTCCTAGAACTTAATTTCCTTACGGACATCGCCTTTAATGACTTCGACCCGGACAGTGCCGTCTTGAGCTTTCTTCTCCCGGAAGGAACTGAGCAACGCCCCGACGTTGGCGCCCTTGGTCAACACGCGCTCGCTGTTCAACGGATTGCGCAGCGCCAACCGCAGCTTGCCTTGATTGGAAGCCAGCGCCAGCTTCTCCGCTTCTTCCACATCGACTTCGACGGTGATCACCTGCACCGGCTTCGGCTCTTCATCCTTGCCTTTCCGCTCCATTTGCGTGCCGGCCGCCAGGACCTTCACATTTTCCAAAATCATCTTGGCTATTGAGTGGCCTTGTTTGCCGGCCTCCGGCTCGATCGTCACCATGACATCGACGCGATCCGCCGGTTTGATGAAGCCCGCCACACCGATCACGTCATCGACCTTTACCGACATCGCCCGCTTGTTCACATCGGTGACGGCGGCAACTCCCCCACCTGTTGTTCCAATGGGCGCCAGCTTCGATTCGAGGAGCAGCTCGTTTCTTTTGACATCCACGAGCACCACCCGATCTTTGATCGCCTCCGATGTCGTAAAGTGCCCTTCGGGAACGGCGCCGGGCGGGATCTCTTGCATCAGCACCATCTCAGGATTCAGTTTTGTCCCCCAGGGGATATCGGCATTTGCCACCAAGACCTGTACATTCGTACTCGTGGGCAATGTTGCCGCCAGCAACCGGCTCTTCTCGCTCTGCAGCCACGAGAACACCAGGACGCTGGTGACGATGCCCAGCACCATCGCCGATCCGAAAAACATGAGAGGTCTATACCGCTTCATTGCCCGCCCTCCTCTTCAATCGAGATCATTCGAGTTCTGATTTGCTCCCCGTCCATGAGTCGATCCGTTGCTTGATCAACCATAGCTCAGTTCTGCCTGATGCCTACCCCCCGAAGGGTTGGATCCCTCCGAGGAAAAGTAGGGTGCCTACGGCGATCGCCAGCCCATAGCGTAATTTGAACGGCAACTGAAGATCCCCTACCCCTGTCTTTCCCCCGGTCATGAATGCGCCATATGTGGCGCATGCTAAATTCTTGGATGTGGCAGCGATGCCCCACTGGTAACTCATGGCGCCGAGCGCATAGACACCGCCCGCCAACACTGAGAGTGCAGCAACCGAAAGGACTCCAGAGAGACCAACAATTGCCCCGATGGCCGCCATCAATTTCACATCACCCGCTCCGATGGCCTTGCAGGCATAAGGGATGAGAAACAACCCCATCCCTACGGCAAGTCCAGCCAAGCCGGACAATGCACCTTGCAGTCCCCCGAGCCAGCCCTGTACGACGAGGCCCATCCCCATTGCTGAAAAGGTGAGCCAATTTGGAATGCGAGACCAACGAAGATCGGTATAGATAGCCGTAGCCACCAGTGGCGTTAGGACTATGATCATCATGAAAGGCGTCATGGTCTGTTGATCGCTCCTCGTATCACCTTGCGCAGTGCACAACGTCACTTTCTCGCGGCGGCTGAAACGGTTGGCTGTTGTTGAACAAGGCCAACCGCTTCAGCGTTGGCAAGACAGCTCGCTTCTTAGCTCCCGCTAATTGTGGTCGCCGCAGTAGTAACGGCACCAGTAATGGCTCCACCAAGAGTCTGCATCGCGACAACGATGCCAAGCGTAATAATCGCCAAGATCAGCGCATACTCGGCTGCGGACGCACCCTCTTCTCCCTTCGCAAACTGACGAATCGCGTTCAACATGGTCTATACCTTTCCTTTTGTTTTTGGTTTTGAAACCGCTCCCTATGAGCTACTCTGCACAATCATTCTTGTCCGACTTTGGCCTGCGGCTGTTTACGCCTTTCCAGCACCTCCTCACCTCCTTTGTCTTTGGCGTCGTCTCACAGAAAAGCCGGGTTTCTCGTGAGCGACGACATTGCAAATGATCAGCCAGATCATCAACCACTCCAACTGAGTGTTTTTTCAGCACAAGCCCGTTTGTGATTTATGGACTGCGGTTAGAGCGCCTCAGGCCAGGGTTTCCAAACAGCCTGAAACTAGGGCTTCGGTGCCGCAGTAGGCCGACTCTGCCGGCACCACGACCATGTTCATTATCAGGAAATGGAGTTTTGTTTGACCGTTGGCCAGCCTCGCGGCATGCTGAACATGCACATCGCTATTCACACGAGAGAGGCTGCATGTGGTGAGATCGATACAATCTCTGAGGTTCTTGTTGGCGGTGGGACTTGCTCTCGGGACCGCTTCATTCACCGGATGCTGGGGAACAAAAGATCAGGCCATCTCGTCATTCGACATGGCTGAATATCGCAAGATGGTCGACGAGCAGAAGAAACAGCAGGAACGCCTTGAAGAGGCCACCGCCGCCACCCCTGAGCTGACGGCGGACGAGCATGAACGTAAGGGAGACCTCGATGCGCAAGCCCGGCACTATCCATTGGCGAGCATGCACTACGACAAAGCTCTCAAGGCCGATCCGGCCCGCAACGCGGCCCGCCTGAAACTGGGACAGGTGTTTTTGCAGCAGGGCCTGCTCGATCAAGCCCTGACACATTTTCAGGACCTACGGGCCCGTGAACCCGAGTCTGCGCCGGTCTATGAAGGCCTCGGACAGATCTACCTA
>CAYTAS010000180.1:0-3948 GCA_964435885.1 uncultured Nitrospira sp. | reverse complement strand
CCTCAAGCGGGTCAGACTTTTTGCCCCATGGATCTTTTGGGTCCCAGACCATTTTGAAATATGTATATTATTATTTAGATGGATGACCAAATTGCAGCGGTACCTTAACAGAATGGGACCAGGGTGACAAGCCCTAGATGGACTTGGAAAGGAAAAAGTAGGCGAGACACGCCAAACAGGCGGTGGCGGGAATTGTTACAATCCACGCCAGCACCATCTCTCGTATGGTAGTCCAGTGGACGGCGGTTCTCCCTCTTAGAAGCCCGATGCCGATGATGGCAGAGCTACTGACATGTGTGGTCGAGACCGGCAAGCCGAGTGTCCCTGAGAGAAAGACCAAGGAAGATGCGGTGAGATTGGCAGACAAGCCTTCCGCATGATTCATCTTTGTTATTTTTTCAGCGAGCACCTCTGTGACGCGATATCCGCCCCAGTAGCTACCGAGACCCATTGCGATCGTCACCCCCGCAAAGCCGATGATGTGCCAGGTGGGACTCGGCCATGTCGTCAGCGAGCTGCCGAGCAAGAGCATCGCCGCGATCTTTGGTGCGTCATTTGTACCCCGTGCCAGCGACGTGAGCCCGCTGGATAACCAATGGATGGAATCCAGGCCGACGATGAGGCCCGCTAAGCCTGCACGGTCGCACTGAGAGGGGACGGCTGCCACCGGGATGCCGCCCGCTTGAAACAGTGTCCGGGTGCTGCCCTGGGCGTCGACCGTCACGAGGGCTCGATGGGTCGGCATGACGCAGACACAGACACCTTCCCAGCGTGTGGCCATCGATCTGATGACTGGGTGAATGAAGAAGGAAAGAGCGAAAGCCAGAAAAGGACTCAGCAATAGGGGAAACGCGATCTTTTTCAACACCGTCTCCCAGATCAGCCCCTCACTGCCGAAAGCCAGCAGACCGGCCCCGACCAGCGAACCGGTCAACGCATGGGTCGTGGAGACCGGCAGTCCGGCCATCGACGCGAAGAGCACCCAAAGGATGGCTCCACATAAGACCGCTGGGGCAAGCGCTGATGGAATAACGAGGTCAGGCCGGATGAACGCGCCGCTAAAGGTCTTGACCATGGCCGTGGCGACGAAGGCCGCGACAGCGGATCCGACCATTGTCCAAAAGGTCCCCCAGGCGATGGCTGTGCGATAATCCGTGACTCCGCTGCCCACCAAGGTCGCAATGGCTTTCGACACATCGTTCGTCCCGTTTGCAAAGGCCAGGACGAGGATGAGCACAAACGTAAGGATGGAAAATTCCATGGCGAGTCGTCTTATGCGACGGATCCGCCACAGGACGAGCCGGAGCCTGCCGTGCAGCCGTAGCAATGATTGCGTGTGACGATCCGGCGATGGTGAAGCTGAGTCGGGTCGAAGTCACGGATATGAGCCGGCGCGCTATGGTCGACCGGCAGGTCGAGCATCTGGTTGAAATCGCAATCGTACAGTCTCCCATCCCAACCCACGGATAATGTGTACCGACACATCACGCCGGCGGCGGCAGCGGGATTAAAGGCATTGGCCAAGCGCGTCATATACTGATCATAGTTGCCGCTTTCGATCAGGAACTCCAGGAACCGACTGATCGGCAGATTGGTGATCGTGTAGAGCCGGTTAAACTCAATGCCGTGCTTGGTGCGCAATTCTTTCTTGAACTGCGCTTCGATGGCTTCTTGTTTGGGCGGCAAGAATGCGCCGACGGGATTGTAGACCAAGTTCAAGACCAAGCCGCTGTCAGATCTTCCATAGCCGAGTTGGTTGAGGAGGCGGAGCGCCTCGATCGATTTCTCAAAGATGCCGTCACCACGCTGTGCGTCGGTCTGGCCGGCCTGATACGAAGGGAGCGACGCGATGATCTCGACTCGATGGGTCGCGAGGAATTCTGCGAGGTCGGCCTGCGAGGGAAGTAGCAACACGGACAAGTTGCAACGATCCATCACATGGCGGCCCAGTTCTCGCGCCCGTTCAACCAGCCAACGAAAATTGGGGTTCAATTCGGGCGCGCCACCGGTGATGTCGACGGTCGGAATACCGGTCTTAGCCAGAGCCGTGACGCACTGTTCCGCCGTTTCCCGTGACATGATCTCCGTGCGATCGGGGCCGGCATCGACATGGCAATGGCGGCAGGTCTGATTACAGAGTTTGCCGACATTAATTTGGAATACCGTGATTCCCGTGGCGTACAGGGGATGCAAGCCGACTCGATCTAGTTGTGTCTCAAAGGGGGGATGGGAGCCGGATTGTTCCAATACTTTGAGTTGCTCGGAGGAGGAGGCAAGGAGGTTTTGTCGTCCCAGCAAGGTCAACGGCATGGCTGTGCTCACACCTCCATCGGCAACATCGGATGCACTTGTCACGAATGAATCATATGCAACGCGCGAGACTTGGCCGTCGCCAACACCCACTCCGGAAACCGCAGTTCACAGCATCCGAAGTTGAGGGCCTTCCCCTGTCGATTGGCCAACACCCGCCGTACGATCGGTGCGATTCGATAGCAGACCTGCTTCCCCTCCCGTTTGCCTTCCACCACACCGGAATCCCGCAGAATGCGGAGGTGGTGCGACACGTGCGGTTGAGGGAAGCCCAATTCGCGTACCAGGTCCGTCACACATTTCTCTTCGGCCAGCAGCGATTCCAGGATCCGCAGCCTGGTTTCATCGGCCAAGGCTTTCAGCACCGACGCGCATTCGCGTGGGCTCAGGACGTCGTCCGCTCGTGCGAGCTTCTTCAACAGCAGCCTCCGTCGGGTGAACAGGTCACGGCCTCGCCGCTGACACGCTCACCGGCTCGATTCAAGATGACGAAATGAGGTCGATAGCCGCCGCTGTTCAACACCGCCACGGTCTTGGAGCAGATTTCCAGCGGTTCTCCTCGACGATAGATATGGTGGTCATCATCCGCTGCTTCGACAAACGGCCCGGCCAGCAATGCATAGTGGCCTTGCCACGTACAGGGAGCCTGGGCCGGAAGCACGGCGGTCCAGCGAGGATCATGGTCGTCAAGTTGAATAGGGTCGGTGGTCAGCAGGAAGTGTTCAGTGAAAGGAGGAGCGCTCAGCAAATGCGCCTCGTCAGGCGTGATTGGTTTTGGAACACCACGCTCGTATACCGAGCCCTGTTCGTCCATCACCCGACTGAAGGGACCGCGAAGAGTGGCGTACTGGACTGAAGAGGTCGCCGCTGCGGGAGGCAGCTTGTAGCCCGTCAAGGTCACGGAGAAAAAATGGATGCCGTCGATGACGCGCCAAGGCGAAAATTTCGCCAGATGAACGCCCGAAAAGCCAGCCAGTGTCATGCCGTTCATGTAGTCGGTGAGCGTCAAGGCGCCGGATAAACAATCTCCCCATTTCTCGGTGTCATGGACGAGGTATTGCGGCACGGTTTGGTCCGAGACGATGTCGGAAATCGTGAATCGCCCGCCGAACTTGGCCACTCGATACATTTCGTGAAATACTTTCGACTTGTCCGGCGCCAGATTGATGACACAGTTTGAGATAATCAGATCGATCGCGCCGTCCTCGACCGGCATCGCGTCGGCCATGCCCTTCCGGAACTCGACATTGGATGCGGGATAGCCGAGGTTGGCGGCCACGACGGCGGCATTCTTGCGGGCGATCTCCAGCATCGTATCGGTCATGTCGATACCAATCACGCGTCCTGTAGGGCCCACCAGACGAGAGGCTTCAAAACAATCGATGCCACCGCCTGAACCGATATCCAGCACCGTCTCACCGGCCTGTACTGTCTGGAGCCCGGCCGGAGTCCCGCAACCATAGGAAATCTTCAGCACCTCTTCAGGAATAAAGGTTTTGAGGTGTTGCATGTCGTAGCTGGTGGGGCAACACATCTGCTCGCCGGTGCTGACGGCTTTGGCATAGCGATCGCTGACTTTTTGAGTGATTTCATCAATGGGCATGACCGGCCTTCTCGTTAAAGTGATCTATCGAGATA
>CAYTAS010000179.1:0-3999 GCA_964435885.1 uncultured Nitrospira sp. | reverse complement strand
GGAGATCTCCACCCACGGCAAGCAGTCCTTCGGGGGAGGCCCGATCGACTGGCGGAAAACGGAGATCGTGCGGTCTTAAGCGGAACATTGCCATGCACGATACGTGAAGCGAGGCAAAAAGACTATGCTGAGATGAACGATGAATGGGATGGAGAGTAGTTCAGACTTAAGCTGGCAGACAATGTCCGCTTTCGACCCAAAGCAGAAGTACATGACCGACCGCTATCAGAAGGGGGCTTACGACGATCCGCATAAGAACCTGTGATACATAGTCGCCCTGTCGCAACTCATTGAAACGACACCGGGCATGGCGTATTCTTCTCGAACTGGTGTGGCCCGTTATACGGACAGAAAATGGAAGATCCGGCTCTTATGCGGATCGGCCTAAACATTGTTAGGCCGCACCTTAATAAATTATGCATGAAGACCCTGATCAAATTGATTCCTTAATGGAGGCGGGCGCAGATTTTATGGAAGATCGGGCGCATCGTGCAGGCATTGATAAGGATTTAATCAAATCAACCTCGATGTCCGGTGAACAAGTTCACGCTCTCGAATGGTTCTCTCTTTATTCGACAGATATTTCGGCCAAAGATGAGCCGCATCTTCGGGCGGCAGTTCTCCGCTTATTGTTGGGGCTACGTCTGCTCCGTGACGAAATTGCATCTCTGCAATCGAAATTGCGCGAAAATCAGAGGGCAAGCAGAAACCAGTCATATCTTATTGCAGGGGTTCTATGTGCTGCGTTTCTTTTGTTCGCCATATTGAGATTTAATGATCTCAATATTACAGTTTACCCAGATGAGGGGAAAGTCATAGCCATTGAATCTTCATGGTGGGGCCTCGTGAAGAAGGAAAGAGAAATCAAATGGATGAAAATAGATGATTATGATTTTCCTGGTTGGATGACAAAGGATGCGAATGGGAAATGGTATCTATACATTCGCGAAGATGATTTCTAAGCTGCATGAGGACAATCTGTGGTGTGCAGTGCATCGAACGGGCGGCAACAATTCATCCACCAGACGCCTCGATAGCATTCTTTTCGTGGCACTTCCTGCATGTAGATTAAATGCTTCCAATCGCGGGTTAATTCTGGCGTTAGGCGCTTATGAACGATCTTCACAAGAGACTCGTGGAAGCCGCTCTTGCATGGGAGCGGGCTTTGGCATCGCGCCTTCGATCACATCAGCACTTTCCGAATTTGACGCCGCCATGTTGATCGGTTGCTCTGCCGAAGCGTAGTTTTGTTACGCTGGTGTCCAAAATAAAAAACTACGATTGGGATTTTCTGGTATGGCTTCTCTACAACCCGCAGTACGAAGTTCAAGAGGCTTGGCTTTGGGAAGCGGCTGCCTACAAAACAGCGTTTGATTCCGTAAAACGCCTTTCGCCTTTTCATCACCGAAAAGGCAAGCGCCTTGTCTAGTCGCGCGCCTAACCCGGCGGTCGTGAGGGACGCTTTAGGGCACTGCGATCTCGGCGGCGAACTTCTGCTCCTGGCCGACACTTGTCTGATGCCCTGACAGGGAAATCACGACCCCAAAGCGAAATACACGACCGACGGCTATCAGGTGGTTCAATCGAATGACGGCACCATCGGGATCCCATAGGGTGTAAACTTCTCGAAAATCCAAATTACCTACTTCTCAAAATCCCCATCTAAAATGCCAGCCCAAAGTTGGTCGATTTCTGAAGGAATTTGACTTCTGCTGATGCTAGTCCAAAAATAAATGGTTATGGATAGTCTCAAAGAGGCACGTGCGGCATTTGGAATAGTTTTCTGTGCTCATCTCTTGTTCTTATTGATCAATACGTTCATTGTGCCTGAGGTCTCCAGCACTCCGCGTATTCAATCAAAGCCGCCGCCATTGACTTCCTATGAAGTTGTTCCAATTGGCAAAGTTGTTTCTACTCCCCAGGCGTATAATCTCCGCTTAGTCAGATTCAAGGGGAAAGTAACCGCATTGCGGACTCTATCTCGCGGGCGTGGATTTATACCCCCCGAGGCTCAGACGTTTACACTGACGGATGATTCCGGTGCGATTGAACTCTTCTATGCTGGAGCACACGGTACGACTCTTGGTCCGGTAAACACCGAATTGCTTGCTGAAGGAAGTATGATCGATGTTCTGGTCATCATCTCTTATACGCACCCATCGGGATCAGAAGGAGGGACCGTAGAAGGAAATCTCACATGGGTCGAATCTGTTCGGGATTGATCGCGTCCGTGGACGTAGTGATGGCCTTACACCAATGACACGGTCAGCGATCTAAACGGGTGATTGTGGATTCGATGATCCTGGTACAGACGGGATTGCTTCTAGGACCATTTCGAAGCAAGAACGAGGAGGCTGACATGCCAGGAGGATCAACGTGGGTTCGTAGGAGCAGATTTCGTTCAGTGTCGCTCCTCGTCTTCGTTCTCTCAGCGTGTATCCTTTCATCACCCGGAGCGACTGAGCAACTATCAATTCAAACATTGCTTGCTCAGGCTCCTTCTTATGAGCTTCGGGTCGTCACCCTCCGCGGCGTCATTAAAGACATGCAAGCCATGCCGCCTATACCCGTGGGCAGCAGGTGTCGCCTTCTCTATGGCCATGCAACGTTTGTCCTAGAAGATGACACCGGCTCTCTTCCAGTTGGTGTATACGGTAGTTGTGTGCCACAAGCAGCCGCTTCTTTGCCAAAAGATGGAGATCAGGTTGTCCTCAATGCCGTGATTTTCACCTCTAAAGGGGAGGTGCCAGTGAGGGTGTGGGCACAGGCCACGGACATTCGGCTAATTCCAGAGGCAACGAAATAGTGGCCGATGGCAGTCCTCGACCCGTAGCATAAGTACACGACCGACCGCTATCAGAGGGGGGCTT
Source organism: uncultured Nitrospira sp. (assembly GCA_964435885.1). Classification (GTDB taxonomy): domain Bacteria; phylum Nitrospirota; class Nitrospiria; order Nitrospirales; family Nitrospiraceae; genus Nitrospira_D. Next base: position 1,129 of record CAYTAS010000179.1, on the reverse strand, counting down.
ACGCCGATCCGCATAAGAACCCGTGATCAATGGTCGCTCGGTTGCAACTCATTGAAACGACAACGAGCATGGCGTACTCTTCACGAACAGTAGTGGCGTGTTAGACGGACAGAAATGGTCGGATCCACCTCTTACGCAGATCCGTCTAAACATTGTTAACCCGCTAGGCCACAGATGTGCCGCCTACTAGAAATGCCACGAATCCATGAGCTCATCGAGCTGATCGATGATCGGTCGATGCCGAGCGCCTATTTCCGCAATTTCGATGACTCGATCCGTGATGAACCCACGAAGAAGAAAGCCTGGGTCGCACGTGAAAGTGAGCTTCAACGCCTTGACGGTGAGGCCTGGAAGTCCTTGAAACTCGAGGCTCGTCCGTATCTCACCACACGCGATCCGATTCGCGGATGGGAGCAGCTCATTTCCATACTCAATCAGGCTCGTGCTTACAACTATCTGCTCGATGAAGGGTACTCGAGCATCCGTTTCATCCCAAGGAAGCCGGGTAAGGCCCGAAAGACCCCCGATCTCGAAGCAGCGAAAGGTGGAAAACAAGTACTTTGCGAAGTCAAGACCATTCACATCTCCCAAGCGGAAGCATGCCGCCGAAAGAGCGGCGGCGGCGGACAAACAGAGAGTTCACTCGACAAAGGATTTTTGACCAAACTGACTTCCACACTGCTTACTGCCGAAAAACAGATGCAGGCCTACGTTCCCACGAATAGTGCAAAGCGGCTCGCGTTTCTTGTCCTGAACTTCGATGATTTCTTCGCCGAGTATAAGGCTCAGTACTTTGAGCAGATTGACCGATATCTCGAACAGCAACCCAATCCCGGCATTGACGTGGTTTTCTACAACCAGCGAACCACTTTTCACGATCCTGTCGTCATGCAGTGTGCGAGCGTCATCAACGAAGCGGGCTAACATGCCTTTCGAGAGGACGGGCGCGAGCGCATTTGCGCTCACGATACGCTCGTCGCATTGCTCCTCGCCCACCTCTCAACGGCGGCGTTAATGCGACAGGCTTAAGGACTGCTTTATGGCGGTGTGATCTCGGCGCCGAACTTCTGCTCTTGGCCGGGAGCAGTCATTTGTGGCCCAGGTTCATTGATACGGTCGGTCGGATTAC
>CAYTAS010000178.1:0-4039 GCA_964435885.1 uncultured Nitrospira sp. | reverse complement strand
CCGATAGCGTACGACGACCGCCTCCGGATCGAGCGCGTCGCGCGGGGGTAAATGCGTGAGGGCCGTGATGATACTCTGTAATTCCATCACGTGGGGACTGCCGGCTCCCTCTGCTTCAACGAATTCTTTGAGACGATGTGCCAGGATCAAGATAGACGCTTTGGGCGCCACTGGGAGCCGATGTTCATAGTAGCGGATGATGTATCGCCCGTCCTGATATTCTATCTGTAATTCCTGATTTTCAAGGACGACCCCATATTGGTTCCCAAGGATCGGCAGGAGGACTTTGTTCCGCAGCTCAGCTTTGAGCGGGTTCCAATCGATGTCGAAAAACGACGCGTACGGCGAGATCGGTCCATTCTCGAGCACGTCCTGCCACCATGCGTTGATTTGTTGGGTGATGCCCATATGATTCGGGACCACATCCAGCAGATGCCCCATCCCGCGGCGATGCAACTCGTCGACCATCGCCCGATACTCGTCGTCCCTCCCGATTTCCGGATTCAGCGTCGTCGGATCGACGACGTCATACCCATGCAGACTGCCGGGGACGGCCTTGAAGTAGGGCGAACAGTAGAGATCCGTGATGCCAAGATCGTCTAGGTAGGGAATGATGTGCGTCGCCTCTTGAAAGGTAAAGGTACGATTGAACTGTACGCGGTAGGTGGCAAGTGGTATTCGCGGCATCATGCTCGGTATGGAATGAAGGAACTAGACACGGTGCATCAGCCCGATCAACACCCCCAAGGTTCGAATGAGATGACGAAACAATAACTAGTCGGCGTTCACGCGCGCACTCGTCGGTTTAGACGTTCCCCAGTTCTCGTCGGGACCCGCATTCGCTTCCAAGACTCGCAACAACCGGCTTTCACTCTTCCGGTCATAGTGTCCTAGCAGCCGATCCGACTCGCGAACCCTTTTTCTCTCGTCCATCAATACGTAGGTCAACTCCGCCAGGATCTTGTTCTGTGCCTGCACCTGGGCCCGTAACATTCGAACCTCATGAGCGAGATCGGCCTCATGCGGCACGGATTCCAAGGTAGAGGGGGCCTCGATCTGAAGTCGGTCTTCACGGGCCTCGGATCGAGGTCGAACCCACCTGATCGCCCTCGTCGCTCCCTCTCGGATGACTCCACCCACTTCTGCCGCCCTTAGAGACGCTCCGCGCAGCCAGGAGACCATGAGGGCCGCTTGTTGAAAACAGGCTCGGGCCACACGTTGTGCCCGTCCGTCTGATAGCTGTACTCGCGCCCGCCAAGGAACCAATTCCGACGGAGCCGGCTTGAGTGATGCGTCCGGATTGGCGACGATGGTCAGCATCTTCACAGGCTTGTTCAAGCTCAACCGAGATTTCTTCATGATGTACCTTTCTGTGCGTGGTCGTTCCTTGGTCGCCCATGGGAGATGCCGCGAAATTGTCGGGGCAACACGACCAAGTTGGATCGCGAAACGTGATATCGTTTGCGATCCTCTGCCGGATTCAATCCCATTTCAGATCCGGCCGGGATCACGTTGAACCGATCTGCAACCACTCGTCGCAGATGCGACTTCGAGCCGACGATTGAACCATCGAGGATGATGCACTCTTCTATCTTGGCGCCGGATTCGATGCGCACATTCCGACCGATGACCGATCGCGTGATTTCAGCCTCGAGAATCTGACTCCCCTGCCCGATCATGGAATCCTCGACATAGGCCTTCGCCAAACTCGCGGTCGGGCCGTCGAACGTGTCGGTCAGAATGGGCCAGTCTCCATTCCGCAAGTCGAAAATCGGACATTCTCCGAGAATATCCATATGCGCCTGCCAGTACGTCTCCAAGATCCCGACATCCCGCCAATATCCCCGCTCCTCATAGGGCTTCAGTCCCGGGACGACATTTTGCATGAAATTATAAGCCACCACATGATTCTTTTTCATGATGGTCGGAATCACATCGCGACCGAAGTCGTGAGATCCTCCCTTTCGGGCATCCTCGGACAACACTTTTAACAAGACGTCCGTTTCGAAGATATAGTTGCCCATCGATGAAAAGGCGTGTTCCTGATCATATGGCATCGGCTTCGGATGTTTGGGTTTTTCCGAAAACCCCACGATGCGATCATTCGTGTCGGTCTCGATGATGCCAAAGCCGCGCGCGGCATGGAGCGGAACAGGCCTGGCCGCGACCGTCACATCCGCCCGTCGCTCCAGATGGAACCGCACCATCTGACCGATATCCATCCGGTAGATATGGTCCGCGCCGAACACTGCGACAAGATCGGGTGAAAAATCCTCGATGAGATTCAGGTTGTGAAAAACCGCGTCGGCCGTTCCTTCGTACCATCCGCCACCCGCCTTCATCTGAGGAGGAACCACCGTAATGAACTGTCGCTTGATCCGTCCACCGATGCGCCAGGCCCGACGCAGATGTTCGATCAGCGATTGCGACCGGTACTGTACCAGTACGTACATCGCCATGATGTCGGAATTCAAGAAGTTGCTGAGCACGAAATCGACGATGCGATACTTTCCTCCAAACGGCACTGCCGGCTTGCTACGGACTTCTGTCAGCGGCATGAGCCGTTCGCCTTTGCCTCCGGCCATAACGATCGCCAGCACACGCTTTCCTGTGCCGCTCAAATCAGTTTCTCCTTCCCCATCCTCATGCTGCGCTCTTCGCAGTACTTTCCGCAAGCGGCTTCCACCCCAGGAGGCCAGTCCAGTGTGGTCACCTGAGTGTTATCTCCCGGATCTTTGCGGGCATTCATAGTCGTCCGTTCCTCACCGAGATCCATTACCTGCTTTCAGCAGCGGCTGGAGGCTTCGATCGAGCAAGTCCGTAAAATATCGGCGTCTCCGCTTAGTAGCCTCTTGGCCTTCAAACAACACATCATAGGTCAAAACCCCCGATGTATAGGCTGCCATCGCCCTGGCGATGTCTCGTGCGCTCCCAGACTGGCCATCGACACTCATGGCCGGTTTGATGAGTTCCGCAAGCCGGTCTAAATGGGCGTCGTAGATGGCTCGCAAGTCATTTGCCGCACCCACCTGAAGTTGCATCATGCCTCTGACCTGGTGAAAAAAGAGCAAATACTCCGGAAAATCCAGAAAGAAGTCCACTCGCGCCTCAATGGCCGCCGAGAGCGTCTTCGGTCCTCTCGGGACCTTCTGGACGGCCTGCTCCGTCTTGGCCGTCAATGTATCCAACCCTTCTTTGAGCAAGGCGCACATGATCGCTTCTTTGGAATCAAAATACTTATAAAATGTCCCTTTGCCCTGATCTGCCAATTCCGTGATGTCTTCGATCTTCGCCCAATAAATTCCCTTTTGGGAAAACAGCCGCCGTGCGACTTCCAAGAGCCGCCTGTTCGTTCTTGCCTTTCGCCGCGCGACCCGCGAGAGCGACGCTTCAGCCTGTGCTAGTGTATCCATCGCTGTTCCCTTCACCTCCCTATGCGGCAGGGCCAACACTCTCGTCGGCATTGATCCCGACGTTGCGTATGGAATTGAAGGTCCCGTGCTCGTTCATGACTCGCTGGAGGTTGAGCGGATCCTCTTCCCATCGCTCACCATTGACGACGAACTTGTATTGGTAGGTACCTGGAGCCAACGAGACTTTGACCTTCCAGAGCCCACCAGCGTCACGTTTCATCGGCTTCCCCTCCGGATTCCACCGATTGAAATCTCCCACTAAGGCCACGACTTGGGCCGATGGATCAAAATATTCAAACAAGATCGATTCTTTCTTAGGTCCCGTTCGGGTACGGGAAGGTCGAGGCAAAGCAGACTTTTTCTTCCCTGGCGATTTCATTCATTCCTCCCTAGCATCCATGAGCTGCGCTCGCATTCTCCACCGAGAGACTACCGCGGTCTTGGCGATACCGGACTGAACCACTCCATTGTTAGCCATCATGGATCGTTATGCAACCCCCGCCATCTCAACCGGAAACGTCGGTGTTTTCTCTATTTCTGTCGTGTCCTTCGGTTATGTCGAATGTCTCGAATTACACCTCGCAGTCACAAGCCCTCACTGTTTCGTCGGCACCAGCACGATCTCA
>CAYTAS010000177.1:0-4046 GCA_964435885.1 uncultured Nitrospira sp. | reverse complement strand
CCCGGACAGATCATGTGCTCCATACACCGGACAACTTAACTTGCTATCTACAGCATTATTAAGGGTAGGTATGGACAGCCCGGGCTGTTAAGCGTACAGTGAAAAAATTACCATTCAACCCACATCCTGTCGCCGGGTCTGGAGGGCCCACCGCCGACGCTCTGTGAGAAGGCGGTGACCCTTGGGAGTATTTCCAAGAACTTTTCAGAACTCGGTCCGATGGCTTGTTCAGAAGCCGTCGACGGCGGCCACCTGGCTCTACATTACGGTCGTCACTAGAATCCTCGTCTATGCCTATTTCGACCCTCGACATGAGTAAATATCAGCGATCTGATGATCGGTTGGGCAATGAGGAGGTAAGCTTGAATCAACGTGTGGTGTATGTCAGGAGCCTTCCACACGGCACGTCCGATTACGAACTTCGGGACCTCTTTAGAAGCTATGGCACTGTGGCCAGTGCCAGTGTGGCCCGATACAAACATGGGGGGAAATCGTCAGGCTATAAATTTGTGGAATTAATGTCGGGCGAGCAAGCGCTGCGTGCGATCGCCTCTCTGGATGGCGCACTGTTTCACGGGAACAGTTTGTTATGCCCTGAGCCTCCCGCTCATACGCAATTCTGCCTCGAACGAACCGGAGGAGCACACCAATGAGTCGCCTCAATTTAGATCCGCTGCTGACCTTTCCAGATGGATCGCATTTGGTGATCAGCACACAACATTCAGAGGGTGATGAATTTTCCTGCGCCTTATATAGTGCAGTCGTCGGGAACGATGACCGCATCGCGTTTAAAGTTGTCTCGCATGATATTGCAGCCTCGAGCTGTATGAAGGCGCAAGAGTCCGCCTATGAGTATGCCCTCCGGCGCTATCCAAGTGCGGGAGGCGTCCTAAAAAAACCGCCGTACTTAGTCTGGCATGGGCCGCGCTCGTCAGAGATGCAGTGAGTTGCATAGTGTGCGCCATCGACAGATTTCCATCTGGTTCTCTCTACAGTATCACCGTTCATGTGCAAGGCCTCGCATGAACTGTTTCCATATGGCCTATCACCGATGTTGTTCCTACCGAGAATCTGATCGGAAGCCTGACCTGAGCCGTTTACCAACTACGTCTTTGGCCCTCTCCTTCCTCTCCGAAGCCTCGCGTCATGGACGATGTCATTTTTTTAAGGAGGACCCCATGGGTTCAAAACTGTATGTTGGCGGGTTGCCATATTCGACAACCGAATCGGAACTGAATACCCTGTTTGCTCAGCATGGCACGGTCGAATCGGCCCGCATCATCTCGGACAAATTCACGGGTCAATCGAAAGGATTTGGCTTTGTCGAAATGTCGACTGCCGAGGAAGCGCAGGCCGCGATTACGGCGTTGAACGGTTCGCAGCTGGGTGGGCGGTCACTCACTGTCAATGAAGCGAAACCAATGGAACCACGTTCAGGTGGTAGTGGTCGGTCGGGTGGTGGCGGACGGTTCGGAGGTGGATCCAATCGCGGGCGCTACTAAACGCCGCGCTTATTTTAGTGAATCGGGAGGGGTGCTGTGATTGCAGCACCCCTTCCAAGTCCCGTAGTGCCCATTACTTTCAGAATTGCGGGTTGGATTTGGAAGAGTGCTAGGTCGCTCCTCCCCAGGTGCGATGGACTTCACTCACTTGCTCGCCGCCCTCTGTCTTAGTAATCAGCCAAGGCACATCCTCAGGGACAGTCACGATCCTGAGACTTGCGCCATGCCCGTTGGCGGCCTCCCCAAGCTCCTCCACCACGCGAACGAGGTGTTCATCATCGCGGGGAATGAGTTTCCCGTATTGGTTCAGGCTCGGTTCCCGCAGCCCTGCAGCCGCCGGCCAATAGGCTCCCGTATCTTCTTCTTTCAAGGCCTCCCGTTGTCCCAATTCACGCAGTCGGATCAGCGCTTGATGGCTCACACAAAATTCGTTATAGCTCCTGTTAATTACGATTCGCGTCATATTCGCTCCCTGGTATATAGGGAGCAGCCCTTCGGGCCCGCCCAATGACTACGGATTTACATCGCTGAGGGCTCTTCCTGATAGCCTATGTAATTTCCCGACCAATGACAGTAGCGGCGGCGGGCTCACATCATCACGTCATCTTTCCGAACCTCACCATACCGTTTTGGGAGGATTGTGCCGAAGGCGGCGAGATCTCAATTGATCTCAACGAGGTCCTCGTCGCTGATGCCCGTCCACTTTGCCTTGAGCGGTGCCTTGAGCTGCTCCCAGAATTGTCCGAACTGTTCCTGATTCATACGGACTCCTTCGTCAGATGTACGGTCTCCGCTCCTCTGTGCAAAGACCTATGCGTCTTGGCAGAGAGGCCCCCATGGAGACTCAGGGGTAGAAGCGGCGAAGACTGAAGAATCAGACGCGCAAAGACAGTATGAAAGGAATGGCGCGAGCGATGGGGAAGTCAGCAAGCTCAATACGTCCAAATTGACTTGGATCCTATTCATTACCGGAGTCAAGCGATATTAAGAGGAAAGAATGAATTTCGCATCCTATTCTCTGAGACTACCCATCCAACGCCTGTCATCGCGATTCACATTATGGTGCTTGCGATCCCGAGGCTCCGGGGTACAATAAGCTGAAGGAACTGCATACGAACACCAAATCAGAGCGTCCCTATAGAGCAAGGGAGCAACAAGGACACGCTACCGACGCTTCTCACGAGAGGATCCTCCTCTTCCGTCCATTGAAAGCCTCCGACCTCTAAGACGGAACGCTGTGGGCACTGATTATTGATTCGCATACTATGCTGTCCGAGCCGATCCCCATTTAAGTTGTCTTGGCAGCGAAAGTATGGGCAGGTTTCTAATGCCGTGGCGGATGCGATGGAGAGTCTCTTGGCTTCGATCCCTGACGCTCTGGAAGAGTAGTCGAGTAGTGTACAAGACTGAGTGAAATGAGTTGAGTGATAATGGCGGGAAGTCCGAGACAGATGTCTGCTCGTCAGGCAGTTACGAGCGCTTCTCTGCGTTGCTGGATATGCCTCCTGACCTTCACCGGCAGTGCCTGCTCCGCAAGTCGCAGTTCATAGTTCTTCTGAAGATTCATCCAGAATTCAGCAGTTGTATCGAAGAACGTTGCCAGCCGCACCGCCGTATCTCCCGTAATGCCACGCTGCCCTTTGTTGATCGCCGTGATCCGTTTTGCTGGCACATCGAGAGCTTTGGCGAGCGTATTGGCGTTAATCGGAGGGATTGAGAGTTTCATGAACTCTTCCAATAGAATTTCTCCTGGATGAACCGGCCGCATGCCATTCTTGATCATGGTGCGCGCTCCTTCAGTGATAATCCGGGCGGTTTCAAGTTCCAAGTGCAACGGGTGAATGAGAGCGCAATTGCGCATACACTTCCAGAGGCGTGGCAAAGTTCAAACATTTTCGTGGGCGTGTGTTCAACCGATGGGCAATGGCATTGAATTCCCGTTGGGTGTAGCCCGACAGCCCTGTGCTCTTGGGCAGATACTGGCGGAGCAGACCATTGGTATGCTCGTTAGTTCCGCGTTGCCAGGGGCTGTGCGGATCGGCAAAGAAGACCTGAATCGAGAGGCGATGTGCCAACCGCTCATGGTCTGCCATCTCTTTTCCCCGATCGTAGGTCAGCGTTTTCCGCAGGGGAGCGGGTACAGACCGAAGCTTCTTCGTAAAGCCCCGGTACGCACTCGCGGCGTCCGTGCCGTCCATGCGGGCCAGGAGAACCAGACGAGTCGTCCGTTCCACCAACGTGCCCACGGCCGAGCCGTTGCGAGCCCCTTTGAGAAGGTCACCTTCCCAGTGCCCCGGTACGGTGCATGGGGCCACGTCGGCAGGGCGCTCGGCAATCAGCGTGATTTTGGGAAGCTGGCCGCGGCGGTCCGTCCCCCGCGACCGCGGGCGACGGGTCTTACGGGCGTGCCGCAGCGTGGTCAGCAATTCACTCCGCAACGTCCCTCGCGGCAACACGTACAGCGCCGTGTGTCAGCGGTCATGCAATACTCCCCAGCTGTGGTCATTGAATTCTCCCCACCCTCTCATGAGAGGAGAAGGAGAC
>CAYTAS010000176.1:0-4188 GCA_964435885.1 uncultured Nitrospira sp. | reverse complement strand
TGAATGTCCATGAGGCCAAGACCCATTTTTCCAAACTCCTTGCCGCCGTTGCAAAAGGGCAGCGCATTACGATTTGCAAAGATGGAATACCGGTGGCCGAGCTGGGACCGCTTGAGGCCAAGCTGCCACGTCGCCGCTCAGGGCTTTTGAAAGGACGCGTGACCATCTCTGACGATTTTGATGCGCCGTTACCACCGGACATGATGGCTGCATTCGAGGCTGGGCCATGAACCTGTTATTAGATACGCACGTGTTTTTGTGGTTTGTGATTCAATCTCCACGACTCTCGAAAACCATCTATCACCAGATCGAGACCACGCCCGTGGTCTATATCAGTGCCGCGTCCCTGTGGGAGATCGTCATTAAGATCCAACTCAACAAGCTCGCCGCGGATCCCAACGAACTCGCGGCGAAGATCGCGGACAGTGGGTTTCAGGAATTACCGGTGTCTGTGCTCCACACCCTGGCGCTTGAACGGTTGCCGCTGCATCATCGTGATCCCTTTGACCGTATCTTGGTGGCGCAAGCCCAGGTTGAACACTTGCGCATGCTCACTTGTGATGCGAGTTTGAAGCCCTATGGTCCGGTGTGTCAGATGCTTCCGTAGACCAACCGAGTGTGCATCTCGTCCCGGTCTGATCGAACGGATCACCGTGGATCCGCTCCATCGCGTCACATGTTCGAGGCAAGATCTGGGAGTTGCGTCCGGAATTGTCGGGGACTGAGTACCGGTTCTTTTATGCCGCATTCGTGAGGCAGCGGTTCATCATCCTGCATGCGATCCAGAAGAAACGGCAGAAACTGCGAGAACGAGATATCGCCCTCGCGGAGCAACGATACGAGGAGGTCAAGCGAAGGAGCCACGATGAAAACGCATAGACAGTACATTAACGAACAGATCAAGAAGGAGCCAAAATTCGCCGAGGCTCTTGGGAAGGCGGAGCAGGAAGTGGGGATTGCTGTGGAGCTCGCGAGGCTGCGGGAACGACGCGGGCTCAGTCAGACGGAGCTCGCGAAACTCACCGGTATGAAACAGCCGCAGATTGCCCGTTTGGAAAGCGGGGCCCATTTCCCCGCGTTTCCAACCCTGCAAAAGCTTCTCGACGTGCTCGGTGGCAAATTGGAACTGACAGCGGATGCCTGCCATCTCGTTCCCACACGACCGAAGGTCGCCAGCGCGCGGCGGTAGCGCGTCCTCAACATCCAGAGTGCAGAGAGTCATCATAATCGAGGGGAGAGAGTCCATGAGACACCGCGCCGCGAGACGACACAAGCATCTCCAACTCGATCACACGAAGCTGACGCGCGCGAAGGCCGTGCTTGGTACCAAAACTGAAATCGAAGCCATCGAACGCGCTCTCGCGCTCGTGGTGGAGGAGCATAGGCTCGACCAACCGTTGAAGCTGGTGAAGGGACACCTGCAGCTGCGAAGAGTCTTTCGATGAGATGCGACACCTCGTTCTTGATACCAAGCTCTCCCTCGACTAGCTGCACACTGAGCACCGTTGTCACGCAGAATCAACGGGACGATGTTGCCATCCAGTCCATCCGTCCCTTCGAACTCAGTCTGGTTTAGGAGTTGTCAGGATCGTCCGATCGTTTCACACGCCGGCTTTCTCTAATTCTGACCTTCCTTCTCTCACGACAATGGTGAAGCTCCCCCGGCAACCCCGCGAGAGCCGTTCGGTCTTCCGCCACATTCAGCGACCATCTGACGCATAGTCGGTCGCTTGCTGGCCGACAAGCGCGTCAAGGTCAACACAGTCTCGAAGCCGACTCGTTGACCCTCTTCCACCTTGGCGAACGGACTTGGTCTCGGTCTCTCTGAGCAGGACCTTCTCGCCTCGTCCGTTGGATCTGCTCTCCAATGCTGTACTGGTGATGAGCGGGGACCAGCGTGTGGTTTCAGGTCCGGTGCCTGTGCGCATCCGGCCGTCGCCCTGGCTGTTCACCGGCGGGCTGCGTCGATCATGCCCGCGCGCCGCTGGAAGCCGCGTCGTTTTCCGCGGGCATTCCTCCGCTTCGTGCCCACCGGCCCGCCAGGATTCGGCGGCCTCTCTGTCTCCTTTGTCGTCGCTGTGTGGCCTCCACTGCTTCGTGAGAGGCCAACACATCAACTCTAACTCAAGGAGACAACACTATGGCACCTCAAGACAAGAAACCCAAGCCGGTCACCACGCTGCGATGCAGCCGCATCAAGGCGAGCATCTGGCAGAACGAGGGCATGAACGGTCCGTTCTACAACGTGACCGTGGCTCGCTCGTACAAGGACCGAGATGGAGTCTGGAAGAATTCAGAATCTTTCGGCCTGGCCGACCTTGACGCGCTGATTGTCGTCGCCCAACAGGGGACACGCTGGATCGCGGAGCGGTCAGACCGCTGACCGTCACGGGAAGCCTCCGGCCTTCGGGCCGGGGACTTCCTTCACCGAAGAAAGGACAAGACGCCGTGTAAACGTGGCCTGGAGCGCCTCGCTTACAACAGAGCATGCCTCGATGGCGGCGGAACACAGCTTTAGTTTAGCGATCCAGCTCAACGCGCTTCATAGGTATGGATAAAGATGCATGCACTTACAATCAAATGCAAACGCTATTATCCAGACATGGAATACTGCTGACCACATACCGGCCCGCTTCTGTTCGAGTTCCAACGGCACGAAATGTCCAGCGAAGAGGTCTGCTCTGTATGCTTGATAATTCACGCTGTAGGAATCTCCCGGAAGGCCTCTCTGGGCTGAGACTTTTCCACTCAGGCCTCTGAAGCACCGCGTCCGGAGACGCCGTGCTGGAATCCAGCACCGTCGTGTCGTGTCACGCGACTCGACCGTGCGGAGGCAATTGCCATTGCTCATGAGGGGGTGTGGCAGCGCCAACTGAATCGATTGGTGCTGTGGGCAAGTCCCTCTCGGAACAGCATGCCGTCTTGATCATCAAACACAATGGCCTGTCGGAGATTGCCTCGATTGGGTAGGTAGCACGCAGCACATTTACAAGGAGAGCGTCAGTGTTGTATGCTCCCATATAATTATATGGTAATATGAAATGCCAAAACCAAGCTTTGAATGGGATGAGGAGAAGAACCTCCTCAATCAGAAAAAGCATGGTGTGTCGTTTGAAGACGCGCAAACCCCCTTTGACGACCCCAAACGCATCATTATTCGAGATCTCGATCATGAAAAAGGGGAGAAGCGGTTCTTCTGTCTTGGAGTGGTCGAGGGCAACGTATTAACGGTACGATTTTCGTATAGGAGAAAGCGCATACGCATGTATGGAGCGGGCTACTGGAGGCAAGGGAGGAAACGCTATGAGCAAGAAAATCAGATACACCGATGAGCGTTTGGCCATGGGCGAACGGGTGACGGATTTTCTGCCGCCACCGTCGGCCTTAGTCAAACGTGAGCCAACCACAAAAGTCACGCTTGAGTTGACTCAGAGCAGTCTGGCGTTTTTCAAAAAACAAGCCAAGCGTGCACGTGTCCCCTATCAACGCATGTTACGGGGTCTCATCGATGCGTACGCAAAACAATACGACGTGGCGGTGTAAAAGACTCACAGTAGGCGTGAGATACGCCCGATATCCCCAACGGTCTGAGAGACAGGTCTTTTAATCAGACCTCCCATGCTCTGCCTTCTTGAGGCGTCCACTCACTGTCTCTTACCACACCGAGCTCGCGAAGGACCCTCAAGGCAAAGTGTCAGACGAGTATCTGCTGAGAGGGCACTGACCTACCCTGGGCGAGTGTCTTCGCCAGGCAGGCCTCTGAGGCACCGCCTCCGGAGACGCCGTGCCAGGTGGGGTCCGGCACCGTCGTGTCGCGTGACGCGACTCGACCGTGCCAAGAGAACAGCCGTCGCCCATCAAGGGATGTGGCACGCCCGTGGCAACCGCGCCACCGTGGACGGTGTCACGCCTGCAGCCGCGCGTGGCCACAGACTAGGAGATTCTGTTGCGCCCCGGTGTACGTGAGGGGCTCAACAATGTGTTGAAGAGAAGTTGGTGCGCCTGTCCGGTGTTTGAGTCCGTTCAGAATCGGTTCGGCTCTTCGAGGGTGATCGAGGAGCAGAGTGAGGGGCACCATCACGGGGGCTAGAACCGCCGGCGCCGTGTTATGGCGATCTGACCGTACGCTCGCACGGCTCCTTCCGGTATGCTGTGTCGGCACAGCACAATCCCTTCAGCCTCATCCCG
>CAYTAS010000175.1:0-4234 GCA_964435885.1 uncultured Nitrospira sp. | reverse complement strand
TCACCGCGCGGCAAGAGCATGCCACGCGTCAAGCTCGATCTTACCGCCGATGAACGTGTTGTGTTGGCACCGACGGAACTGTCGGTCTTTCACCCCTATAGCGATGCACCGGATGGCGGCATCATCGTGCGAGCGTATGCCTATGAAGAAGCCTTCGGCGAAAAAGTGAGAGCGCTTGCCGAGCGGACGCGTCCTCGCGATTTATATGATGTCATTAACCTGTTCCGCAATGTCGATGCGCGTCCTGCGCCTGCTGTGTTGCTCGACGTACTACGCCAGAAATGCGAATTCAAAGGCATCCGCGTGCCTGGACTGGCCGACCTTGAGTCTCACCGGGCCGATCTTGAAGGCGGATGGGCGACGATGCTCGCTCATCAGCTGCCCGCGCTACCGCCGCTTGAAGCCTTCTGGGATGTGCTGCCCGATTTCTTCGCCTGGCTTGAGCGCGGAATCATGCCTGTAAGCCCCGCTGCCTATATCGGGGCGGGCGATGAAGAGTTGATCCGCGAACGCACCTTGCGCCTGCCGGTCTCTGGGACGGCGCAATCCTATCTTGAGATTATCCGCTTTGCGGCGTCCAACCGCCTGTGTGTTGAACTCCAGTATCAGGGTTCGACGCGGCGGATCGAAGCGTACTCCCTGCGCCGTACCCGAGACGACAACATCATCCTGCATGCACATAACCTTGATAAAGGTGAACATCGCAGCTACCGCGTGGACCGTATTCAGGGGGCACGAGTCACAAACCAGACCTTCGTGCCAAAATTTGCAATTGAATTGACGCCAACCGGCCCTGTGGCGATCGCGCCGACGACAACGCGGGAGATATCCCGTCCGATGCAACGCGCATTGCGCACACGCTCTAGCCGGAGAAGCGGCTATCCGAGTGGACCAACCTATGTTTACGAGTGCAGGGCTTGCGGAAAGCGCTTCAACCGCAAGCAGATGACGACAACTCTGAACCCGCATAAGGATAAGAGCGGGTATCCCTGCTACGGCCGATACGGCAACTTAGTGGATACGCGGTATTAGGAAGGCATGGTGAGCATTCTTTACTTATTTCCTGATCCTAATTTCTTCGTTCAGCTACGTCAGATTCCTAATACCATCGAGTAACACCCGCGTCGCCCGGCAGTCGTCCTCGTTGTAATCGAGAATACGTTGCTTCGTTTCAGGGGAACCCGTTTTGACCCACTCGTCAAACCACTGGATCGAAGCCGCACCGGATGGATGCGTGTCCCTCCAGTGAAAACCCAGGTACTTGGCCAATGTCTTGATCGAGAAATCATGGGTTGGCCACTCGGTGTGTGGTCTCACGACATCGAAATACAGATCAACGGTGTTGGTCGGCTCAAACAGCGCCTCGATGTCGTCTTCACTGCACACATTGGGATATTTTGCCTGCAGCTTGCGATACATCGTCCGCTCGTATTTGGAGTAGTAAAAGATCGCACAAGGCTGGGCGCGGCGCATGTAGTTCATGGCTTGGGCGAATGCGGATTCCTCGGCTTCTGGGGTGGTGTCTGATGCAAAATATCCGATGAATTTCTCGGTGCTGTTGTCGCGGCCACGACGCTCGATGAAGCCGTGCAGGTAGCACACATCCCGCATCGGATCGACTTCAATGTCGAAGAACACCTCCACCTCATGCGTTGGCATCGTGATCGGTGCCTTCAGATAGGGCCTCGGATTCAGGCTGCTCAAGAGCTTGGCCCGTTCATGGAATTTCGTCAGCGTGTCTGGGCCAATCCCGGCAAAGACTGTTTTGTTCCCTTTCGTGTATCCCGCGGGATTGATGGTTGCCAGTTCTGCCACGGTCCTGATCTCGCTGCACATGGCATCACGTTTCGCCCGACCAAGCTCGGAGATGAGCGTCAGATCATCAGCCGCCTTCACGGCGTGAAAGCAGCTGCTGTACCAATGACAGAGCTTGCAAGTCCCTGACGCATAGGCGGGTAAGGTTTCGTGTGTCCGGGCCATAATGCCGCGCGCGGTCGCCAATTGGGCAGTGTAGAAGTCCCACCAGGTGTCCGTGGTACGCACGCCGCGCGGCGTGGTCATGTCGTAGGATACTTCCGCACCATGCACATCCCAGATGAACCCACGGCGTCCTGCAGAGAGGCCCAAACGTTCGAGAATATCCATGTACAGTGCCAGCTGGACGGCGTAGGTTTTCTTGGGGCGGCGGTCGTCGCCCTCATCATCGCCTCCCTCCTCCCCTGCCCCGGATTTGATATCCCCTGGCACATAGCCGGCACCTTCCTTGCGCAACAAGTCAGGTTCGCCGAGGAGATCATCGGCTTCAATCCGGCCGCCATAGATGAGCGGTGCGCCGGCGGCCATGGCTTCGCGCGTCTTGCTGGTTTTTTCTCTTGTGGTGAACGCGTGGAGATCCACGAACGGAATAGCAAGGGAAGCCATGCGTTCACGCTCTACACTTGAGCCACGCTCCCACAGCAGTTCCACAAAGACGTTCACGGGGTCGCGTTGAGCGGGATCCGTATACACATCCATGGTGACCCGATGCGGGCAGGTCACGAGGCTATACAACATTGACGCTGTGATCGCGCGTGGAGACCCAGAGCTGAATTCCTGCGGAGCGGTCTTTTCAGTCACGTCTGGTTGATGCGGTCTCTTGGTTGTGCTCGCAGTGGGTCCATCCGATGACGGGCGTTATTTCTTTCCGAGGATGGCGTCTTTCGCGGCCTTGACGACTCTGAATTTGACCACGCGTTTCGCAGGAATCTTGATTGCTTTGCCCGTTTGAGGATTGCGGCCGATGCGAGCCTTGCGGTTGGCGAGCTTGAGTTTGCCGAGACCAGGGATGGTAAAGACGTTTTTCGCCTCGCGATAGGCCAAGGCGGCGAACTCGTCGAGAAACTGCACCATCGCTCGTTTGGTGAGTCCAGATTTCTCCGCGAGATGCTCGGCGATCTGTGACTTCGTGAGGGGTTTTCCCATTGCATGCTCCTTTCCACGTACAGGGCGAGCGATGGTTGTAGCGAGATGCGGCAAGAGTGTCAAGACGCGTTGCGCGCAGGGTGGGCGCGGACACTTCTCACGGAGGATCGCGCCAGATCTGACGAGACCGTACGGTCCACCTCCATCCTCATCCTTGTGTACTCAACCCCCTCGCGCGGGGCATTCGACATCCTCCCGCATGCAACATCCGACTCGCCTCAATTCACACGCCTAGCGATCGACGACCCACGCGCCTCATGTCCGACTCGAAGCTGATCCTTCGACCATTTGCCCTGTGACGAGCGGGTGTGGTGGCTTCGGCACGTCACGATGGGTCTCTTCGCCTCATTCTGTCCATCTCGCGAGCTGCATCTCTGAGACCGGCATCGGTCGTGACGTGTGGTGCCTGTGCGGGTACGTCCTCGGCCCTGGCTTTCCCCCGTCGGGCTGCGTCGATCACGCCAGTACCCTGTCATTCCTCCGCTGGGCGCCCGCCGGTCCGCCAGGTGCCTCGTCCTCTCAGTCTCCTTTGTCGTCGCTGTGTGACCTCCACGCCTGGTGAGAGGTCAGCACATCAACTCTAACTAAAGGAGACCGTCAATGGCACCTCACGATCAACCACTCAAACCTCAGCCGGTCGAGAAATTCACGTGCAGCAGCATTACCGCGAGCATTTGGAAGAACGAGGGGGAGAAGGGCGCGTTCTACACCGTGACCATCACCCGCTCGTACAAGACGGCGGATGGTTGGAAGCGCTCCGACTCGTTCAGCCTGAACGATCTGGAAGCGGTCACGGTCGTCCTTGCCCACGCGAAAGTGTGGATCACGGAGCGGGCCGGGAAGTAACCGGTCCTCGGACGCCTTCGGCCCTCGCGCCGGGGGCGTCCCTTCGCCAGATGAAAGGAGAGCCACGATGAACATCTATCGAGAGTTCGCAGCAGACGAGAATCAGCTGCTTGGCGGTCGCATCGCGGTCCGCATCACCGTGGACTCCTCCCTCGTGAGATGTGATCGAATATTCGGATATCTCGGCATGACCCCGTAGAGAGCAACTCACAGAGGCGTATCGCCTCGCGGCCGACCATGACCGACGGCGTGGTCATGGCGATTGGTAGCGGTTGTCCTTATGGTCTCCAGTTGGTCAATCATAATTTACTGGAACAATTAACTATAATCAATGGTTAACTATGCTTTACCCTTGTAAAGCTGTAGCACGTCTGGTAAGTTATAATTTACCATGGCTCACTTACTGTGGGGACATATCTATTATAAG
>CAYTAS010000174.1:0-4430 GCA_964435885.1 uncultured Nitrospira sp. | reverse complement strand
TCTATGGCGATCTGAACGACGCCAGCTCCCTGAATCGGATCTTGCGCACCGTCCAACCGGACGAAATCTACAACCTGGGCGCACAGAGCCATGTGCGCGTGAGTTTTGACATACCTGAATACACGGGAGAGATCACAGGGCTTGGGACCATCCGGCTTCTTGAGGCGATTCGGGAATCGGGACTCAAACCGAAATTCTATCAAGCCTCATCGAGCGAAATGTTCGGCAAGGTCTTGGAGGTGCCGCAGAAAGAAACGACGCCGTTTTATCCTCGGAGCCCCTATGGAGCGGCCAAGGTCTATTCCTATTGGATCACCGTCAACTATCGGGAAGCTTACGATCTCTTTGCCTGCAACGGCATCCTGTTCAATCATGAATCCCCTCGGCGAGGCGAAACCTTCGTCACGCGAAAAATTACCAAGGCGGCGGCCCGCATCAAGCTCGGCACCCAACAAGATTTGTTTTTGGGCAATCTCGATGCGAAGCGCGACTGGGGCTATGCCGGCGACTATGTCGAAGCGATGTGGATGATGTTGCAAGCGCCACAACCGGACGACTATGTGATCGCCACAGGGGAAACTCATACCGTTAAGGAGATGTTGGAACTGGCGTTCGACCGGCTGCAGCTTGATTGGAGAAAGCATGTCAAGATCGACGAAAAGTACTACCGGCCGACGGAGGTCGATCTCCTGATCGGAGACGCCGGCAAAGCCAAGACACAACTCGGATGGCAACCGAACGTGCGATTTGAGGAGTTGATCGCCATGATGGTCGATGCGGATCTGGCGGCGGAACGAGAAAAATTGGATGGGACGAGAAAGAGAGTCTGAGGTCCGAGGTTAAAGGTTGGAGGCGGCTAGGATGTGTTGGAGGTTTGAGGCCGAAGGTCGGAGAATATTATGAGGTATGAGGTTTTGAGTGAGCGATATGTTTTCCCCTTTGAAAAGCTTGAAGTCTGGCAGGACGCACTCGCGCTTGCTGATGAGGTGTTAAGGCTGATTGACCGAGTCCCTCAAGGTAGACATCTTCGATTGATATCCCAAATTGAAGGGGCCGTAGCGTCGATCTCGCAGAACATTGCTGAAGGGAAGGGTCGACAACACCGGAAGGAATTCCTTCAGTATTTGAGCATTGCCCAAGGATCACTGTACGAAACAGTTACGCTCATTGAATTGTTCAAGAAAAGAAAAATCCTTACGGCTGAAGAATCAGTTGCGGTTCGTGTACGAGCCGAATTGCTTGATCGCAAGCTCAACGGGCTCATGAATTCCATCAGGGGAAAGGGCCGTCACGGAGGGTAAGGCCTCATGTCTCCATTTTAGGAAACCTCAAACCTCTAACCTCAGGCGGTAAGCGATAATGTCATTTTGGGACAATCAAACCGTTGTCGTGACGGGTGGTGCCGGCTTTCTTGGATCGTTCGTGGTCGAGCGGCTCCAAGCAAAGGGATGTCGCCGAGTCGTGGTGCCCCGAAGCAAGGACTATGACCTGGTGCAGATGGATGCCGTCAAGCAACTGTACAGCGATGCGAAGCCCGACGTGGTGATTCATCTGGCGGCTCGTGTCGGCGGCATCGGAGCGAACCAGGCTAACCCTGGACGGTTCTTCTACGACAACTTGATGATGGGGACGCAGCTGATCGAGGTGGGCCGCCGGCGGGGCGTGAAGAAGTTTGTGGCCACCGGGACCATTTGTGCCTATCCCAAATTCGCGCCGATTCCGTTCAAGGAAGACGATATCTGGAACGGGTATCCGGAAGAAACGAATGCCCCGTACGGGCTGGCGAAGAAGATGATGCTGGCGCAATCGCAGGCCTACCGTGACCAATATGGATTTAACTCCATCGTGCTGTTCCCCGTGAACCTGTACGGGCCGCGCGACAATTTTGATCTGGAAACCTCTCACGTCATTCCGGCGCTGATTCGGAAATGTGCGGCCGCCAGGGAAGAAGGGCGTGCGTTCATCACCCTCTGGGGAGACGGGTCTCCGACGCGGGAATTTTTGTATGTCGAAGACGCCGCCGAAGGGATTTTGCTCGCGGCAGAACATTATGACGGGAGTCTGCCGGTCAATCTGGGGACGGGAGAAGAGGTGAGGATTCGCGATCTCGCCGCCACGATTGCGGCCGAAGTCGGATTCACCGGCCAGGTTCACTGGGACACCACCAAGCCGAACGGCCAGCCTCGCCGCTGTCTTGATGTCAGCCGCGCGAAACAGCTGTTTGGGTTTCAAGCGCGACATGGTCTGCGTGAGGGGCTGAAGAAAACGGTCCAGTGGTTTCAAGACAACCGTCACGCAATACGGGAAGTCCGCTTCTAGTTTTCTCACACGGCAATTGCTACTCCATGCTCGCCGTCGGCAGGTTCGCTTCCCTCGCGATCACGTGTCGGCGTCTCGAAAACAGTTTTGAGTTGCTCTGCGTGGTGGGAGTGACTACGATCACGCTGGCTGTACGACGGAATCACTGCATGGCGAGGTGTTGAGTGAAGCGTATCGATATCATTGCCGGGGCACGTCCTAATTTCATGAAAATCGCGCCGATTATTGAGGCGCTGAAAGCCGCTGAACGCAGGGGCGGTCGGCTACGATACCGACTCATCCATACCGGTCAGCATTACGATCGTGCGATGTCCGGAAGTTTTTTTGAAGAACTCGGAATTCCCGATCCGGACATCAATCTCGAGGTAGGGTCGGGGACTCAAGCCGAACAAACCGCCGGCATCCTGGTCGGGTACGAAAAAGTGCTGTTGAAGGAGAGGAGCGACCTCTGTTTGGTCGTCGGCGATGTGACGAGCACGATGGCCTGTTCGATCGCCGCGCGAAAGCTTGGAGTGCCGGTGGCTCACGTGGAGGGTGGAATTCGATCAGGCGATTGGACGATGCCTGAGGAGATCAATAGGGTGGTGACCGACTCCATCACCAACTGGTTTTTTACGACGAGCGAAACGGCCGGTGACAATTTGCGTCGTGCAGGGGTGACCGACGGGCAGATCTTTTTTGTCGGCAACACGATGATCGACACCTTGCTGAAGAACGTGCCGCGCTTGCGCCCCCCGGCTTGTTGGCAGCCGCTCAAGCTTGAAGCAGGCCGGTATTTCGTCGTGACGCTTCATCGACCGGCAAACGTTGATGGAGAGCGGAATCTCTTGGATCTGCTGCGCGCCATCAGCGACGGCACGAAAGGATTGCCCGTGGTCTTTCCCGTTCACCCCCGGACCGCGAAAAATCTTCGGGAACTCGACAGCAGGACGCCTCAACTTCATTATGTCGATCCGCTCGGCTACCTCGAATTCAACTATTTGGTGAAACACGCCAAAGGTGTCATCACGGATTCCGGTGGGATCACCGAAGAGACGACGGTTCTGGGGGTGCCCTGCCTGACGCTTCGCGACAATACCGAGCGGCCTGAAACCATCACGATCGGGACCAACGAATTGATCGGGACCGATCCAAGCAAACTCCCTCCCACCCTTGCTCGACTGATGGCAGGGCAGTGGAAGAAAGGAGCCATCCCGCCGCTGTGGGACGGCAAGGCGGCAGAACGGATCGTTGAGTGTTTAGAGCGCCTGTTGTAATGTGAACCGAAGCGGCGACCAGCAGGTTTCTCCTTTGCCTCACATGGCCTGACATCGAGATTTGCCATAGAGTAACCTCTTTTCGGATCACGTCAGGAAAACCGATGCCCACGGTAAAGAATTTTGAAGGCCCCTAGCACACAAGCATGAAGGCGACGAGATCCGGTCATCTCCTCCCACGGATCTGTCATCCGTGGTCAAGGAAATCGTCCAGCTCATGGGCGACTTCCTGTAATCAAACTTAAAAGGATTCTTTTCCGTCATTCAAATGGTACGTGGGTTGTTAACACGGCGGATGCCCTCAAACGGGTGTCCTTGGCATGACGCTCGTGCCGCCCTTGCGCGAGTCTTGTTCAACCAAAGGCACCAAACAAACCAGACCAACCAGACAGGCCAGAGAAACCAGCCAGACCAGATAGACCAGGCCGACCTATTAGGTCTCTCGCGAGTGATAGCAGGCAATTGGAAGAAAGGGGCCATCCCGTCGTTGTGGGAGGGACAGACGGCGGAGCGGATCGTTGGACAATCGGAAAGGCTGCCGCTCGCATCGTGACTTCATTCTGAGACGACGGAGAGACGCATATCTTGCAAGATGCAAGTCATTGCGATAAAGTAAGGATAAATAGTTAATGTAAGGAGGCGTGATGGCCACATCAACGTTGACGAGCAAGGGACAAACCACCATACCGAAAGACGTTCGTAAGCGACTCAATCTTCATCCGGGGGATCGTTTGGAGTTTGTCGTTGATGAAGACGGTCGAGTCCTCCTGCTGCCGGCCAGCATCGATGCATCGGAACTCGCCGGTATGCTGAAACGGCCGGCAAAGCCGGTCACTGTTGCGGAGATGAACCAAG
>CAYTAS010000173.1:0-4468 GCA_964435885.1 uncultured Nitrospira sp. | reverse complement strand
CCTCGATCATTTCCTCGCTATTCGGCATCCCATAGGCCACGTACTTCGCATAGGAGAGGTAGATCGATGCGCTGTCGGTCATGGCTTTTGAGCCGGCGGTCAGTCGGACGACTTTGTCGGAGCCAGGCGGCTCTACGTTCTGCAACATGGTGACATGGTCGTGCAGCAGTGTGATGTAGCGTTCCACAGCCGATTCGACCTCTTTGTAGGCTTTCAAGATGTCATCCGTCATAGTTGTCCTCCGTATTAAGCTCAGCATACACTACGCTGATGCAATGCCTCAACGCTACGGTCTCGCCGCTTCTTCTTGGAGCTATTAACGGACTTGTTCAAGAAGTAGGACTTTCGCACGAGAAGATTGTGCGGTCTATAGCGGACCTGTCCCGTCGTTTCAACAAAGAGCGCAGTTCTCTGAATCAAACCTATTTGGATGACCGGCTCTTGTCGGCTGCGTATCTGCAGTATTTCCTTCCGGTCAATCTAGCCAAGATCCAGGTATTGCTCACTGAGCTGCCGGCACCAAAACACGTCGAGGGATTTTCCGTTCTCGACATTGGTTCAGGGCCGGGGACTGGAGCACTTGCGGTTCTAGACTGGTGGTATCAGCGAAGGTTGCCTTGTGCGGTATCAGTTACTGCCGTCGATAGGTCCAGGGGAGCTCTCAGACAAGCCCGACAGTTGTGGGACGGGTACTGCCAGGCGGCTGGTCCTGGAGACATTGACTTACAGACGGTCGAGGGAGATCTAGAGCAACGAATCTGGTTTGAGTCGGTGAGGAAGAAGGCACCGTTTGATCTTATCATTCTCGCCAATGCCCTGAACGAGCTCCATGCCGATGCTCCAGATCCAATCGAGGAGCGAACTCGCTTGGTGACAAAGATGGTGGCCCTACTCGCTCCACACGGCACCGTAATCATTGTGGAGCCGGCCTTACGCGAAACCTCACGAGCGCTGCACCAGGTGCGGGACCGACTACTCCAGGAGAATCGCTGCATGATCTATAGCCCATGTCTCCATGAAAACAACTGCCCGGCGCTCGTGAAGCCCGACGATTGGTGTCATGAAGAGCGGGCTTGGGAACCGCCGGCATCAATCCGAGAAATCGATGGCGAGGTCGGCTTCATCAAAGATGCCCTGAAGTTTTCCTATCTGTTATTGCGAAAAGATGGGAAAACCATCGTTGATCGGCGGCCGCACATGTATCGAGTGGTGAGTGAACTCCGTCACCTCAAAGGTGAGAAGCGGGCCTGGCTCTGTAATGAACAAGGTCGACAAGAAGTCGGACGACAGGATCGGCTGCGTTCGGATTCGAATGCAGCGTTGGACGACTGGCATCGTGGTGCAATCGTGCAGATTGAGAAAATCGTTCACAAAGAGCGAAAGGGAAAAGTGGCGGTGTTGGGACGGATTGCGCAAGATGCAGAAGTAGGAATAGTTCGCCCAGTCTAACATCCTCGATTCAAACCCAAGGAAGCATGTGTCTCTCGCGCCAGCATCTCCTGAGGCACCCCCTCTAGGGCGCTCTGAAGCGGCACTCTTCTGGTATTCCTTTGACTACGGCTGATGACCAAAGTGTATCAGTCAGTTCCAGCGTTTCTTCCTCAGACGCAGCGTGAGAACCTTGCCGCTTGCCGGCGCATCCGGGCTCTTTCCTAGCTTATCTAGTAGGTTCTTGCCCTGCCATGAAAAAGTGCCTAGGATTTGACGGGGAGCATTGGAGTCATCTATGGAAAGCCTTCTCTCGCCAATTATCGTCAAGATGGTTGAAGACGAATGGATAAAACTAGAACGTAACCAGATTGCGCCCTGGGCGCTCATGACTGCGGGCCCCCTCTTTCGGTGCCAGGACTTTTACGGAAACCAAATCTCATATCAGGGAGTCAAGTTTGAAGGTTCCCCTAGAGAAGTATTTTGGGGTAGGTACATCGAGCCTTTCCTGGAAGACATTACCCATAGATTGGTCCAACAAACCATCCAACTATCTGTTGAGAAAAAGCAAAGCGCGGAACACCCGTTGGCTGAATTGGGGGAGCTTCTAAAATCTGTTGGACGTCGAGCATATAACCGGATGGTGGAGATTGATCAGTGCCTAAGAGGCGAGGGTTTCCCCGACCGTGTATCAAGAAAGAACACTGACTCTCGTGTGGCTTTGATGACTAGTTTTATCGATAAAAGAATCAATGCAGAGATTGCAATGGCGAAGCAGCGCGAGAAACCTCCTAAGCCATTGTCTTGGTGGAAAAGTGTGATAGCCAGAATGGCGTTGATACCACTTGGTGCAATAATCGCCTGTTTGACGTTGACTTACACATATAAGACCACTGGTGCTGTTGAGCTGCGCACACAGATTTACCAGCCTCTATATGCAGACTTGCTACAGGTTGAAAGTTCGATTCAGGCCGCAAACGCCCAGCACCCCGCATTCATGAAGACCTTACAGGATCTAAGGAGGTCTGGAGCATTGGAGCAAATTCCGAGTGATATAAAAGCGACGCTTCTAAGAATCTCTCAAGATGTTTCGGAGGTTCAAGCTGCGATCACAGCAGTGAGGGACCTCGTGCTTCGTGAGATGTCTGCACGCATATTGCAAATTAGAACAAAAGAGCAAGATGAAGCATGGCGAAACAAGGCTGAAACTATTCTACGAGCCCAGTCGAAATCGCAAAAAGGATTTTCGGATACAGTTACGTTGCTTTCGAAGATGAATCATGAGGCGAGATCGCGTTCAATGGATCTAAGAAATCCTAATCATCCTGAACTCGCAGGTCCTGGTGGTCCAACATTTGTCGTCAGGGACTGGTTAACTTACCCGGAGAGCATCAAGACCATTGAAGACCTCTGGACAGAAGTCGATTATCTTTATTTCAATGACCAAATCGATTCGTGGTTTTACCAGATAACAAGAGAAGATCTTGAACAACAAAAAGTCACACTGGAGGATTTTCTAAGGCCAGTATTTTCTACCCTCAGCCAGAATCCGGATTTCCAACTTCTTCTGAAACAGCGACCTGTTATTTTGGCTCAGGTAAGGGAAGTCAAGGCTGATCTAGAAGGTCGAATACGAGACCCAAAACAACTTGGCGATTTGATCTCTTTTTGAAGCGACGGACTCAAAGCGATCCCTTCCCTCCTATTTCTTCTTTGATCAGCGTTAAGCGGTTCTGTTTAGCGAATCGCGAAGACAAGAACACCGACGAATGTTTGAAGGTTATGCCGAGAAACGCTGAGCCTGAATAAGTTTGCGGCACCGAGCAGCCTGAGGCTTAGCGCGGTCGAACCGACGTGTTGAGCAGAGCAGAATTGCCAGCGCTGTGAGTGATGAGCAAAGTGCCGGAACTTTACGATTGACGGTTGAGGAATGCCTTTTGACGAGACTTAATCCGCTTCCGGTTCCGAGCTGCCGTGCTGGTGGGAGACCTTGTCCTCTTCGAAGAGCTCGGCCATTTCTTCAGCCATGACATCTGCATCATCCTGAATGGCGATGAGCGGGATTTCTTTCCTAACCTTGGGTGCTTCCTCCGGCGAAGGCTGGTCGGTTTGTTTAGGCTGATCAGTCATAGTAATCAGTATACACCAGTGGAGGCTGGGACTGTGGGTTTATTCAAAGGCTTCCAGCGATGATTTCTCCGGGAATTGTCGTTGGCAGTTTCGGCAAGTCACAAAGTAATAGGCATCCCGTACGGACAGGGTGGCACGTAAATCGAGATTCACCGCTTGGTGATTGCAGGCCGTGCAGGAAATCTCTTTGAGCCGCAGTGGCACATCGGGCTGTGTGCGAAGGTAAAACTCCATGTCGGTATAGACCGGGAAGGTATAGAAACATTTCTTGCAGATACCCCGCCAGTCACCGTCTGGCCCCATAAACCGTTCATCAATCGCGAAGTCGGATTGTTTGCACACGGCGCATGAGACCGTGTTCAGCCGCCGCTCGACCTCTTGCTGCGTCAAGGTGACCATACAGAATCAGTTCCCTGTCTTGCCGATAATGTTCGGAGTATAACGGCCAATGAAACAAAATCGCAACCGCACCACCAGACCAGCCTGAATACTTGACGCGCTTTATGGTCGAGCTATACTGACTAGGCAATGCACTTGATTACGGACAATCTCTTGGTCGGAAGCATCGATGATGCGCAGGAGCCGCCCCAGGTCATCGGCACCCTGCTGTTCGTGGCTGAAGAGTTTGCGATCAAACCAGCCGAATGGGTAGACTACCATCGAATCCCCCTTCGTGAGTTTGCCAAGGCTGACCCAGCCAAGCTGATGGAGGCCGTCCAATGGCTTGAATCTCGCGTCCCTAAGGGAAGGACGCTGGTGTGCTGTCGAGCAGGAATGGGCCGATCTGTTTCAGTGGTGATGGCCTATCTCTGCTGTGTCGAAGGGCAGACCTATGAAGCCGTACTAAAACTGGTGATGGCTCGGCGACCCGGCGCTATGCCGCTGCCGAATCTTCAGGTTGCCATTGAAC
>CAYTAS010000172.1:0-4487 GCA_964435885.1 uncultured Nitrospira sp. | reverse complement strand
GGCAAGGGACAGGCCGGCTCAAAGGATTTGTTGTTTTTCAAAGTCATTCCTTTGCACTCAGCATCTAGGCTCTGGCTGTGCCATGTGCGCGGTACCGATAATACGCGGCGCAGGCTCCTTCACTTGATACCATCGGCGCGCCCAATGGTTGCTCCGGTGTGCAACGGGTCCCGAAGGCCGGACAGTCCATCGGCTTGAGCAACCCCTGCAGAACCAGCCCGCTCTGGCACTCCGGATCCTCTTTCCCTTCAGCGAGCTGCGCAAGTTCCCGCTGAAACTTTAGCTCGGCGTCGTGGGCACTATAGGCATACTTGAGGCGCAGACCGCTTGCTGGAATTTCGCCGATGCCGCGCCAGGCCCGCGACACCGGTTCAAAGACGTCGTCGACGATGCTCCTCGCTGGTCGGTTCCCCTCCCGGCTGACCGATCGTACATACTGGTTCTCGACCTCGACCCGTCCCTCTTCCAACTGGCTGACCAACATCGCGACGCCCTCGAGCACATCGAGTGGTTCAAACCCAGTCACGACGATGGGGACTCGATACCGCTGCGCGAGAGCTTCATACTCCTCATAGCCCATCACGGTGCAGACATGGCCTGCGGCCAGAAACCCTTGGATCCGATTCTGAGGCGACGACAGAATCGCCTCCATCGCCGGTGGCACCAGCACATGGGCGATCAGCAGACTGAAATTCGTGATCCCTGACTGCTTCGCCTGCGCGACCGCCATGGCCCAAGCCGGTGCGGTGGTCTCGAATCCCACGGCAAAACAGACGACTTCGCGCTCTGGATTCTTGCGAGCCAGCTCAAGCGCATCCAGTGGCGAATAGACGATCCGGACATCCCCTCCTGCCGGCTTCACTCCGAACAAGTCACCATGGGACCCAGGCACACGCAACATATCGCCGAACGAGCAGAAGATCACCCCCGGCAAAGACGCGAGGCAAACCGCCTTATCAATCAACGACACCGAGGTCACACAAACCGGACAGCCTGGCCCATGAACGAGCGTGAGGTCTTTTGGCAACAGACTATCCAGTCCGAACCGCACAATCGAATGAGTTTGGCCTCCACAGACCTCCATAATCGTCCAGGGCCGGGTGACCGTCCCCTTAATCCGCTCGGCCAACGCCGCCGCCACCGCGCGATCCCGAAATTCATCCACGTACTTCATAACCGTGATCCCCGTTGCTCCACAACACTCCCACGATGAGGAGAGAGTTTACTCTACTTCCAGTCTTATAAACCTCTAGCAGCGCAATAGAAACAGGTTGCCACCTCTACCATTTGGGTCTGTTGCTTGACATGACCATTACAAATGACTATATAAGATAACCTACAGAGACGAGAAGCGAAGGGAGTATCGTCATATGAAAACTATGCCCGTGACAGATTTTAAGGCGCACGCGTTGAAAGTATTGGGAGAAGTCGCGGAAACACGAGAGCCGGTCGTGGTCACAAAACGAGGCAAGCCGCTTGCCGAAATTGTTCCCTTTACCGAAAAGCGCACGGCACCTGGCAGGTTGGCAGATGCTTTGGTTTTCGAGGATGATATTGTATCTCCTCTCGGCGAAGCCGAGTGGAACGTCTGCCGGTGAAGTACGTCCTGGATACGCATGTGTGGATCTGGTGGCAGATGCATCCCAAGAAGCTGTCCCCTCGCGTCCGCACCATTCTCAACAATCCAGACCACTATGCGGAGCTGCTCCTCTCAGTAATATCGGCGTGGGAATTTAGTAAGTTGTTGGAGAAGAAACGGATAGGGATTTCCTGCGATCCTGAAGAATGGTTTAGTGTCGCGCTCGAGATGCCCAAGCTCCGGCTCGTGCCCCTCACCCCCACGCTCAGCTACCGATCGACGACACTGCCGCAGCCGTTTCACGGAGATCCGGCTGATCAAATCATTGTCGCGACTGCAAGAGAAGAAAATGCCACGATCCTGACCAAGGACAACCTCATCCGGCAATATAAGCACGTGCGCACACTTTGGTAAGTATCACGTGATTGCCTGTATTCCGCCTCAATGATCTGTTCCACGTTCGCACCTGGGCAAGTGTGAGGTCTTGTGGTAACAGACTATCGAGCCAAACCTGACGATCGCGTGGGTCTGACCTCCGCAGACCTCCATGATCGCCCAGGGCCGGGTGACCGTCCCCTTAATCCGCTCGGCCAACGCCACCGCCACCTCTCGATCGCGAAACTCATCCACGTACTTCATGAGGATGCCTCCTTGCAGCTGCTGGCCGCTCGTATAGATGCCGAGGCAAGGTCTTCGGTTGGAGCGCCAAGTTGGTCGGCTTTCATTGCCCCACTTGGTGGACCACATCAAACAGGAGGAGAGACTGTCCTTGGGTTGAGGATATAGCTTCTGGCTGACTTCCAAAGCGCAATTTGCTTTCCACGGCATAGTCGTTTCTAATTTCTACTCCGGTCCATTTGCGCTTTAAGCATTCGGCTACATATCCGGTTGTGTTGCTCCCAGCAAAAGGATCTAGCACAGCATCCCCTGGGTTCGTTAGAAATTCGATGAAGAACCTCGGCAACTCCGCGGGGAAACGAGCAGGATGCACCTTATTGCCAAGCTGTTTGCTGGTTTTGATATAAGAACTGTTCGATTCGTTGTTACCGCACTGAATAAGGTTGGAGGGAATTGACCCGCCTTTATCACTCGCGAAGGTGCCGTTTATGACATGCCCACTGGGACGCACCGTTTGTTTGACGCCGCGCTTGATGAGCCGTTTCATGTCTTCGCTGTAAGGCTGTAACACTCTCCTGTTGTCCGCGTTTGCCGTCGGATCTTTAACGAGCCAGAAAATATACTCAACACTATCTTTGACCCTGATGCGCCGAACATTTACCCACTCTGCTGGTGCCGGCATTTTTGCGGGATTGAACCAAAAGAATTCCTGTGCCAAATCGAATCCGATGTCGTCCACCAAGGCGAGAAGCGTTCGATAATGATACAAACTCCGAATTGGCGATCCAGGCTGCCAAGCGCCACCAAGGTTTAATACGAACGAGCCCGTCGGCTTGATGATTCTTTTGATTTCCCTGGCGAAGGGAAGAAGCCAAGCAATGTAATCTCGTTGATTGGCGTTTCCATACTCCTTCTTGAAATGCAGCGCATAGGGTGGGCTTGTTACAACCAAATCGACAGAATCATCAGGCAGGCGCTTCATGAACTCCAAGCTGTCAGCACAGAAGAGTGCGCCAAACTCTGTCTTGTAGATTGGTTCAGATTGTATATGCATCAATCACGTCCTGAAAGCGCGAGTACCAACGTGGCTTTGTTTCTTCCCCTTCAGGAATTGGATGCATAACCTGAAGCTTTTTCTTGTAACTGCGATGAGATGGGAGATCTCGCACTAGCGCATATCGAAATCGACTCCAGTCACCGGTGGAGCGGCCGACACACACCGCGACAACATCAAAGTCTTTACGATCGTAATAACGGCTACTGGGGTCCCCTTTGGCGGCACGTGTCTTCTGCAGTTCAACCTGTGGCTTCTGACCATTACGGATAGTCTTGACCTCAACTCGTATGGTCGCGCTGGCAAGCGTCACAACGGTAAAGTCATGCATTCCGTCCACATCGTGAGCTTCGTAACTGGCCAACCAGCCTTCTCTGCTAGCGACCCGGAGTTTCCGCTCGAAATGGACCTCGGCTACAGCCCCTTCCAAGGCAACCTTTAAGCGGAATCGCTTGTCGATTGCATCAAGCAATTCTTGAGCAGTGAGGCCGTATTTTACTTCGAGCGGATGAGGCACGTCTTTACCCTAAACCGAATGATCCGAGCATAGCGTTCTACTCGTTGGCGTTGCAATGGGTTCACATCTCGTCTGTCCATATCCAACCTGCCCGCGGTTCCGACATGCGACGGCGGCTCACTGGCGAAGAAAGAATAGAGAGGCAGGGGTCAGTACCATTTCCGATCTGGTCACTCCTTTCGGTTGTCCCCGTCTTTCCTCAATCAACCGCCTTCCGACTTTACTCCCAATTTCCTCCTGAAAGGATTCACGTCCCACCACTCGCCCCTGCTGCGTCGCCTTCCTGATATGCTCCCATTCAGTGTCAGAGACAGAGTCCTCTAGCCACTTGACATAGGCCGTTGCTCGCAAATAGTAAATAGGGGCAGAGTCCAATTTCAGATAGTCGAGTAGCCCGTTTCGGACGCCCTGCGTTTCTTCTTTCAGTCGTCTGCAGCTCTGCATCCTATTTATTGCCGCACTGGATTACATGTTGGGAAAAAGAAGGAAGGCTGAGTCGAGGTGAACGCGCCATGGTCGGGAGACCTCGCAAACCACAGAGAGGGACAACCTATGCTGCCGGTGACTTGCTGTCAAGAGAATGTTCTCTGAGCCCTATCTCACTATGGGAGGGCCTGATCAATTCGGTAGATAGGGCTCCAGGTCGTAAGTAACTTGAAGAGTTAGTTATGCGTCTGCGTCCGACAAACCAACCTTCATACGCTGTTCTATGGCGCGAT
>CAYTAS010000171.1:0-4616 GCA_964435885.1 uncultured Nitrospira sp. | reverse complement strand
AGCAGAAAGACGAGCAGCAGCCTGGTGCCCAGGATTTTGGCCGGAGACCAACCGTGCGGTGTGATCAGCATACGGGGAACGACCGCGTTCGTGCGGCCTCCCCATGCGGAATGATATTTCTCCATTCAATCGACTACGGTGTGTTCGGGCGTGATTCGGAGTCCTGATCTGCCGTAGAGGTTTCAACTCGTTCGATCACCGGATTCTCTACGAAGGGAGAATAGGTTCTGAGTCGAATCGTGGTGGTGTACCCTTCTGCAATGAGAAGGTCGAGCTCTTCGATTTTTTGGGTAAACGTCGCCAAGAGCACCCCCTTGGGTGTGGACAGGGTCATGAGTAACCGAGTCGGTTCGCGATCTTTCTTCACGACCTTCCCACTCACGGACTCGATCTGAGTAGCCGGGATAAATTGTCTGGTATAGGGCTCCAGCAATTCGGGAGCGACGAGATCGAGAATCATTGCAGAAAAGAATCCCAGTATGAATCCGCCAAGCAGGCCTGCCCATGTTTTCATGTGTCCGATCCGTTGTCAGGTGGATAATCATTCAGTATGGCATGATCCGAAGGTTTTACGCCAGACCGAGAGGACATCGGTCCCGACAGGCAGCGCAAGGGAAGTGACGATGTCGTGATCCGGGGCGTCCCTCCCCCCCAGACCCGCGAGCCTGCCACATGCGAAACCATGGAGGAGGGTGTAGATCCCCTCGTCCATGGTGTATTGGTTACATGGGTAAATTCCGGCTGAGAATCTCCCGCTCCGCGTCCAACCAATCCTGCAGATCGCAGCCTTGCCGACACCCCCGTTCCTCATAGAGAGCATGGGCGCGGGCGGCAATGGTGCCTTGGAGTCCCTCCCCATCCTGCCTCTCCGGCTGAGCAGACGAGGACACCGTCAAGCCGTTCTTCACGAGCAGATTCGTCGTCGCTTTTTGTCGTCGCGCCATCATGCACCTCCCACTGCGGAGGCGAAGAGTTCTTCGGCCCTCTGCGGGACCGGATTCGGAGCAAACGGTCGTTCGAGACAGTCCAATGGAAAGGCCGGTCTCCTTCCAATGCGGCGGATCGATTCGGCGATACGTTCCGGTTTCCCCCAGTCGCTCCAGAGCACGCCCGTCAGCTCGATCACCGCGACCCGCTCGGGCACTCGTTGGAGAAGCTGGGATGAAAAGTTGTGCCGTGGCATCTCTCGGTACAGGTCCTCGAGGACGTCCGCCTCGTCCGGAGTACCCCAGGCCGAGCAAAGCCGCTCGAACAGCGACATGAGGTCGGGAAAGCAGGTCCATCCTGCCTGCCACAATGCGTCCACGGTCGCCGTGAGCACGAGGGTGTTCCACAAGCCTCCGGAACGCAATGCGGCGTCGGCTTGCGCGAGCCCCGGCTTTTCGATGAAGGACGACACGGCATGGATCGAGTTCGTGGAGGTTCCGTCGAGCGGGGCGCCCCGTTGAATCCACCCGTATTCGGTTTCCAAGCGATCAGGCTGGACCCCGAGCAGCAGCAGGCGATCCGGCATCGCTTCGGCTGAGGCCACGCTCTGTCGGACCGTCTCCACAAAGCGCCGCTCCGGATAGATAAAGTGATCTGACGGCTGGATCACGACCACTGCCTGAGGGTCGTGGACACGCACGTACGAGAGCGGCAGAAAAAGGCCCGCCGCCGTGTCGCGATTGACCGGCTGTTCGATCACCTTGTGGGTCAGATGCGCGAACCGTTGATCCCGCATCTCGCCCCGATGATGGCGAGCCGCCACCACCACGGTTTGTTTCGGCGATGCGACCTGCGTGGCGCGATCGAGCGTATGCTCGAACATCGAGCGAGTCCCGACGAAGGTGCAATATTGTTTCGGGCGATGCCGGCCCAACCACCGAAGCACGAACGGTTTGACCCGTTCTCCTTCGCCTCCGGCCAAGACGATCGACCACACATTCTTTTCCCTACCGCGCTGTTCCATCATGATCTGTATCCTTTCTCCGGCGTCGCGTGCCGGAATCGTGAAAACTCCGAGTCGAAATGGTGTCCGCAAATGTCATGCTCTGTCGAGAGATGCCCGCCGTCTCCACCGCCGTTGGGGAGAGGGCGGCGAGGACCCAGTTGTGATGGATCCGGCATAGTGTCTACGCAAGCGGTTGGACACGATCGTCTCATCGAGCCACTCGCCGCAATTGACGCAGCGCCACGACGGATCCCGAACCGCCTCCGCTGTTTCCAGGATCAGCGAATTGGTGAAACATGGAACCATCAACCCTTGACAGCGTCCGCAGACGCCGGCTTGTACTGCGTCGCTTTGTTCCAGATTCTTCACAGCGTTCATCTCGTTCCTCCCACGGTTCAACGATCAAAAGTTGTATGGGAGCAAGATAAATAGTGCGAGTGAGTCGGCCAACTGGGGAAGCACCCAGAATGCTCGATGCTTTTTCCCAGTCACGAACGACGCCGGGGCTGGGCCGGTCAGGATCTGGGTTTGCCAAGAGCCTTGCGTTGTAGAGACGCGGAAGTCGATTCGGCGAAGCCAATCAAGCAACTACACCGACTCTGGTACATGGCGGCATGAGATCAGGGTAGATTCCTAGTAGCGCTCCGAGCGTTCCGGCGAGATGATGATCGTATCGAATTCAGGTGAGCTTGGCGCCAGGCTTTGTACGGCAACGTGTGTGCACAAGGAGGTGCGTCATGAGTGCATATCCTCAGCACCGACCAACGGTGAACTCGTGTGGTGGAGCTAAAGGGAACTCGGCAATGATGACAGCCCTCGTCGCAACGGTTCTCACTCTGCCCGGTTTCGGACTAGCTGCCGGCTGGCTGGCGCCGGCTTCAGATCAGGCCGTCACAGCACCATGGGTGAAGGACATCACGGCCCAATTGGAACGGGAGCCCTATGGCGGCATGTTTGTAAATGCGCCGGGTGAGCCGCCGCATCCGGCGGTTGTGCGCTATCTCAATAACGCCGCGCAGGCCTTGCAAGCCGGTAATAAACTACTGGCGCAATCGTATGTCGATCGGACGATCGGCATTTTCGACTCCGGGGTCCTGCGTGGCTATTACAGTCGGTCGGAGGTCGAACCAATCAAGAAGCTGATCCGCGACAGGGCGGACGCTGCCATGAGAGGAGAGAAGATGCCGGTGGCCCGGCAACAGGAGCGCTGGACCGGCTATACGCACCAGGAACCGCTGGGGTTAGCGGGGGAATCGGGCCGGATGAAAAGCGAGCAGCCTGCCGCCCAATAAACAGCCGATGGCCGACATGGCGATGTGAGATGTGAGTTGAACGCCTGATCTTTCATCAGGCTCATTCATCATGTTCTTTTACGTGAAGGAGGGACGGTTATGCTCAGTTACTCATCGACGTTCGAACGTGTCACACTTCGAGGCATGCTACTCACGCTCATGGTGATCGTGGCGCTCCTCGCCGGTTGTGAATCCAAGTCGCCGACCGAGGAGGCGAAAACAATGGAGAAACCAAAGGCCGGAGCCTCGCTGGAACAGGCGGCGAGTGAACCCAAAGAAATGAAAGCGGGAGAAGCAATGAACATAGAACCCCCACCATTGAGTGCTCCAGTGTCATCCTCTGGTGAGGCTGCTAATACGGAAGGTGTGGTCCATGCCGGTCAAGGCCATTGGGATGTCGCGGAAGGACACTTCCGGAAGGCCCTTGAAGCAGATCCCAAGCTTGCGGAAGCGCATTTCAACCTGGGTTTGGCGTTGGACAAACTGGACCGGCATGACGAGGCCAAGGCTGCGTTCGAGAAGGCGGTCGAGCTGGCTCCGAATAATCCCATGATCACGGAGTCCCCTGTCCTGAAGAAACACATGAGCACGTAAGCGAGCGCTCGTCGAGACGTGGTTTGTGGGATGGGCCATGCCAGAGGAACAGTGCTGCTCGGCTCAGTTGATGGGAATGGGGGGATCTGTACCGGCTCACGTTGAGGAGAATGCCGGAAGCGGGTCCCTCGCGTTCCCAACCTGCTTATGTAAGAGTCTCTTCGCCCTGAGCCCTTCGGTACGCTCAGGGCAGACTTGTCGAAGGGGCCTGAACGGCCATGAAGAATGTGTGTTAACGAGCCACCGTCGCCGCAGCGCGGGGAGGAATTCGGTGTGTCCCGCAGGCCTGCACGCGGGAGCAGGCTGGGCACATCGCGTCAGTTCGATCGAGCGCAACCCATGTCAGACCGTATTTCTTCAGGTAACGGCTGGCTTCGACCCACGGCGAAGCGCCGTCTCTAGACTCACCCTCGTCGCAGAGGTAGCCGCATCCCACGCAAAACCGCACCTGAGCGCGCTCAGGTCTCTCACCTCGGCATGACGGGGAGAGGGAGAGCTGATAAACGGAAGTGGAAGAACGCCGAAGCACCAGACGACCGTCTCGTGACATCTCATCGACAGCGGAAAAGATCTCGCTCCAGCCGTGCAGGGGAAGCAACTCTACGATCTCGTCCATCGTGCAAGGGCCGGTGTGGGCCAGAACCTCGATCACGGCGTCTTCGATGACCAATCGTGCGGTAGACATGACGGCACCTCCTCATCAAAGCGACATCGATAGGACATGAGACATGGTCTGCATCGAGCCCACTATACTGTGCTCCAAGGTGATCGACGGAGGAACTAGGCGGCAACCTAGT
>CAYTAS010000170.1:0-4703 GCA_964435885.1 uncultured Nitrospira sp. | reverse complement strand
AGTACGAAATGGGCCGGATGCGAGCAGTCTTCTTTGCAGACGGAAAGGAAACCGCTGCTCTATCCAACTGAGCTACGGGGGCAAGGCCAAATATCAATAACTTACACTTTTACAGACTCTCGGTCTTGGGGTCAAGTGTTCCCGGCGTGTTCTCTTGGAGATATTTTTGAATTTTCAGCGCTGCCTGAATCAAGTCGCGTTCCTCGATTGCATTGTAACGCTTCCACATTTTCTCAGACTTATGACCCACGATCTTCATTGCCGTGGCTGTGTCGACTCCTGCCCGTCGCAAGTTCGTGGAGGCACAATGCCGAAGATCATGGAACCGGAAGTCTGTAATTCCGGCATCCTTCAAGGTTGTACGAAAAGATCGGCTGATACGTTGTATAGGTTTGCCTCTGAATGTAAAGACATGACGTGTTGAGAGTGAACGGACCTTCGCCAGACGTTGAAGGGTCATTCGTATATCTGGAGTCATTGGGACTTGGCGAGGTTTCTTCGTCTTCGTGTCCTGACTACGAAGCATGATAAAGCCTCTCTTGAGATCAACCCTGTCCCAGGTCAGACCGACGATCTCCCCAAATCTCTGGCCCAGCTGATAGGCGAGTAACAGGACGGGCTTGAGATGTCCCTTTGCGGCCTCGTAGAGTTTCGTCCATTCCTCTTCAGTTAATACTCTATCTCTGGCGTTCTGTGGATCAGGAAGCGGAACCCTAGTAGCGGGATTGATCTGTAAGAGCCCCCGTCGGATTGCCACGTTCAAACAGTGTTTAAGTACGACATGGTCATTGTTCACGGTCTGAATACTCGGCTTTGTTCCATTCTTCTTTTTACGTTGTGCTCGGAAAGCCTCTACATCATGGGGCCTGATCTCCGTTAGGACCTTTCCACCGAAGAAGGGGATCCGCTGCCGCTCCATGATCTCGAGTCGATCTTGATAGCTGCGGAGCGTCTTGATTGATTCGAGGTTCAGGTAGGCCGTTGCCCATTCCTTGAAGAGAATCGGCTTGGCCTGTTCGGTTTTTTCGTGTCCCAAGAGCAAACGAGTTTTGATCGCGGCTTCCATCTCGCGAGCGATCGTCTTGTTCAGGCACCCCACCTTCCATCGTTTTTTTCTGGCACCGGGTACGCCACTCGCGAGGCTCCACGCTGTGCCGTCCGCACTTTCAATCACACGGAACTCCACATAGTAACTATCGCGTCGCTTGGTGAGTCCCATGGCTGTCTCTCCGTGGTGTGATCGTGTGCTGATCGATCCAGGCGTCCAGCTGAGCTTGCTTGAACTTCACCAGCCGTCCGATTTTGACGCACCCCAGTTTCCTCGCGGAAACCCATCCGTACAGGGTCAATTTGGATATGCCTAAATACTTCGCGGCCTCATCCATTGTCAAAAGGTTATTCATGGTGCGTTAGACAGCCCTTTCCTTCATGTTCTCCCAATGAGGCCGAGTGAGCCGACCGACATCTCCGCACAACTCTCGGGAGTGGCACTTATGAGAGGGTTCAGAATTATTCACCATACCGAAAAGGTAGGGGGCCGCAGAAAGGAAAGAACTGTGCTGTCGGGTAGGCCCGCGTCCCGAGGGGCACTCACCTGGGTTTGCAGAAGAACAGAGATCGAAGGAGTTTCGGCTGGGGCATCGCTGTCCGAGTGGTTTCCGCAGGTATACCTCTGAGGCACCGCGTCCGGAGACGCCGTGCTAGGTGGAGTTCGGCACCGTCATGTCGCGCAACGCGACGCGACCGTGCCAAGAGAACCGCCGTCGCCCATTAAGGGGTGTGGCACGCCCATGGCAGCCGCGCCATCGCGGACGATATCACGGGTGCAGTCGCGCGTGGCCACAGACTCGGAAGGTGTTTTTCGCCCCAGCCTTTGGTAAGAGGCGCAACAATATTTTCAGAAGCGATCGGTGCGCAAACCCGCTCTGGGATGCCATTCACGATCGGTCCCGCTCTTGAGCGAGGAATGAGGAGTAGACAGGAGGACCGGGGATGGAGACCGTCTCGTCAGTGACGTCGGATACGATCGAAAAGGTGGAAGCCCTTCGCCCTCACGATCCATTCCTTGACGAGTTATAACATAAGTGTTATAGTTTACCCGCATGGCCTGGTCAGTAGTCTACTATGAGACGGCGCAGGGAGATAAGCCGATTGAGGCATTTCTGGACGCCTTGTCCCATGGGGCGCGAGCCAAATGCCTAGCCTATATCAGTCGCCTAGAAGTGGATGGCACGCGTCTTCCAGCCTCGATTGCGGCACATGTCAGAGGGAAGATCTGGGAGCTGCGTCCGGAATGGTCGGGGACTGAGTACCGGTTCTTTTATGCCGCACTCGTGGGGCAGCGGTTCGTCATCCTGTATGCGATCCAGAAGAAGCGGCAGAAACTGCGAGAACGAGACATCGCCATCGCGGAGCAACGATACGAGGAAATCAAGCGAAGGAGTCACGATGAAAACGCATAGACAGTACATCAACGAACAGATCAAGAAGGATCCAAAATTCGCCGAGGCTCTTGCGAAGGCGGAGCAGGAGGTGGGGATTGCGGTGGAGCTGGCGAAGCTGCGCGAACGACGCGGGTTCAGTCAGACCGAGCTCGCGAAACTTACCGGTATGAAACAGCCGCAGATTGCCCGTTTGGAAAGTGGCGCCCATTTCCCTGCGTTTCCAACCCTGCAAAAGCTTCTAGGCGTGCTCGGCGGAAAATTGGAACTGACAGCGGACGCCTGCCATCTCGTTCCAACACGACCAAAGGTCGCCAGCGCGAGGCGGTAGTGCGCCCTCAGCATTCAGAGTGCAGAGAGACTCAAGGTCGAGGGGAGAGAGACCATGAGACACCGCGCTGCGAGTCGACACACACATCTCTAGCTCGATCAAGCGAACCTCACGCGCGCGAAGAGCGTGCTGGGTGCCAAAGCTGAGACCGAATCCATCGAACGCGCCCGTGCGCTCGTGGTATAAGGAGCACACCCTCGACCAACTGTTGAAGCGGACGAAGGGAGGCATGCAGCTACAAGGAGCCTTTCGCTGAGATTCGACGCTTCAGTCTTGACTCCAACCTCTACATCGCTGCTGTAAACTGGTCCGCACGTCTTCCCAGATCGGACCCGTCTGCATGACCTGTTCAGAACCTTTTGGAAACTTGGTCCGTTGCTCATCTCGTCTGCCGTTCAGTATTCCACTGCGTTCAGCTGTACCCTGACGTGTGCTCGGTCGCCTGGTGGCCCATCGCCAATTTGCCTGTCAGCTTCGAGGCGATCGCGGGTGTGTTCGAATCAAAGCCCTCCAGCATGAGCGGCACGAAATCCCCTACCGCAAGGTGGGCACTCACCGGCGCATTCTCTTCGCCGATCTCATGCGCTACAAACACCAGATCTACGCGGATCGCCGTGCGACCCTCGATCAACTGACCCAAGATGCGCATGCGCTGAAGATGGGCTATTGAAGGTGACCACCTTCATCCAGCCCGGCCCACAGAGCACTACGGAGAATCATCTTTCATTCGCACGACAAATGGCGTACAATGGGAACATGAGAAAAACAGGACAAATGTCAATGTCTGACCGCATCAACACTCGTATCGACACTGGCCTGAAAAAGAAGGCTGTGAAAGTCTTTGACCGCCTTGGTCTGACCGAAGCCGAAGCCATCCGTCTCTTTTATGCCCAGGTTGAACTTCACCAGGGTATCCCTTTTCCTCTCATGATTCAGAACGCGCATACGCTGGAGTCTTTTGAAGAAGCGAAGCATCCAGACAAACTCCCTTCTTTCAAAAACTTTCGCGCACTCAGAAGCCGAACAGGCATCTAAGTCGTGCTTCTCCTCACAACCACCAGCCGTTTTCTCAAAGACCTCAAGCTTGCCAAAAAGCGAGGCTACGATCTCGACAAACTCGAAGCCATCGTGGACCTGCTTCAGGCCCAGACACCATTGCCTCCCAAGAACAAGGACCATACACTCACCGGTGAGTGGACCCACCATCGAGAATGCCATATCCAACCAGACTGGCTTCTCATCTACAGAATTGAAGCCACGTTCCTCATCCTCGAACGGACAGGCACGCACGCCGACCTGTTTGACTGACGGTGAGTGTGAACACGATCAGACGCCGTATCAATGGCCGGTGAGGCATTTCCAGGAAGAATGGCTTGTTTTCGACCTCGCTGACGACTCGTTCATGCGGCTCAGTCAGTCGCGCATCTCAATAATTGCTCGCCTTGGATCACATGACAGTTCCCCCGCGGCCTCACAGGGGCCGTCCGGCTTCCCATGCTCGTCAGCGGCTGCCTTGATGACTGTGCGATCCCTGTAGGTGGAGTACACTACGAGATTGCTCATGGTCTCGCCACCGATATCGGCCTTCATATCCAACCGCTCGCCCATGTGACGGTCATCGTTGTGTCGTAGATCGTTTCCTTCTTGTCTCGTCCGGTGAATCTGCTCGGTCATGCCGTGCTGGTGATGAGCGGAGACCGGCTTGTGGTTTCTGGGCCGGTGCCTGTGCGCATCCGGCCGTCGCCCTGGCTTTTCATCGGTGGGCTGCGTCGATCATGCCCGCGCGTCGCGAACATCCGCGTCGTCTTTCACGGTCATTCCTCCGCTTCGCGCCCGCCGGTCCGCCAGGTGGCGGCGGCCTCTCTGTCTCCTTTCCCGTCGCTGTGTGGCCTCCACTGCCTCGTGAGAGGCCAACACATCAACTCTAACTA
>CAYTAS010000169.1:0-4767 GCA_964435885.1 uncultured Nitrospira sp. | reverse complement strand
ATCGCCCTGATTCGATGCGGCGCAAGGCCCCTTCAATTTTGACCAGGAGGTGTTGGCGCCGGCGCGCGGCTTCTTGGGACATCTGCTGAAGCTGCATCGCGTCCACGCGCGACACCCGGCCGACGCTGGTTTGATCGAGCATCACTGGTTTGAGATCCTGGGCTGCTGAGTCACGGATGGCGCGGATCTCGCTCTGCATCGCGGTCAGCTTTGCGCGGAATTGTTCCCGCTCCTCTTGCGTCATCATAGGCCTATTTTACCTGTTCCTCTTGAAGATCCTAACCCAGGCTAACGATCTTGTGCGGCCACATAGTTTCTCTGTTCATCGCCTTCGCCCTTGACACATCAAGAATTATTGTTGTAAGTGTGGCACATGACAACCACCGTCATCAAGCGACGAGACAAAGGCGTGAGTCTCTTCCACGCGCTGTCGGACCCCACGCGGTTAGCGATCATGGAGCGTCTGAAGGACGGTGAACGCTGCGTCTGCGACCTCACCGACGTGATGAAGACGGCGCAGTCGCGGTTGTCCTTTCACTTGAAAGTGCTCAAGGACGCCGGCCTGATTATGGATCGCCCCGAGGGGAGATGGATTTACTATTCTCTCAATACCGAAACGCTCGAGCAGTTGGAGGCAGTGGTCGAATCATTACGGGGCTCCCACACACCAGCCGGCACCTCATCCCGGTGTGTGTAATTTTTTGGCGCTGAGCAATCAAGTTTTGTTGATCAGTAGAGGGGGTACATGATGAGAGAGCGAATAGGGTCAGAGGAGGTTGTGTGATGGACATAGCCATGAATCCAGCACTCTGTGCGGAGCCGCGTGAAAAACGGCTCAATGTCTTCGAACGCTTCCTGACTGTCTGGGTGGGCCTCTGTATGGTGGCGGGAGTTCTTTTGGGACAGTGGGCGCCGGAGACCATCCAAGTGCTCAGAAGCCTCGAATTCGGCCAAGGCAGTCACGTCAATTTCCCGATTGCCGTGCTCATCTGGCTGATGATTATTCCGATGATGATGAAGGTGGATTTTGCGGCGGTGCGCGATGTCAGCAAGCGGCCACGCGGCTTGCTGGTAACGCTGTTTGTGAACTGGATTGTTAAACCTTTCTCAATGGCCTTCTTAGCATGGCTGTTCTTCCGCTTTGTGTTTTCAGCGTGGATTACACCTGCCGACGCTGACCAATACATTGCCGGAGCCATTATCCTTGCGGCGGCACCCTGTACGGCGATGGTATTTGTCTGGAGCTATCTCACTGACGGCGACCCAGCCTATACGCTGGTGCAAGTGTCGGTGAATGACCTCATCATGCTGGTGCTGTTTGCCCCGCTGGTTGGGTTTCTGGTGAGCGGAGCCTCATCTCTGCACGTTCCCTATGAGGTTCTTCTTTACTCGGTTCTGGCTTTTATCGTGATTCCTTTAACCATCGGTGTGCTGCTCAGGCAATGGTTCATCCGCAACCACAGCAAGGTATGGTTTGAAGATACCCTCCTTCCCCGCTTTGCCCCTGTGACCATCATTGCGCTGCTGGCGACGCTGGTACTTATTTTCGCGTTTCAGGCGGAGAACATTAGCGGCAAAACGTGGCATGTGGCATTGATTGCCATCCCCCTGGTGTTGCAGGTGTATTTCAATGCATCCCTGACTTATGGCCTGATGAAATTTCTGAATGTTCCTTATTCGGTGGCCGCACCCGGCGCCCTTATCGGAGCCAGCAATTTCTTTGAGCTGGCGGTTGCCACCGCGATCGCGCTGTTTGGCGCGGAATCCGGTGCCGCCTTAGTGACTGTCGTGGGTGTCCTGGTTGAAGTTCCGGTGATGCTCTCCGTATGCGCTGTCTGCAACAGAACACAAGGCTGGTTTCCAGCGGAGGCGGCGCGATGAAACAGAAAGTGCTCTTTCTTTGTACCGGAAATTCCTGCCGTAGCCAGATGGCAGAAGGATGGTTGCGCCACCTTGCTGGAGACCGCTTCGAGGTGGTGAGTGCGGGAACCCATCCAGTTGGCCTGAATCCCTATGCGGTGACCGTCATGGGTGAGGCGGGCGTGGATATTTCCCACCATGTGTCGGAACGAGTTAACCCCTATGTAGAGCAACGTTTTGATTATGTGATTACGGTGTGTGACCACGCACAGGAAGCCTGCCCGGTTTTCCCCGGCGCAGCTTCTAAACTGCATTGGAATTTTGACGACCCGGCGAAGGCGACCGGAACCTACGAACAGCAGTTAATTATCTTCCGCAAAACCCGCGATGAAATTGCCGACCGGATTCGCCAGTTTCTTGCCGCAGAAAATTCATAAACTTTCTGCTAGAACTCCCCCTGCCGACGCGCTCGACGTATTTTCTAGATGACTCTGGAGAGGAGAGTGTAGGCCAGACAGGCAAGGACGGCCGTGATCGGCAGTGTCACGATCCAGGCGAGCACCATGTCTCGCACCGTGTTCCAACGAACGTCGGATGTTCCTTTCAACACACCGATGCCGATAATGGCCGAACTGCTGACGTGTGTCGTTGAAACCGGCAAGCCGAACATTCCAGACAGCAATACGAGGGAGGAGGTCGTGAGGTTGGCAGAGAGGCCTTCTGCATGATTCATTTTCGTCACTTTTTCAGCGAGTACTTCCGTGACGCGGCGTCCGCCCCAATAGCTGCCGATTCCCATTGCGATCGCCACTCCGGCAAACGCGAGGATTTGTAGGGTCGGGCTGGGCCAGGCGGCCGTGGTACTCCCGAGTAAGAGTATCGCGGCAATCTTCGGCGCATCGTTTGTGCCACGAGCCAACGATGTCAGACCACTGGACAGCCAGTGGATGGAATCCAGTCCGAGGGTCGGCCCGGATAAGCCCGCGCGATTACAGTGTGAAGGAACAGAGGCGACCGGCATGCCCAGACTTCCGGCTTGAAACAAGGTACGGGTAAAACCCTGTGCGTCGATCGTCACCAGCGCACGCTGACTCGGCATCACGCAGACGCATAGTCCTTCCCATCGAGTGGCGATCGATCTCAAAATGGGGTGAAAGAAGAATGAAAGGCTGAGCGAGAGGAGCGGGCTGAGTAACAGGGGAAGAAAGATCTTTTTCGATACCGTTGCCCAGATCACGCCATCGGTTCCGAATACCAGCAGACCGGCTCCGACAAGCGAACCGGTCAAGGCATGCGTCGTGGATACCGGAAGTCCCGTCTTTGAAGCGAATAGGACCCACAGGATGGCTCCGCTCAAGATCGCCGGAGCGAGGGCGGAAGGGATGGCTAAGCCCGGTTGAATGAATCCGCTGCTGAAGGTCTTGACCATGGCCGTGGCGACGAAGGCCGCAGCAGCGGCACCGACAATGGTCCAGAAGGTACCCCAGGCGATGGCGGTTTGGTAGTTCGTCACACCGCTGCCGACGAGTATGGCGATGGCCTTCGATACGTCGTTCGTGCCGTTGGCAAAGGCCAGAACGAGGACCAGCGAGAATGTGAAGAAGGAGAGTTCCATGGCCAGTTGCTTTACATGACTGATCCACCGCAAGACGAGCCGGAGCCGGCTGTACATCCGTAACAATGGTTGTGCGTCACGATCTGGCGATGATGAAGCTGAGTCGGGTCGAAGTCACGAATATGCGCTGGTACGCCATGGCAGACCGAGAGGTCGAGCATCTGGTTGAAGTCACAGTCGTAGAGTGTGCCATCCCACCCGATGGAAATCATGGAGCGACACATGACACCGGCGGCGGCAGCGGGATTGAAGGCGTTGGCGAGCCTTGTCATGTACTGGTCATAATTCCCACTTTCAATAAGGAATTCCAGGAACCGACTGACCGGCATATTGGTGATTGTATAGAGCCGGTTGAACTCAATACCGTGCTTGGTACGCAGTTCTTTCTTGAACTGAGCTTCGATGGCTTCCTGCTTCGGAGGCAGAAATGCTCCGACAGGATTATAGACAAGGTTCAAGACTAAGCCACTGTCAGGTCGTCCATACCTCAACCGGTTTAAGAGGCGAAGCGCCTCCATCGATTTCTCAAAGATGCCCTCGCCTCGCTGCGCATCGGTTTGGCTGGCACGGGAAGAGGGAAGTGACGCGATAATTTCCACACGGTGATTAGCCAGGAACTCAGCGAGGTTGGCTTGTGACGGAAGCAGCAACACGGACAGGTTGCAGCGATCCATGACATGTCGGCCAAGCCTACGGGCTTGTTTGACGAGCCAGCGAAAATGCGGATTGAGCTCCGGTGCGCCACCGGTAATATCCACCGTGGGAATATCGGTTTGGGCAAGCGCGTCAACGCACAGCTCCGCGGTTTCTCGAGACATGATTTCGGTGCGGTCGGGACCAGCATCGACATGACAATGACGACAGGTCTGGTTACAGAATTTTCCGACATTGATTTGGAAGACCGTGATGCCGGTGGCATGCAGCGGAGAGAGGCCGGCCTGAGCCAGTTGTGTCTCAAAGGGGAGACAGGGGCCCACATTAGCCAGCACCTTGAGCTGTTCGGAAGCAGAAGCGAGAGGGTTGCGTTGTCCTATCAG
The DNA here is from genome assembly GCA_964435885.1 of uncultured Nitrospira sp. Classification (GTDB taxonomy): domain Bacteria; phylum Nitrospirota; class Nitrospiria; order Nitrospirales; family Nitrospiraceae; genus Nitrospira_D. The sequence goes on along the minus strand of CAYTAS010000169.1, from coordinate 255 downwards.
TGTCAGCGACATATGTATGACCTCACTAGTGCAGAGCCTTTCAGAAACGCACCATCTGACGCGCACGAGATTTTGCCGTCGCCAATACCGACTCGGGAAATCGCAGTTCGCAACAGCCGAAATTGAGGGCCTTGCCTTGTCGGTTGGCCAGCGCCCGTTGCACGACCGGCGTAATGCGATAACAGACCTGCTTCCCGTCGCGGAGTCCCTCGACGAGCCCGGCATCGCGAAGAATCCGAAGATGATGTGAAATGT
>CAYTAS010000168.1:0-4815 GCA_964435885.1 uncultured Nitrospira sp. | reverse complement strand
GGGCCAGGATCGCCATGAATAAGACAAGAACAGCATGAATCACTACACTAGCTGGTCCACGTATCGTCCGGAAAGCTCCGGGGCATTTCATCTCCGATTGCACGACGATGGGAGCCTTGCAAATCCCAGCCGATGGACAACCAATCCTCCTGATGGCCGACCGGCAGACGACTGGTGGCTATCCCAAGATCGGGGCTGTCATCACTGCGGACCTCCCTCTCGCGGCCCAACTCGCCCCTGGCGACACCGTCACGTTAGCCCTCACCACAATCGCCAAGGCCCAAGCGGCATTGCGAACGCAGCGTGCGTCGCTTGATGCAGCTTTTCCTTCACAATTCCACACCAGATCCTACAAATAATCCGGGGTGGAGCCATGGAATTTCTTCAGGAAGAAGCTAAAGAGATCTCCGCTTCGCTGAACAACTGACTCGGCGCCGGACATTTCTATATTCTCTAAAGACAGCAGCCGGCCCAATTCTCTGCCGTACACAAGAAAGCCGGTCAGACTGGATCATCTAACCGGCTTTCTCCCTCGCCGAACAGGAGATGGACCTTCCCCGCTTACTCCACAGTGAACTCGGTCGTCATGCCATGAAGGAAATGCGGCCGTCCAGTGGCCGCATCTGGGACAAAACAGATCAGCCCGTACCGTCCCGGCTTGAATTCACTGGTAAAGGTCATGCGCGAGCCCTTCTCGATTGCCGTGATTCCGCTCACCAGTTCACCAGGAGGCGGACCGGACGCACCAGGCTCGAACGAGGCAATCACATCGTTCACTGAGGCCCCCTGGAACAGTTTCACCACCACGACTTCATGAGGCTGGACTCCATGATTGACGACCTCAATTGTCCGAAGGCCGGACACCACTGGCTTGGAGAAGGCAAACTGATAGTCGACTTGGGTGATGACGGATGCCGGTGCCGGCAGCAAGACCTTCACCGGTTTGCCTCCTCGAACGGACAAGGCCTTCTGCATTCCCAACACCACATGGGGCACACCGTTCTTGTCGGGAATCCAACAGATCAGCACATAGTCCCCTTCGATCAGATTGACCGTGGCGGATGCCTGACTGCCGGCCGGATGCACGTTCGGACCACCGGCATGTTGCACCCATCCCGGCAATCGGCTTGGATCGGCCGCAATGGCTGCACGGAAGTCAGCAGCCGTTTTGCCCTGTAGGAGTTTCAAAAACTGGATGTGATGAAGGTCTTGTCCTTCATTCACAATCCGGACGGTCGTCAGCCCGGCAGGAAGACGATCGGGCCCGGTAAAGCCATAGTCGTGGGCCACAAACACCACCGGCGTATCTGCCCCGCGGGACGCCTTCGCGCTTTGACTGTCACCGACCCACCCTGGAACCGACATCGCTGCAAGTACCAGCACCGCCAGTGAACCATAAATCACGTATCGCATAGGACCCTCCATGTTGTTGTACGCCGTCACAGCACAGGCGCGTCTGTCATCGTATGCGCCCGCGACATTAGCATGGCGAGGCACGACACCATTCCTAAAACTATGCTAAGCTCCGCCTAAATCTTTCCTAACAGGCCGGTTCATCTCATGATTCCCGACTGGATCGTCGCTCTCCTCCACACAGGCGTCTCGGTCATGGTCGGCACGCGCGATGCGACACTTATGCCGGAATGCACGCGCGCGTGGGGAATTCGTCTCACCCCGAACCGCGGTAGCCTGACCATCCTTCTCTCAGAGACGTTCGCCGGCAAGACGCTCGACAATCTGCGCGCAAACGGCATGCTGGCAGTCACCTGCACCAGACCCACCGACCATATTACCTGCCAGTTGAAGGGCCGCGTGCGGCGTATCATGCCGGTGACGGCGATCGACCGGGAGCTCAGTCAGCACTGGCATCGCGAATTCTCCGCCGAGCTGAAGGCCGTCGGCGTGTCGTCCAGCTTGATCGAAGGATGGATCGTCGAACCAACCGTCGCCGTCGAGGTCGACGTGACCGAGGTCTTTGATCAAACTCCCGGACCTGGCGCGGGGCGGAAAGTGAGACCATGAACCAGGCATCGTTGCTGCTCGAGGACCTCTGGGCCTGCTTTCAGGGTATCGTCCCTGCGGCCTTGAGTACCTGCGCAATCGACGGCACACCCAACATCACCTTTATCAGCCAAGTTTATTATGTGGATGCCTCGCACCTCGCAATTTCGTTTCAATTCTTCAATAAGACGCATCGCAACGTTCGCGAGAATCCATTTGCCTGCGCCGTCGTGCTGGATCCACGCACGCTGCATGCCTATCGATTCGGTCTTCGGTACGATCACTCTGAAACCACTGGGCCCTTGTTCGAATCGATGTCGCTGCAACTTCAGGCGGTGGCCTCCTACTCGGGTATGACGGAAGTATTTCGCCTGCAGGCCGCCGATGTGTACGAGGTGCGAAGCGTCGAACATTTGGAGGGGTTCACACGACTGCCGGCCTCTCCGCCATCGGAGCGGCCGTCCCGGCTCTTTATTGAGCCCGACATGCTGTCGCTTCGCCTCTTCGCTGAACGGCTCAACCAGGCACAGACCTTGGACGAGGCGCTGCAAGGGTCGCTGCAACGGCTCGACGAGTTCTTTGGCTTTCGCCATGCGATGATCCTGTTTACCGACGAGCGCAACGCCAAGCTGCAGGCGATTGCCAGCCGCGGCTATCGAGAGAACGGTGTCGGCTCAGAAGTCGGAATCGGGGAAGGGCTCATCGGCATGGTGGCCCGTGCGAAGCGGACCCTGTATCTGTCGGCGATGGATCACAGCTTGCGGTACGCGCGTGCCGTACGAGAACGGGCCGAAGCGATGGGAAAGATGGAAGCCATCGAGCGTGAAATCCCGCTCCCGGGGCTACCTGATGCAGCCAGCCAAATCGCCGTGCCATTGGTGACACGCGGGCGCCTCGTGGGTGTGCTCGCCGTCGAGAGTATGGATCCGCTCGCCTTTCTTCCGACCGAGAACACATTATTGTCCATCATCGGATTGCACCTCGCCACGACGATCGAGCAACTCAGCCGTGATACGGATGAAACACCGAGTGATCAAGCGATACCGGCACCCCCGGCCAGCGCCTCCCGCTCACGATCAACGCGCCGGTTCAGCTTCTTTCAGAGGGACGATTGTGTCTTCGTAGATGGCGAGTACCTCATCCGTAACCTGCCGGCCAGGATTCTCTGGCGCCTGCTGAAGCACTACTGTGACGAGGGGCGCGGCGAATTCACCAATCGAGAGCTGCGTATGGATGCTTGGCTGGGACTGCCGGAGTACAAGGACAACCTCGAAACGCGCCTCATTCTGCTGCGCCGTCGGCTAGAGCAGAAATGCCCAGATGTGAGACTGGTGCCGCGTGGCCGAGGCCGCTTTGCGCTGAAAATCGACGCGGCGATCGACTTGTGCGAAAAGGAGTGCTAGCACCGCACAACGAACCAGCCTCCTTGAAGTGCCATCGCCCACCCTCGCGCGTCATCCTGGCCTCAGCAAGGTTTCAAGTCAATGACACCACTGGCCCAGTTCACTTCTCGAAATTCTTAGTTCGCGGTCACTCTCTAATTAAAGACTATTGAGCTAACCCAAGTTTGACGGACCGCTCTGGAACTTTACGCCTTGCCTGGCTTATTATTCAATCTACCTGCTCGGAGGTCTCCATGACATCCACGACTGCATTTCGATTCCTTCTCCTGCTGATTCCGGTAGTCTGGGTGGTCATTCGCCTCCTGCCCGCCGAGCACCCACAGTACGGTAATCTCAGGACCATCGCGTCGCAAGAACACCAATCAGACCAGGGGACGACCGGAAGAAATAAAGAATCGTCCGACACGTTCGCGAACCATGACTCCTCGTTTAGAGCCCACTATCAATCACACTTCGCCACATCGGAGTATGATTTTAACCACTACCGCTTGGCCTATAAGTATGGATTTGATCTCGCCCTCGAGCCTGATAATCGAAAAATGGAGTGGAGGAGCCTTGAACCGCAAGCCCGCCAAAACTGGAATGAAAAGCTCATGGGACTGTGGAGCCAGCACCGTGAAGCTGTTCTCTATGGATGGGAACAGGGCCTCAAAATCCACGGTGAATGACAAGTGTGGCGCATATGAATTCTCCCCGCCACAGACCAACACACAAACCTCCGGGTTAAGAGGTTGGCGAGATAACCCACAGGTCGCCCATTCACCTTTGCTACCTGGTTGAAATGATCAGGGCACTGTTTTCGATGTGCATGGATTCGATCTGAGGAGGGAGCAGTATAGTTGCTCTCACGCCTGATCACGAAGGCGCCGCGCGCTACCAAGACCGGGGACGCAAAGTCGATTCATCTATCAGCAGCCACCTGACGGATGCTTGCAGACCTACTGCAAGCGATGCAATTGAATTGCGAAGTGTCGTGTGCTGAACAATACCGGACCCTCGATCCTATCGGCAATGGTTCACGCATCTCACCCGCCCAATCCTGAGCCTGCCGAGACTGGTTCTTTGTCCGTTTGCTTTCCCCTTCATGCTCTCGCTCAAGCCTGCGCTCGAAACGACCGACATAATCAAAGAGGACCGCTGACGTAACTCTCCAGGTATACACCGCTATAAAAGGGGGCCATAGTGACGAATCCTCAACTCGACCAGACCTGCATCAACACGATCCGCACCCTTTCGATGGATGCCGTGCAGCAAGCTAATTCTGGCCACCCAGGAACCCCGATGGCCATGGCCCCGGTCGTCTACTGTCTCTGGCAACGAATCCTACGGTTCGATCCGAACGATCCGATTTGGCCAAACCGGGATCGGTTCGTGCTGTCGATGGGGCACGCGTCCATGCTCCTCTATTCGC
>CAYTAS010000167.1:0-4849 GCA_964435885.1 uncultured Nitrospira sp. | reverse complement strand
GGTTCTACACTAAATGCCAACGGCAAGTGTCCCAAACTCATTGACACGTTCCGCTTTGCGACCTCGGAACGCCGCTTATGCCTCGGAACTGAGACGGGGGAGACTTCGATCATCCGACTGGAACTCCACCTGGCCCGGAGAAGAACCTACCAACAGTACCTTGGTCCGCGCTTCAAACCGGCTTTACCTCCTGAGCTTTAAGAAGCTCTTCGCTCCACGATGAGCCTACAATTCCCCTGTCCTCATCGGGCAGCTACTGATTACCGTCAGTGTTGATCGGCCGAGCAGCACACCGGTTTTGACATCGGCATAACAAGGTCTGCCAAGGCGGGAGCGCACTGGGACACATTATTCGTCCGGGGTAGAAGAGCGTATGAAAGGGCGGAGGCGATTTGCGTGTGTCTGGGATCACACATCACGTCTGATCTCGGACGTCTCACAAATCGTCTTGCTAACGTCTAGCGCTTTCTCTTCACAGGTTGTTTCTGAGATGTCAGCTGCGCCTTCCTGTTTTGAACTTTTGCCGACAAGGCGTCCAAATCCAAATCCATCACTAAGGATTCAGGAAATAGACATTTCTCTTCTTCCTTAATGTGGTGTTTTACGTTTTCCGCAAGGACGGTGAATTTCGCGTCTCTGCGCCCCGCCTTCCCGCGAGCCCCTTTCAATTCTTTGATGAGGAGGTGGACCACGTGGTGCTCCTCAAGAGCCTCATTGATGAGGTGATCTTCGTCGAGGTGGTCTCTAAAAGCGGGATAAATAATTTTCTCTTCCAGCTCGGCATGCACTTCCAATTCGTTGATCGCCGCTTTGATGATCTCGGCGCGCTCCTCTGCATCTCCCGTATGCTCGAACTGTTCAAAAAGCTCTTTGACCTTCTGATGGTCTTCTTTCAACATATTAAGAAGATCGGTCGAAGGCTCTACAGTCATTGTCGCGTGTTTGCTCATGAGTTCCTCCTTTGTGAAATGCGGCGGTTCACTGACTCCAGGTTGCGTCAGGAGGTTGTCGCCTTGAGCCGCTGCCTCGCGCCGGCGCACCCTGAACAAATCGATTACACCCAATAATATCCGTGATACTGAGTCGGTAGGATTGCAAATGTTCATCGATGAAAAATCCAATCGTTTCTTCGTCAGTACTGGCGTTTGGCTCAACTTCCCACCACTTACACTCCATGCAGATGCTCCAGTCGCCGTTATCGGACGAGTGCGTCATAGCCTCTATCCTCGTTTAACCATGTGCATATAAGCGGCTGGCTGGGGGGAGCTCACGATTGCTCAGCTCACCCCACCGCTCTTGAGATCGCCTAAGTTATCTATTGCGGTGACTGGCTCTGGATCTGTAGGTTGTTGTTCAACCCCCTGATCCCGTCTGCCTCTCTCGCCAAACGTCCTGCCCGTTCCCTTTCCTGTGCCGATTCGACGACTCCATTCAGCGTGACAATTCCTCGTTCCGTATCCACGTCGATTCGTGAGAAATTGGATGCTTTGTCGGCTGTCAGTTTCGTCTGGACGGAAGCCGTGATGCCCGCATCGCTCATTGTTCGTCCCGCCGTCTTGCCGGTCATTGACTGACACCCGACTGCACCCATCAATACCAAACCGATACTCCATATCAATAAATTCTTCATGAAAAGTCTCCTTTGGTTACGAAGGTTAGTTCATTGTTCCAAGCATCCGTCGTTATCGAATTCGTCAAACATAATAGGTAGCCGAATGCGGTTGCGTGAGACCCTTTGTTCTGTATGAGCCAGTTTCCGTTCATCATTAGCATGAGCCGATTGATTCCTGACTAGTCTTCCACCTAGTTTTTGAGGCGGGCCTCCCTAGAAAGGCTGATTCCACCAACCGATAGCCTTGACTCGACAGACCAGACATGACTCTGTGCGTGGTAAGCTGCGAGATTAGACTGGAACATCACTTCAAAAGAGTCTAGGGAACGGATGTCTTACACCGAGGGGTTTGTCGAGCTTCTCTTTCGACCTGCTTAGAGTAGGAGAGGGTATGAAATGAGTCGTTGGTTGATTGAATGTGACGCTGCCGCAGCTGCATCGTTCTTGATGTCGGCCGCGATCGGGATGACCAGCGCCTTGAGACAATTTTGGTTGGCCATCGGCGTGATGGGAATGGCGCTCGTGATACTATGACTATTGCGATGGCTTGAAGCATGGGCCGACTGGTGGGGCTAGCCGCGCAATGGAATCGTATCTCTTGGGCGCTCAATACTGTAAGAAAAGGGGGATGCCATGCCTGAACTGAAGGATATTATGACACGCGAGGTGGAAGTGATAAGCGCGGACGCGATGACCGAAGACGCCGCCCTCCAAATGGCCAAATTGGACGTGGGGTCCATACCCGTTTATGACGGTAAACGACTCATCGGAATGCTGACCGATCGAGATCTGGTCGTTCGAGTCATGGCTCCCGGTCGTGAAACAAAAATGACCCGCATTAAGGAGGTCATGACGGACGCGATGCACTATTGTTATGAGGATGAAGACTCGGCCCAGGTCGCTCGTCTGATGTCGGAGCGGCATATTCGCCGACTACCAATCCTGTCGAGATCAAAACAATTGGTGGGCATTGTCTGATTAGGAGACCTTGCGACAAAGGGCGAGGATGCTGCGGCGTCCGGCGGCGTTCTCAAACAGGTGTCCTCATAACGTCTGGGTTTTATGCCTCTGAGAGGGACGGAAAAAGGAGGTATTGATGCCGCGAGGAGACAAATCAAAGTATACGGGAAAGCAAAAAAGGAAGGCCGCCAAGATTGAAGCTGGATATCGCAGCAGGGGAGTACCCGAAGACGAGGCCGAGCGCCGCGCATGGGCCACTGTGAACAAACTGGACAAGGGCGGGAAGAAGCCGGGTGGCTCCGGGCGAGGAAAATCGGTTGACAAAAGTCTGGCCCGCAAGGGTGGTCGAAAAGGAGGACCAGCTACAGCGGTCCGAAGCAAAGACCGCAAGACGAAGGGCTGACAGTCAGCGAGCCAGGAGCGCTTTGATCCGCTGCAATTGAATATTTACCGCTATGCCTCGTCCAACCGTAACCCATTTCTGATCCGACGAGCACTCACTCACATCTGTTTATGTGGTTCGAGCTGCTCTTGACTTTCAAAACGTATAAGGAGGAGACTGACCGTCGTAGGTACGAAGAGACAGGTGCAAACGAATCTGCTCCTTATGGCGAGGGAGGCTTCCGATGAAACCACGAATATTGATCGCGGACGACCATCTGTTGGTAGCGGAGGGCATCCAAAAGCTTCTTGAATCCGACATGGATGTTGTGGGCATTCATTCGGATGGTCGGTCTCTGGTCAGAGCCGTTTCAGATACCCACCCCGATCTGATTATCATCGACATCTCCTTACCTTTGCTGAACGGTTTGGATGCGGCTAAACAGATCAAACAGTTAGACCCAAAGACCAAGATGCTGATGCTGACGATGCATGCCGACCAGGCTTTTGTCGTGGAGGCCTTCCGCGTCGGCGTGGCAGGGTATGTGCTTAAGCAATCGCTCTCCAATGAACTGCAGCACGCGGTCAAAGAGGTCTTGAAAGGTAACACGTATATTTCTCCGAGCGTGGCCCAGGGCCTTGTGGAACATATGAACCGCCCGGCACAATCGAAGAAAGGGGAAACTGAGGGAAACGGGTTCGACCATACATTAAGCCCACGACAGCGTGAGGTTCTGCAGTTGGTCGCCGAGGGGCGCTCCACAAAGGAAATTGCCGCCATCCTGAATGTCTCGACGAAGACCGTCGAGTTCCATCGCACTCGCATCATGAAGGAACTTGGGCTGAAGACCCGCCCGGAACTGACAAAATATGCAATCGCCAACGGCATCATCACCCTTCAATCCGTGGTACCTGCTAATAACTAATCCGTTTATATCGTAGCAGTTCGGAAGGGTCTCCTGCCTGCCCCAATCAACTGTGATGCTCCCGCACAAGGTCTGTCTTTAATTCTGTTGTTTCGAAGTCGAAAGAGATGTTAGCCCGTGGATCAGAGCGAATTTAGTGAGTTCACTGGGTGACCGCACTCCGATCTTCTTAAAGATGCTGGTTTTGTGAAACAGGACAGTCTTGGGAGAAATCTTGAGCGTTCCTGCAATCATTTTTGTGGAGTCTCCCCGCGAGAGCAGCTGAAGGATCTGACGTTGCCGTTCAGTCAGTTGAACGGTAAAGCCGCCGGGTTTGGTCCAGGGATATTCTACCGACTCTCGAACCTCTCCTGTAATTCCAGGAGAGAGGTATTGTTCATTTCTGATCACCGCTCGCATGGCTTTGACGAGATCCGACGAGATCGACTGTTTCAAAACGTATCCCTTGGCTCCCACACGGAATGCCTCACTCACGTGCGTAGGCTCATCAAGCATGGTCACAAAAATAACTCGGCAGTGAGGTACGGTTTCTTTGAGTCGCCGAGCCGTGCTGAAGCCATTGTCAGGAGGCATCACGGCGTCAAGCAGAACGATGTCAGGTCGCAACGATTGCGCTTGGTGTACTAATTCGTCACCATTCCCCACTGTTCCAAGGATTTCAAAGTCAGACTCGAGTAGCTGGTGAAGCCCTTCAGCCACAAGCGGATGGTCATCGGCGATAAGGACTGTAGGTTTGAGCAGCGACATAGGCGTTTTGCACAGTGGCTTCGACCGCCCGTTCGTTTCTATGAGGAGCACGAGAATAGGGCGGCAGCAAGAAAGTATTAACTCGTTTCATCGTACCATAGGTCTTCCACTATAAAACATTAGCTCCGCGGAGTGATCCTGGGAATAACCCTAGGACGGAACAATCTGGCTTTGTAGAGCTTTTGCGGCCTTCTATCTTGGATGGATGCCGTTGTGCTTTTCC
>CAYTAS010000166.1:0-4850 GCA_964435885.1 uncultured Nitrospira sp. | reverse complement strand
ATCGTACGAAGAACTGGAGCGGTTGACAGGTCATGCGGAGTCGATTTTACAGAGCCTGAGCCTTCCCTATCGCGTGATCACACTCTGCACCGGGGACATGGGGTTTTCCGCTGCCAAGACCTACGACCTTGAGGTGTGGCTGCCGTCTCAGCAACAGTACCGGGAGATCTCGTCCTGCAGCAATTTCGAATCGTTCCAAGCCAGGCGAGCGGGTATCAAATATCGGCCAGGCGAGGGAAAGAAAGAGTCGAAAGCCGACTTTGTCCACACGCTGAATGGTTCCGGTCTGGCCGTAGGGCGAACCGTGGTGGCGATCCTGGAAAATTTTCAACAGCCAGATGGTTCGGTGGAAATTCCGCTGGTGCTGCGGTCATATATGGGGGGGTTGGATAAGATTAAGAGAGAATAAAAAGAGGAGGCGGCCGAACGTGCCGGCCTTGAAATCCCCCGGTGTGAATCCTCGAACTCCGCGAACAATTGAGAAACCCCTCGTGAACACTGGTGGCAATGCCGCCTGCTGTCGTCTACCTGCCGATGTCCCCGTATCTCCCCTCGCCCCAGGGGAAACTTTATTTCTCGATAGCTGCGATAGACAACAATGCTGCCAGAGGAGCAGTCGAATAGTTGTGCCTATCCGCCTCGATTTTAATGGAACACAGGTGTATCTTCAGATGGTTCAAAATGAATAATAGTAACCCTCTTCTTGGCTGAGAAGCTAGGAACTTGACGGACAACGGAAAGAAGGACCTATGCAGCTCCCTCTGCCGATTGAGATTAGGGCCAATTGCAGTGCACGAAAGAAGAGTGCACCTCCATGCAATGTTTAGCTTCATTGTGGCGCTTGCCGCTCGCGGTCAGTCTGTTCGGTCTCATAAGCGCAGCAGGATGTTCCTCGACACTCTTTAACCAAATCGACTCATTGTCGGGTTGGAGGACCGAAGACCTGCGAGAATGGGTCCGACAGGATGCTTCTAGGGACAAACTGATCGTCTTCGTGCACGGCTTCAATTCCAGCAAGGATACTGCGTGGGGAAAATTTCCAGCACTTCTTTTGAAGGATGACGACTTTAGCGAGTTCAACATTCAGTTCTTTGGATATCCCACAGATCTCTGCCGCAATACCGATAGCATCCGAAAGCAGAGCGAACTCCTGGCATCCTTTCTCACGAGCCAGTTCAAAAGTATCCAGCCAAAGTATCGCCAAGTAAACTTGGTCGGCCATAGCATGGGAGGCCTCGTGATCTTGCATGCTTTGGTAAAACTGGAGCGGGATAACGTTCAACTCCTTCGAGATCAGGATGTGAAGGTTCTTACTTTTGGAACTCCTTATTATGGTGTGGAGAACACTGGCCTAGCGCCATGCAAGAACTTTCAAGTCGAAGACATGACTGTTCTCAACGATGCGCTTGGAGACTTAGCGAAGGAATGGGACCAACGCTTTAATAAGAATGCAGCAGGCGATAGGAAAGACACCCCACAGATCCCAGTCTATGCCTATTACGGTACGAAGGATCGCTTTATCAGCAAGACTAGTGCCTGTGGCTACTCGCAGACTCTCTGTGAATCGGTCGATGGTGATCATTACTCCATCGTGAAACCGAGAAATCGTGATCACCTTGCCTATCAAAAACTAAGCGACCTCGTCCGAACGCCGAAAGTCCCTGCGACTCCTGAGAATAAGATTGGCATTTGGATAGCACGGCTCACAGGGGATGATGTCACACATTCAGCTCAGCGCGATCTTGCTCGACGGCTAGAGGACTATATTCCTAAGGAGGAACCAGAACTGGAAAATGTTGTGGAAGTCCGTGAGCTTCCGGCCGATGTGGTTGGCAACACGATAGAAGAAAAGGAAATTGAGGCGAAACGCCTGGGTGGAATTTATCACGCTTCGATCGTAATCTGGGGGGACATCACCGGTCCTTATTTCCATCCAAGGATTAAACTTGTAAAACCCGACCACTTGCGAACGAAGACCATCCTATTGCCGGGCTCCGAGATATACCAGACTTCCCACATGAGCACACTGCCGGAAAACGTGACTACTCCTCCACAAAAACTCAAGAGCCCATTGCAAATGGCGCGTTTCGTCTTTGCATTGATTTCTCTGAATCAAAAGCACTGGACCACCGCTGCTCGCCAATTGGATAAACTCATGATAAAGGGGTTTAAGTCAGGTGTGAGGACAGCGGATATCGACCTCGCAGCAGGGTTCGCCAATCTCAACATCTATCTGACCTCTGGCACCATCCAGCTATTGGACAACGCTCGTGGAAAATATGAATCGGCACTCGACAGCTACAAGCAGGACGACGATTCTCCTAACTATCTTACTGCTCAAAATGATCTTGGACTCATCTACCTGATCTATGCGGACCGCGGGGTGGATTCCAAAAAGCACTTCCCACTTGCCGCGTCAACCCTCAGTGATGTCGCCTCCCGGCACATGGAACTGCAGAACTGGGACGGCTATGCCAAGGCACGGAACAACCTAGGCCTCGTTTACATGGTATCCGCAGACCAGGGCGTGGCACCCAAAGACAACCTCAAGAAGGCGTTGTATGCTCTCAGCGACGCCGCCCTCCAATTCAATGATCAGCAGACCTGGGAAGGCTACGCCATGGTTCAGGTCAATCTCGGAAGCACCTTCAGATTACTCGCGGAGTATGGGTTGGGCCCTAAAGACGATACCCTGTTTGCTTCAGCACCGGGAGAAAATCTTAGAAAGTCTGAGGAGGCTCTTCTCGATGCCAGGAACCGGTACACGGAACAGCATGACTGGAATGGCTACGCAATGGCACAGAACAATCTTGGACTTACTTACCAGTCGTTCGCCCAACATCATGTAGAACCTATGAGAAACTTAATGAAGGCCGAAGAGGCTCTTCTGGATGCTGCTTTTACCTACAAAGAGGAGCAAAACTGGGCAGGCTATGCTCTCACTCAGAACAATATCGGAAATAACTATAGATTGCTTGCGCAACAAAACCTGCAACCAAGAGAAAACCTGCAGACAGCCATGGACATACTCCTCAAAGTCGCGCAACGGCACAAAGAACAGGAAAACTGGCCCGCCTATGCTAAGGCTCAGATGGTTCTTGGAGTGACATATCGAGCGCTTCTGTTAATTAACATCGATCCTGACACAAATCTTAAAAAGGCCATAAAATCTTTGCAGGACGCTTCTGCACGATTCAAGGCGCAGGAACACTGGAGAGGCTATGCAGATGCTCAGGGCAGTCTAGCGGAAAGTTATCAGCGCCTCGCTTCCCGCGGTGTGTCACCCAAGGCAAACCTCCAAAAGTCTATAGACGCACTTTGCGAAGCTGCCCATGTGAGCAAAGACCAGAACAATTTGTTGACGTTTGATCGGATCCGGAACAATCTTGAATTCATTCTTTGGCATCACGCTTACAGCAGATCCACTATGATGCCCAGAGTGAACCTTCGGCATCCCGTAGAGAGTCTTTGCCACGCTGAACCTTCACGCGCGGGGGCTCAAAACTAAAAAGGATGACCGAATTATTACTGATTTGGCCCGCCAGTTTTCCCACCAGCTAACTTTGACGACACACACGAGAGACCGAGCAGCTTCTTGCTTTCGCCAGACACGACTTGGCGCAAGCAGACACAATTTCAGAGGGTCGAGAAGAACTTTGTTGAGCCGCGATAGATTGACCATGACGGCATCCCCTCGTCTTGACGTGGTCTCCTGCCCCCGTTCCCTGGATTAATTCCATACCCTTTTCACTCCGCTTTTTCGGTGTGATCGGCTTTCCTCGAGGAGGGCATGATTACCGTCCTTCAATCAGGCCTTCCACTTTGATCTCGAAGCAAGTGCGTTGATCGAGACTCGTTCGCTTAAGACTCTGGAGTCTTGAGCCAACACTCTCGACAATCTCCAGCACCCAGCTTCGATTCTTCTCACCTTGAATTGGGAGTCCAACTCGTGTACAACCCCCCTCCGCTGAGACACTCTCACGGAATGAGCAACTTACAACAAAGGAGTCGAAATGGGAGCACAGTGGTCCCTGAGTCAAGAAGAAGAAGACCTACATCGCCAGCGTCTGTTTCGAAAAGCGAGAAAGGGCGACGAGAAAGCCAATGCGGAATTACAGGAAATCTATGGCGTGCGACTATGGTCAGAGCATGAGCGTGCAGAGTTGGTGTATGAGAATCCCCGACATGCTGCCAAACGCGGTAAAAAGTGACCTTTACGCCTGCCTCCAACAAGTTCGCCGCACCCACCTCGCGCCGCATCGTACGTGCTAGGTTACTGATGGTATTGCATTCGACCGAAGCTGGTGAATATGCTGAGCATACGGTCCTGACCTACGCAATAGTCACCACCAAACGTGAGAATGGAGCGAACTTGTGGATTCACTGGTCACATGGACGAAGGTCGTGTACGCCCTCCACGCATTCAGCCTGCTGACCGGCATTATTGGCACTGCCACGGTGGTCGGCGCATTCCTCACCGGCTGGCCTTCGATCATCGCGGTCGTTCTGAATTACATCAAGCGGAGCGAGGCCCGCGGCACGTGGCTTGAATCGCACTTTCGCTGGCAGATTCGAACCTTCTGGTTTGGACTGCTCTGGATGTCCCTCTGCGGAGCCTTCATCATCGCGACCCTTGGGATTGGCCTCCTCTTTGTGTGGCTCCCGATCACGCTGGTGGGACTCTGGTTTGTGTATCGCATTGTTCGCGGCTGGGTCACTCTTAGCGACCGTCGGCCAATGTATGTGTGAGCGTGACGGCCTTCCTGAGCACAACACTCCCCAGTCCGCTTGGGGACCTTGTCTTCGTGGTGGCCTCAATTGAATGGGGAGCAGATACGGCTTCCAACCTG
>CAYTAS010000165.1:0-4867 GCA_964435885.1 uncultured Nitrospira sp. | reverse complement strand
GCATATGGGTCAAAGAGTCGCGCAATATCTACCAAGATTATAAGAAAGCATTCGGTGAAGAACCGCCGGTGATCAACGGGGTGGCAATCATGAGTGATACGGACAACACAAAGGAGCGGGCCATTGCCTATTACGGTGATATCATTTTTGAAAAGTCAGCCCAATAAGCCGTCGGTGTCTGATCCTTCAGCCGATACCTGCCTACGCGCGTGAATTTGTTGCTCATCAGCTCCGGCCATCTGTGATGCTTTCGTGATAATCGCCTGTTATCCTAGCACTAATGGCAGACGAAGCACAGTATCGACAAAGCGTAAAGCCTCGCAATATCCTCATAATTGAAGATGACGCGGACATTGCGCGTCTCCTGGAGCTCCATCTTCGTGATGTCGGACATGACGTCTATGTGGCGAAGGATGGTGCGACAGGCCTCAAACACGCACTGGCTCATGCCTACGATTTAATCATTCTCGATCTCATGCTTCCAGGGATGGAAGGATTGGAAGTATGCAGAAACGTACGCACTAAACCCAACTACACACCCATTCTGATGCTGACGGCTAAGTCGACTGAATTGGATCGCGTCCTTGGTCTCGAGATCGGCGCAGATGATTATCTGACCAAGCCGTTCAGTATTCGTGAACTCCTCGCTCGGGTGAAGGCGTTGTTCCGTCGCATGGAGGCGCTTGAAGCGCATAGAGATCCCGGCAAGCAACACATGATTCAGACGGGCGATCTCATGATTGATGTCGAGAAACGCAAAGTGACCCTCTGCGGCAAAGCAATAGACCTGACAGCGAAAGAGTTCGATCTCTTACTGCAGTTCGCCCAGCATCCAGGTCGCGTGTATACCCGTTCGCAATTACTTGACTTGGTGTGGGGGTATGCACACGCCGGCTACGAACACACCGTGAATTCTCACATTAATCGCTTACGGGCCAAAATCGAACGCGATACAAGCCATCCTCAGTACATTTTGACCGTCTGGGGTATTGGCTACAGTTTTACCGAGGCACACGAGTAGGGATAGCTGAATGTTCACTACTCTGTACGGGAAGCTTGCAAGTGTGCTCCTCGGGCTATTTTCCCTCATAGGCGCCGGGACCATTGTACTGACTCTGTATACGACCCGGTTGCATTTTCAGGAGGTGAACCAAAAGCTTAACCAGACGTTGGCCGAACGCATCGTGTCCGAAAAGCTCCTGATGCAGGAAGGACTGGTGAATGAGGAGGCGCTCAAGGAGATTTTTCACATGCTCATGGTGATCAATCCCAGTATCGAAGTCTATCTGCTTGATGCCCAGGGAACCATCCTGACCTTTTCGGCCCCTCCTTCAAAGGTGAAACGACAAGGTATCGCTCTCGATCCACTCAAGCGGTTGTTGTCTGGAGCCGAAGACCTCCCCATCCTGGGCGACGACCCGCGCGATCTCAACCGACAGAAGATTTTTTCAGCGTTTCCCATCGAATCTCTGAGTGGTTCAATCCAGGGCTATCTGTACGTGATCCTGGGCGGAGAGGAGTTTGACTCCGTGGCACAGAGGCTAGAAGGGAGTTACATTCTTCGCTTGAGCATGTGGGCTGTGCTGGCAACAGTGCTGTTTGCCTTTATGACTGGTCTTATCACACTTAGGCTCTTGACTCAGCGGCTCAGAGGGCTTGCCGTGACGATGGAGAGCTACAAACGAAGCGATTTCTCTCAGCAATCAGCGGTGGCATACCAATCTCAAGTGCAGCCAGTTCCTGCTCAGCCGCGGGATGAAATTGACGAATTGGAAACGATCTTTACTCAAATGGTAGATCGCATTCATAAGCAGGTCACGCAGCTCAGTCAGACTGATCAGTTGCGGCGCGAACTGGTCGCCAATGTCTCCCATGACCTCCGCACGCCTCTGACATCGCTCCAGGGGTATCTTGAGACCCTGAGTTTGAAGGAAGGCACGCTGTCCCCACAGGAGCAGCGACACTACCTTGAAATCGCTATAAAGCATAGCGAGCGACTAAGCAAGTTGATTGCTGAGCTGTTTGACCTGGCCAAGTTGAATTCTCAGGAAATGATGCCTCATGTCGAACCGTTCTCACTCAGCGAGCTTGTCCAAGATGTGGTTCAAAAGCTCAAGGTTGTGGCAGAGAAGAAGCAGGTGAATCTTCAGGGGAAGATACGGGAAGATCTTCCATTTGTCTTAGCTGACATTGGGCTGATCGAACGAGTTCTTGAAAACCTCATCGTCAATGCCATCCGACATACTCCGGAAAGGGGCGTTGTCATCGTGGCCCTGAGTCTTGGGAATGGGAAGATGGTGACGCAGGTTACGGACACCGGTTGCGGGATTCCACCAGAGGAGCTCCCGTACATCTTTGATCGCTACTATCGAGTTGGCAGCAGCCAGCAAGGAAGAGCGACTGGGGCAGGGCTTGGTCTGGCCATCTCCAAACGAATCCTTGAGCTTCACGGAAGTTCCATTGAGGCTTACAGTGTCCTGAATGGCGGAACAACCTTCACGTTTTATCTTCGTACGGTTCAACCTTCCGATTCTTCAGCCAAGGCATAGGGTCTCAAGCGGATTCAGATCGTGACGGTCTGCTTCCAGCCTCGAGGACGGAGGAGGTTTGAGTTCATAGGATCGCAACGAATCCCCCTGCTGAGACAGTTGCTCGTCGATCTCCGAACAGCCCCCCGATTCTTCTCACAACCTGACCGCCTGTACGTTCGTGACCAAGATGTCATGATTTCGTGACCCTTCCGTGATCAGCGAGCGCAATAATTATTCTGAGTCATAACAGATACGATCGGCTTAGGAAGACACGTACTGCAGATCGGAGACGAGTGATGCGTACCGAGGTCAGTGATCATGTTGTCTCGACTCACAGGAGGTCCGTAGTAGCCACGCCAGCCTGCGTCATGGCAGCCGAGAATATGCTGCTCGTGAGGCTAAGGCTCCGTGAGGAACAGGCCTTCGATGAGCTCGTGACCCAGCAACATGGCCTGCTTATTCGAATAGCCATGCGGTATGTTGCCAGTCGGGACGTAGCCGAAGAAGTCGTACAGGAGACCTGGATGACGGTATTCACAAATATAGATCGATTTGAAAAACGTTCGTCTATCCGTGCTTGGATCTGCGGCATTCTGATCCACAAAGCCAAGGATCGCGGCGTGCGTGACAAACGCTATGTCCCTTTCTCAGACTTCGCATTCGATGGTGATAACCATGGTGACATGATCGACTTGTCGCGCTTCCAATGGCACGGGGACTGCGCCGGACGCTGGTCATTCTCCAGGCAGCTTTGCGACGACCGGACACCAGAGAAACTCTTGCTGTCAAAACAAACCCTGGACTGTATGCGACACGCGATGGACGCGTTGCCGCTCAATCTCAAGGAAGTCCTGATTCTTCGTGATGCGGATGGGATGGAAAGCAACAAGGTCTGCCAACGGCTGAACATCTCCAAAACGAACTTCTACGTGCGGTTACACCGGGCTCGGGAACGAGTACGGGTCGAGGTTGGAACCGCTTTTGGGGTGAGGGTAAGGTCCACGTCGTGACCAATCCGAGTGTTTTATCTTGTGACCGTTATGTGAGCTAGACGTGAAAGTGTTGTGACATTTCATGACTATGCTGAATCCTGATCGGCGATAGCTCGGGCAGTTAACATGGAGGTACAACATGAGAAAACGTTTCATGCGGCTAATGGCGGTGATATTGACTTTATCTGGATGGATGATCGGCGACGCTCTTGCCGGTCAGAATGGGAGAATGGTGTATACCATGTCAAATGCCACCTCCGGGAATGCGGTCTTGGCGTTTGAGCAGCGAGGTGAGACATTGATTCCAGCTGGAAGCTTTCCTACTCAGGGTGCCGGATCAGGAGGTGGCTTAGGCAATCAAGGTGCGATCGCGATTAGCGACGACGGAGAGACCCTCTTTGTCGTGAATGCAGGAAGCGACGAGGTGTCGGTGTTTCAGATCCATGATCACGGCCTAACGCTCACATGTAAGGTGAGTTCAGGTGGAGTGCGTCCGATCAGCATCGCGGTTCACGAAAACTGGGTCTACGTGTTAAATGCGGGTGGCACTGGTAATATTACAGGCTTTACATTGACAAGCCGTAATATTCTCAGGCCGATTCCTGGATCGACTCGTTCGCTCAGCGGTCCTGCCACGGCACCGGCACAAATTGAATTTAATCCCGAAGGAGACACGTTGGTGGTGACAGAAAAAGCCACCCAGATCATCGATACATATACGGTGGATGAAGATGGTGTCGCTGTTGGACCGGTCTCTCAACCCTCGTCCGGTGTCACCCCGTTCGGGTTTTCTTTCAATAAACGAGGAGTGCTCATCGTGAGCGAGGCATTCGGTGGAACAGCCAATGCCAGCGCAGTTTCATCATATGTGTTAAGAAAAAGTGTATTGGGGCTTCGCAGCGGGTCGGTTCCCGATTTTCAATCAGCGGCCTGTTGGATCGTTGTGACCAAAACCGGGAAATTTGCCTACACAAGCAACACCGGCAGCAACAACCTTTCCAGTTATCGAGTTGGACGAGACGGAAGTCTGACCTTGCTCGCGGCAGTAGCCGCCTCAACCGGAGCCGCTCCAATCGATATGGCCTTGAACCGAAACAGCAAGTTCCTCTATGTGCTCAATGCAACTGCACGTGCGATCGATGTGTTTCGTGTCAATCGTGGCAGCGGGGAACTGACGCTCCTGACCAGCATCTCTGGCCTGCCTGCAGGGGTAAACGGACTGGTGGCTCAGTAACGACTCACCGGGAGATTGACCTCATCACACAGTGTGAATTGTATTTGAAGCTGTCCTGTAAGAAATTGAACAAGTGTCCGACAAACATTCTAGGGCTGAGCAATCCGCCT
>CAYTAS010000164.1:0-4980 GCA_964435885.1 uncultured Nitrospira sp. | reverse complement strand
AGCTCGACATGCGACAGTGACCTCAGTATCCCCGTCGAAACCGGTCGCCCCCTTTGTTCAGGTTGTTAAAATGGCCAATTCAGCTTTTCTCTAGATAGTCATCATACCGCACCTATCAATAGGGCGCCAATTGTTTATCCCTGAGGTCTCCACTCATCAAGGCTCGGACGGAGGAGAAACGGGCCATAGACGAATGCAAACAGCAGGTATGCTCCGCTCCAGCTGAGTGCGGACAGGCCGAGCATCACATGAGTAAGCGTAGTAGGGATCTCGGGATTCGGGGCAAAGATGCGAAGCAACGCCCCAATATTGACCAGAAGATAAATTGTCACGGTCAGCCGATCTGCGTGCCGAGCTCGTCCGGTATGGCCCAGGCTCGCTCGTGTCATCACCGCCAACGTCATCGTACCCATCGCTCCGGTGGTCAGGAGATGAATCGCATTTTCAGGGGTAAACCCGACTCCAAGAATCGATGCACCAAGGGCTAGTAAAAACAATCCGACCCATCCATAGCCCACGTGCAGGATCAACACGAGCGGTTCATGCCAGGTCCGCCACCCTCCCCAACGCAGCAGACGCATCAGACTCGCCATCCCAGCCACAATCAACACGACTCCAGCCCACACACTCTCCGGTTGAAACACCCATGTCATGACTCCCACAAGGACCAGAGCGATGGCGATGCCATCCACCGGAGAAAATGCGACAGGCAAGGGAGACATGTTCCGCTCGGCCAGATATTCCCGGGTAAAGGTCGGCGTGAGGCGCCCGCCGATGATCGTCAACATCAGTGTCATCACTGACAAGGCAAGCCGCTCTGGGAGGTCCGTGGGTGCACCACGAAGCGCTGATAGATGAAACAGAATGTTCGTGACAGCGTAGAGGCTTACCAAAATGCCGATCGGTACCCGGTCCCACACTCCTGCTGCGGCAATTTCTCGCCAGACATAGGTGGCCAGGAGAACCAGAAACGCTCCATCGACAACCGCGGCAGCGGAGGCTCCAGCCAAAGGCACCGCCATGAGCAGCCGTCCTGCTACCCACAGCAGAAACATCGCCAGCAACGGTGCCCCCCTCAGCGGCACCCTATCTGTCCAGTTGGGCAGGGCCGTGAGGAGAAATCCTGCGATCAACGCTGGCAAATACCCGAACAACATCTCATGGACATGCCACTCACGTGGAGGATAGAGAAAGTCCACTGACACCCTGCCTGCGAACAGGGCAACCCAGGCGAGGACGGCCAAACCGGTGAACAACGCTGCACCGAGGAAGAAGGGTCGGAATCCGTAGGATAAGAATGCCGGTCCAGCATAGCGAGGGAATGTAGGTTCGTCGTCTTCTGGTTGCTCGGCCGCGGCTGGCTGGTCAACCATCTTGATCTGTTTCGATGACATGGAGTTTGATTCTCATCTGTGGCTCAGAGGCGTGTCAACCGAGGGCGAGCGTCAGATGGGGGGCCGCCGGGTCTCATGTCTGTCGGTTCAGAAATCGTTTGGAAGCTGGATATGTGCTCCAGAGCAGCTCGAGTGTGATGGATGTCAACAAGGCCGTGAGTTGATTGGGTTTCTCATCGGTTCGAGCTGTGAGATCTTGGGTCCGCAGACGTGTCCACTGTTCGTGCAAGGAGGTGTGCTGTCTCGAAACCAAGGCTTTCACTTTTTCGATCCAGAACCTGGGGTCTTCGGGATCCGCAACGTACTGCCCTTGGCCTCGACCGAAGTGTGCGATAGCCAGATACCGAATGATGACGTCTTGGACCAATAGATCCAGATAGTCATCCGACCACGTGACCGGAGTCTGCTGGTGGCCTGCCTGCCGCTCCACCCAGGCCTCTCCTCCGAGAAAGCCGAGGACGCCTCCGACGACAGCCCCCGCAACCGTGAATAGACCCATGCTGACCCCACCTGTCGCCGCATCCAGATGAAGCCCGGCGTAGGCTCCGCTGGTCAAGGCTCCGCCGATAGCCGTCCCACTAAGAGTCGCTTCACCCCAACTCTGCCCGCCTCGTTGTACTTCGACGTGTTCCATTCTGGCCTGGATCGCGCCAATCGCATCTCCCTCCAAGCCATGTAGAGCAATGACCGCTTTTGTCGTCTCCCCGACCTCGTTCACCAAGTCCTTCAAGAGACTATCGATCGCCTGTTGTTTCTGCACCTCCATCGGCGAGCCATCCCCCTTAGTCATCACTCGAGATTTCACGGCGCGTAACACGAGCACGGCCCATTGCTCCATCGCCGCGTGGAACACGGTCAGATTCGCCTTCTCCCACACAGCAAATAATCGCTTCATAAGTTGACGGTCACCCGAAGGGAGTAGCGATTGAATGGTCTCGAACAGCATGCCTTCCTGGACCCAACAGCGGCTGAACGCATCGAGACTGTGCACTCCCCCGACGAAACCATACCGGGCGAAATAGTCCTTCCAAGGTCGTTCCAGACGCTCCCGATCTTCGCGGTCTTTGGGCGGACCGGTTTGGTTCAGCAGGACGATGACGGGTTTGCCGATCCATTCGAGCAACTGCAGTTCCGGCGCGATATACCCGGCCATGCTCGGTTCTTCAGCTGCATTGACGAGATAAAGTACGACGTCCGCCTCTTGCTGGACATTCAACACCGCCTGTTGGGCACACCAGGACGGCCGATCGCGAAATCGGTCCCACACCTCGGTCAGAATCCGAACGATGGGATTCTTGGCTCCCTGTAACCGCGAGAGGATCTTTTGACAGTTGGGAAAGCCGGGCGTGTCCCATAGCTGCAGAGACTCCCCTGCCTCTGTTTCCAGCACGGTATATTTTTGATTCTCAAGGGTGACATGGGCGCGATCGGCGACGAGGCCGATATCCTTCCGGAGCAGCGTTCTAGCCAGAGTGGTCTTTCCGATATTCGTGTGGGAAATCAAGGAGAGGGCAATCTGCGATTTCTCGACGCTCATTGTGTTCCTCGAAAATCACCGGGCCACAAACAGTCGGGCAAGGCTTGCAGCTCTCCATCTGGCGGTTCGGAAGGGTCTCGGTATTTTAGAGCCTGGAGTCCGCACTCTTTCGCCAGCGTAGCCCAGGCTTGGCATCGCTCCCTCAGCCGCTTCTCATGGTCGATCTGCACATAGGCTTCGCAATCCAATAGAACCAGCAGCATGTTCGGTCGGCCTCTGCCTCGGATCGTGGTTTTCAGCTCCTCCAAAAATTCGCTGTGTGTTTCCTCTGGGGCCTGGGCCACATTGAACAGAACCACGGCACAGAGACCCCGATCGGGATCGGTCAGAAAATGTGGAGCGGGTTCACCGTACTGGACTGAGTTCCCCATATGGATATCCGCCAGAATGCCGAAGGCATCGCTGAGGAATGCCAGAAGCCGATCGTCGGCCTCCTTCACGCGATGGCTATAGGCAAACACCTCCACAAGCAGGCCCTTTCCTCGGTAGGGATTCAGTAGGCGTCGGAAATACGGTTCGTTGCTCGGCAGCTGTATATCCGCGGCCAGACGAGCCTTACGCTTCCACGCAGCCGCAGCCAGCAGGGTTCTCGGCAGCACAATGAACACCGTCGTCGTCATCGCCCAGAAATGAATCCAGATCGCCGCATTGGCCCTGGCTGTGCCGTGCAGGTCAGCAATGGCTTCCACGCCGGGCATCGGGGTCCCCGAGAGCCAACTTGCCGGCGCGAAGAGAATAGAGAGAAAGGTATGGACTCCCTCGGCCTCCATGAACGTGCTGTCCCATCCCGCCTTGTACAGGAAACTGAATCCACGCAGGTAAAGCCCCGCGATCACGCCGATCGCCAGTGCTGCCGCAGCCACGTGGAGCAGGCTGCGGGCATGGGTGATCAACAATTCACGGCCGCTGTGGAGCAGGCGTGCGGCGTACGTCGCAAGAGATGCTGCAATCCATTGCTGTTCGTCGGGACTCAGTGTGCGATCAGACCGAAGTCGGTTGAGCCGTCCCTTCACGCTGAGTCCCAAGAGCCACTCCATCAGTCCCGGCAGGCTTGGTTGCAACCGATCTCGGGACGGTCGCGGTACGAACATGTTGTAGAGCAAACCGATATAGACAACCGCATTCCAGAGGAGGAGCGTGAGGAGGGGAAAATTCAGGAGGTTAATTTGGCCCGCAGGGCCTATGGGATCGGCGAAGAAGCCCCCTACCAAAGCACAGCCGATAAGCAGCGTGACCGGCGTCTTGATTCGCAGAACGGCGAACGCCCACGTGAGCGCAGGATGTTTCTGCGTCAGCCGATCAGAGATGTGCTCAGCCCGCTCAATGGCCCAAGCTTCCCCAGCGCGGGCAGCATCTTCCGTAGCCGTGTCACTGTTAAGATCGGACCTTGCATGACGAGGCAACTCCCGCTCGTACCGCAAAATAAACTTGTGGTCCGGATCCTGTTCTTCGCAGGCCTGAACCAGGAGCACCTTGGCAAGCTGGTCAATTGTCATCGATGGCTAACTGCGTTCCCACTCTGCATCATCGCTCGATATAAACTCACATGTTCTTCTCAGACTCATTTTCCCCCGTGGGGCGATTCCAGGCATTATCAGGACCTGGAATAATTCCGTCAATGACATGTTCAGGATTCTTCATCTCCTGTCATTCAGTGGTGGGTCTCTATACGTAGACCTGTATCCTTTTGTCTCTTTGGCGTATCACTTGAGATACGTCCTGCAGTGAATCCGTACGGTCGTAGCCAACAATCGGACATCAGGAAGCATCCCAAGTCGCACTTCTCTCAAGCATCGTCGGTGACGCATCGGAACAGCATCCCCCGTGGCATCATCATTGCGTATGGAAACCGGTAAATCTACGAAGGCGAGCAGAACTGCTGACTGAATGCCAAGGAGGGACTCACATGAAATGCGCGAGATGCAGTGGGTTAATGGTCGCAGATCATTTACTGGATATGAAGGAAAGTTACCTGCCGATGTGGATGCAGGCTATGCGATGTCTGGCCTGCGGCAATATCGTAGACCCGGCGATCCACTATCACCGCGA
>CAYTAS010000163.1:0-5003 GCA_964435885.1 uncultured Nitrospira sp. | reverse complement strand
TCGTGAGGGGCGGCGGGGGCGGTCATCTGCGGGCCAGGTTCCTCTCGGTCTGTGGTATATACACGGGGCACGATGTCCGAAGTGGTACGAGGTCGTCATGACTTTACGCCGACCGACCATCCACGTCAGACAGGCCAGACTTCTCGGAGATCGACTTTTTCCAACCGACCAAGCTTCTTTATGTTCTATTAACTCACACCGCTGCTTCTCCACACAACACCTCCGCCTGCTCCAACACGGTTTGAGTCGCCTTCTCCTGCTTGTCTGGGGGATAGCCGTACTTCCTAAGAATCCGCTTCACAATAACTCTAAGCTGCGCTCGCACGTTCTCTCGAACCGTCCAGTCAATGGTCACATTCTTACGGACAGCCTCGGCCACTTCACGCGCGATCGTCCGTAGCGTCTCATCGCCAAGCACCTGCACCGCGCTATCGTTCGTTTCAAGCGCGTCGTAGAATGCCATCTCGTCTTCGGTCAGACCGAGCCGTTCCCCTCTTTCGTGAGCACGGCGCATATCCTTGGCCAAGCCGATCATTTCTTCGATCACCTGCGCTGCCTCAATCGCCCGGTTCTGGTACTTCCGCACCGCCTGCTCCAATAGCTCTGCAAAGGACTTCGCTTGCACCACATTATTGCGGGACCGCACTTTGATCTCTCCACTCAGCAATTTGCGCAACAGTTCGACAGCTAAGTTCTTCTGAGGCATCCCACGCACTTCAGCGAGAAACTCATCGGAGAGGATCGAGAGATCCGGCTTCTTCAGCCCAGCCGCAGCAAAAATGTCCACAATCTCATCGGATACCATTGCCTTCGAAATGATTTGGCGAATGGCATGGTCGAGTTCTTCATCGGTTTTCTGCTCGCTCGGCAAGCTCTTCGCCAACACCGCACGCACTGCCTGGAAGAATCCGACGTCGTCCCGAATCCGAAAGGTCTCCTCATGCGGCACAGCCAGCGCAAAGGCTTGAGAAAGATCGCTCACCGCACGGAGGAGACGCGCTTTGCCGTCTTGCTGCTTTAAAATGTGCTCTTGTGCAGCAGGTAAGACCGACAGTCGCTCTTGTGGCTTGTTGGTCATCCAAGGCGACCAATCAAAGCCCGGCACCATGCCGGAAGGCGTGGGATATGATCCGAAGAGCCCTTTGCAGACTTCATACTTCTCCAGCATCACTGCGACCGCCTCCGCCTGGTCAATCGCCGTCTTCCCGGTCCCGCCGCTTTCTGTATAGGTCGCAAGGGCCTGTTTAAGTTCGTCGGCAAGGCCGAGGTAGTCCACGACCAATCCGCCAGGCTTGTCTTTGAACACGCGGTTCACACGCGCAATGGTCTGCATCAGTCCATGCCCGCGCATCGGCTTATCGACATACATCGTATGGAGACTCGGCGCGTCAAACCCAGTCAGCCACATATCCCGCACAATGACGAGCCGAAAGGGATCCTTGGGGGCACGGAACCGGAGCGCCATGTCCTCGCGGCGTTTCTTATTTCGAATATGGTTCTGCCATTCGATCGGGTCAGACGCCGAGCCGGTCATAATCACCTTCATCGAGCCTTGGTCATCCGCGTCGGCATGCCAGTGTGGGCGCAGGGCGGCAATCTCTTGATACAGCTCCACGCAGATCCGCCGGCTCATGCAGACGACCATCGCCTTGCCATCCATTACTGCAAGACGATCTTCGAAGTGATCGACGAGGTCTCGCGCAATCAAGTTGATCCGATTCTCCGACCCCACCACCGCTTCGAGCTGCGCCCACTTGGTCTTGAGCTTTTCCTTCCGCTCGACTTCTTCCCCCTCAGTCGCCTCCTCAAACTTGGGGTCAATCTTTGGCCGCTCAGACGCTTTTAATTCGAGCTTTGCGAGCCGGCTCTCGTAGTAAATGGGGACCGTCGCCTTGTCGATGACCGCCCGCTGGATGTCATAGATACTGATGTAGTCGCCAAAGACCGCTCTGGTATTCGCATCGGCCTTTTCGATTGGTGTCCCGGTGAATCCAATGAACGATGCATGAGGCAACGCATCACGCATGTGCCGGGCAAAGCCGTCGATAAAGTCATACTGGCTTCTGTGGGCTTCGTCCGCAATCACCACGATGTTACGGCGATCGGACAAGACTGGCATGCGCCAGTCTCCCTCACCTTCCGCTTCGCTCCTCCCTCTCCCAGTGGGAGAGGGATCGGGTGAGGGTGCTGCCGAAGGCGGCATGAACTTCTGAATGGTGGTAAACACCACCCCGCCGGACGCCACGCTCAGCTTGGCACGCAGGTCAGCTCGGTCAGTCGCCTGAACTGGGTCCTGTCGAAGCAAATCACGACATCGGGCAAACGTCCCGAAGAGTTGATCATCAAGGTCATTGCGATCGGTCAGCACCACAATGGTGGGGTTGGCCATCGTCGGATGCAGGATGATCCGCCCCGCAAAGAAGGCCATCGTCAGGCTCTTCCCCGATCCCTGGGTATGCCACACCACACCTACCCGACGATCGCCAGGCGTGCCGCCTGGCTGATGGCCCGACATGTACTGACCTAAGGCTTCTGCAGCGCGGTCCTCTGCCGCATGTCGAGCAGCCCGCAAGGTTTCCTCGACCGCTACGTTCACCGCATGGAACTGATGGTAGCCAGCCATCTTCTTAATCAACTTTCCATGGCCCTCGTCTTCGAACACAACGAAGTGACGGACCAGATTCAGAAACCGGCGCTTCTCGAATACTCCTTCCAAGACAACTTGCAACTCGGTGAGTTTCGATGGGGCATCTTCACGTCCACCGATCGTACGCCAAGGCTTGAACCATTCCTTCCCAGCCCCAAGCGTCCCAATGCGAGCCTGCACACCATCAGAAACAATCAGCGCCACATTCGTGGCAAAGAAGGAAGGGATCTGCGCCTGGTATGTTTGGAGCTGCTGGTAGGCGCTCCAAACCGTCGCGTCTTCGTCTGCCGGGTTTTTCAGCTCAATCACGGCAAGCGGCAGGCCATTCACGAACAGAACGACATCAGGCCGACGGGTATCCTGGCCTTCGCTAACTGTGAACTGATTCACCGCTAGCCAGTCGTTCTTGTCCGGAGTTTCATAATCCAGCACACGGGCTTGCGCCCCTGCGATCGAGCCGTCTTTTCGCCGGAACTCAATGTTCACGCCATCCACCAGCATCCGATGGATAGCCCGATTCCGTTCAATCAACGTCGAGGCGTCAGTCCTGGTGAGCTTGCGGAAAGCATCTTCGATTGCATCAGAAGGAAGGTCTGGATTGAGCTGGATGAGCGCCTCCCGTAGACGCCTTTCCAGAATCACGTCGCGGTAATTGGGATCGCTGCGCTCGGCGCCGGGTTCACCTACGGCGATGTCCGGGCCATGGAAGACAGAGTAGCCCAGTGCTTCGAGCCAGGCGAGGGCGGCGGATTCGACAACAGATTCCGTGAAGCTACTCATATAGGCTAGCCGCTCGCCCGGACAAACGGCTGCTTGTCAACAATGGCGGCGTTGATTTTGGCTTTCAACCACTTCTTTAAATCACCTTCTGCGGTGAGAAGCGAGACGATTTCATCTAGTTTCGATAACACTACGATGGCCCCTCGAATCATCGCGTCTCGACACTGTGCGATAGCCGGCTCGCTGAAATCAGAATAGGAAATGAATAACCCTCTTGCCTGACCGCCGCGGCTGAATACTCGGACGAGATGCGGAGCGATGTCTCCTACGCCGATTGGGACATTCCACCATTTCATTTCGACTAGATAGAGGTGTCCCTCAAGCTCAATGAGGCCATCTATCTGTTCGATCACCCCTTCTCCACAGTTACCCCTGATCGTGAAATCCTCGCGCACCAAAATG
Source organism: uncultured Nitrospira sp. (assembly GCA_964435885.1). GTDB lineage: Bacteria > Nitrospirota > Nitrospiria > Nitrospirales > Nitrospiraceae > Nitrospira_D. Next base: position 1,174 of record CAYTAS010000163.1, on the reverse strand, counting down.
TCAAAGCACGCGAACAGGTCGTTCAATACCCGCTCAAGCAGCTTTCCACGCTTATGTGCATCCTGCTGGGAAAACAGAGCGAACAAGTCCGCCCTAACTTTATCCCGCTTAGCCTTCCGTTCCTGCAGCGTTTTTGCTGCTGCTTCCTGTTCCGCCATCCGCCTCCGCTTTTCCTCGTCTTTCTCATTGCGCATCCTTGTGAAGCTGTCCTTGATATTGACCAAGTCTCGCACTTGCGCGACGAGCCCTCTGGCCGCTGCTCGATCGTTCTCCCAGCACACACTAAAGTCCTCGAACTCCGTCACGCGCTTGAGTATCTCCCGCCGTTCGCGCAGCGCACGTTCGCCTTTCTCGTTGACATCGACCAGAAGTGCTCGTGTCACGTGGTATTTATTGAAAGTATCTTTGTTCGTTCGCAATGCTTCTTCGTGGGGAGCGAGAACGCTCTTAGACACGCCCGCGCCTTGGAAAAATAGAAGTAAATCTCGCTTGGACTTGCAGAGCTTTGGAATCGTGTCGATCAACAATTGCAGCAATTCTGGTGGATAGTGGAACGAGATATCCATCAAACAATCTCAATCATATGGCCAGCCTTCACGCGTAGCTTGCCGGAGATGAGTTTGTGCAGCAGCATATCGCGCAGGTCAACGGGAGTGCTGAATTCGTACCCACTCTGACCCATCTCTGCATACGGCGTGGTCGGACAAGTGCAGAGCATCGTCATGAATTCTGTGCCAACTTCTGGAGGCATTCTGATACACGTGTTGCAAGTGTGCTCATGATCCGCGTGAGTTCCCTCACCTCGTGAGCTCCGATACTAATCTTTCGCCCAACGACAGCCCGGGTGTCGGTTGTCTTCGTGACGTAGTCCTGATCCATGACTCCCATCTTGTGCGCGACAAGGTGACGCTTCTGAAAGCCCATAGTAGCCGCGCGCCACTCACCTGGTGCCACCTCGACCGACAGATCTATCCCAAATAGGCCCAGGAGATGCGTTCTTGCGCCTTCGAGATTCTGAAAGCTCATCTTCTCCAGCCTGGCGGGGTTCCGAGCCTTGTTCGCATGGACTCGACATAGTTCACGCCCAAACCCATCGAAGGCCGAAACACAATCCTCTAACCCAGATAATTCACGACTGGTGACACAAAAAAGCCATCGGGCCTCCTATCTGTGC
>CAYTAS010000162.1:0-5026 GCA_964435885.1 uncultured Nitrospira sp. | reverse complement strand
GATGTGCGGCATTGGAAATAATGGTCTGTACTCCCGCCATCAGCAATCTCATCCGTGACGCCAAGACATTTCAGATCGCTTCAGCTATGCAGACCGGGAAGAACGTCGGCATGCAGACCTTGGATGACGCGATTCAGGATCTACTCACGAAGAAATGGATTTCACCGGAAGAGGCGTACGATAAAGCCATCGACAAAAATCGCTTCGCCAAGCTCCTCAAAACGCCACCGGATGCGCTGCAGTAGCGATGGGCAGAGACGCGGTAAGGCAATCCAAAGAGATCGGCCACGGCGATCGTGCCATGCACTTTAGCTTACCTGGTCTATGCACAGAACAGGTTCTGACCCTACTTTACGTCCGGTTGTATCAATGATTATCACGAGGCAGATTTCACACGGCTCCCGCGCATCGCGCTGAAGTCCCCTTCCCAAGGTACCTTTCCCCGCAACCGGCGAATACCTTCCTGCCCCTTAACCTTGATGAGCAACCGGAGCCCCTTCTCAACTACCGCATTCTTTGTCCAAAGGCCCGTGGCTTTCATCGCCTGCCGCATGAGGCCTTTATCGATCACAATATTTGTGCACATAGCGCTGTCCGCATGATTAGCCGCAATCGTTTAGCCTAACTCGCTCAAGGACAAAGGAGGCAATTTGCTCTGGAGTAAATCGATTGATGTCGACAAACCCATCCTGAGGAAAGACCCCAGGGATATCTGTGTTATCCGCTCTCATTATCATTACAGTATGATCGCTTTTGTTGTTGATTATTGTTCTTATGGCTCGCCACTCTATTCCACACCACATCTTTTTTTCGTAATCACCTGACAAAAATACAACCACCAGATCTGAATTTTTTAGGTATACATTTTGGAGCAAGCTATCCAAGTTTGGCCTAGCTAATTGTGCTATGAAATCATCATCGTAGAATACACTCCCCTTTGGAAGTGCTTCTTTGACTTTGGAAGCTATTCGATTGACTTTGTCTCGTAGTTCGCCTGGAAACGAAAAAGCAACTTTAAATTTGAGTTCTTCAAGCCTACCGCTTTCCCCTGCGCGGTTTATGAACTTGGGATCTACTAATCCTGCTTCATGTAGACGTTGAAATAAATTCTCGTCCTTTACAGCCCAATGAGTCCTGCTCATCTCAGGTTTTCTGATATCAAGCGCTGACGATATGTTTTCTAAATTAGAATAATTGAATGGTTGAATTTCCGGATCAATCTCATATTCAATCAATACTACTCTTCCTCTATCTTTGATAGATCGCAAGTAACCTACTTTCATTTCACTATCACGTCCCTCGTATGTAAAGAGGCAAGGAAAGGATTTTAATAATTCGATGCTTTCGGCAGTAAAGCTCTTAAACAGAGCTTTTTCCTTTTCAGCAGAGTACTCGAGAAACCGATCTCGATCATATTCATATGCCGATAGATCCCATGCACCATCATGACTAGTTACAAAAAAGTTGTACACGATCACCTCGGAAATCTAACTTATGAGTATCTTGATAAGATTCGAAACCCAATTGCCTGCGGCATAGCACCCCAAAGACATGACCAGTTCGTTGTGCTCTGATTTGGTTGCACTTAATGACCCCAGTCACCGCCTATGAAATGAGGGATTATGAAGGTAGCAGCCAAGATGAAGCCCACACTGGAAAGGATAAAGTAAAGGCACTGATGCCAGTTGTTCTTGGGGCTTGGACCGGCAACCACCTTATGGATAGCCCACCGAGCAAAGATGTCTCCTGTGAAGCCGATGAGCCCAGCTAAAATTACTAGAAAGCCCAAACCAATAATTGCAAAAGGAAGATAAACCATCCCCAACCACGGATTGCCCATCAAGAATGCTTCGAGAGCGCTAACAACCAGGGCACACGTGCAAAGAATGACTACGCCAGCTCTTGTCACCAGGTTCTCCCATACCCAGCCCGTAAAGTTCCCGATCGAAACCCACGCTTCGAAGTCTCTGGAGGATGAATCGGTCATTTTGTGCGACCTAACGCATTTGCTCAGGGGCAGCGACGATAGGAACTTTCCCTCTCCAGCGCCTGGCTCGTGTCACTTGGAAAATTCAGGGTCCGATCTTTCCCCGTACATTACTGACCTTCTCTTGATTCACAGTTTAATTGAACGCCGAATAGCGTAATCCCACACCCCAGCCAACCTTCAATAAGCTTGGGAGAACACGCCGACAAAGGCAATTTCCTAGCCCATGCCTCACCTGGACACGACCTTGAACGTATCCGTAGCAATAATGAGCCCCTCGGTGCCATCGGCAAGCTTCACGTTGAAGCCATCATAATCCTGGCCATGATACACGCCAACGGCCTTGGCCGTCTCGCCTGCCTTCAGCGTCGCGATGATGTGACCTGGTTGAAGGCTCGCGCTCGGCGATTCAGGAAAAGCCGGCGCCTGGGTTATGCTGTGAATCTCCGTTGGCTTTTCGATCACGAGGATCGTCTCGCGATTGTCACATCCAACAGAGATGACGACACTCAGGATCAGGAGAGCCGGTACTACGAACCCCTTACGGAATCGGTTGCCCAAAATGTTCATTCCCATACCTTCTGGCTCAGGCTCCTCAATAAATGATCCCCCCAACGACCCAATGTCGGTCATCCGGAATATCGATCAACAGTCGTGTGAGGTTCATGCGAGCCAGCTGGGAACCGATTTCATCTTCTGTAAAGGCCGCAAGCAGGGAACTATAGAAATCCCGGCGCAAAATATCCGGCTCGTTGGCAGCGTACCGGTCGACGATTGCTTGTGCCGCTTCCGGCGAATCCGGTCGGAGCAAGTCCATCACCAACACCGGCGCCCCGGGCTTCACGAGCTGGCGAAGCTTCTGCCAGAATTGCAACGGGTTGGGCAGATGATGGAGCAGGCTGTTGGAAATCGCAGCGTCGATGGTTCTGGCGCCGGCAATCTCTTCAAACCGTTCGCAGCGCACCGTAATGCGGTCGGATAGACCGGCTTGTTTCACCGCGTCTTCCCCAAGCCGGATCATCGGACCTGACGCATCAACACCGATGATTTGACAGGCTGGATACAGTGTGGCGAATCGAATAGGGATATCAGCCGGACCACAGCCAAGATCCAGCACAGTTCCTTGCGAAAACTCTGGGAAGTAGTTTTTAAATAGCTCGACGAACCCTTGATTTTCTTCCGCAAAGTCGGCGCGTGCGTAAGCCTCAGCCTGCTTTGGGTCGTCCATGAGTTCTGGTTCTAGGACACGGTCCATCATCTTCGTCGCTCGTCGTGAGTGAAGCGGCGTTCGATACGATTCTACGAGATACGCTTCACGAGGTGCGCTTCACATTTCCAATGTTACTTTGTCTCCCGGCCTTACTACACCCCCGTGAAGCACCTTGGCATAGACACGACTCCAGCCGGGATTGAGTTTCTGTGAAATACGGGAGAAATCTTCATCCCGAAACCAGCGGCCATTATGACTGCACGGAGTCGTATAGCAGGTGACCTCAAGCTTAACATCTGGTCCGATTGTTAACTGAACGCCAGGTTGTATTAAATCCCACTCCAATGCAGACACCGTGAGGTTTTCTCCCGCGGATCCCGGATCGATCGGATGACCTTCATCCTGCAACCGCTCGATCAACTCAAGAGAATACAAACAGACGGCACGATCAGGCCCACCGTGAAACTTGAGGTTGCGCTGCCGATCCCCGTCTAAACCTCGCTCGCTCACTTTGGCCTCCCAAACGGGCAGCTTCGGGACTCCTCCGTCGGACACGTTGATCTGATGCACATGCGGATAGGGCGGCCTGCTAGGCAGCATTAGCTCTCTCCGTCGCACGATTCCGGCCTGAAAAACTCCAACGCTACCCAGCCCTCTTCTTCACCCCGTTCCGGGCACACAAGGCCGAGACTGGACAAGTGATCGATGATCTCAACCTGCTGTTCAACGAGAATGCCGGAGACCACGAGTCTTGCTCCCTGCATCGCCGAGCCGGCCAAGTCATTAGCGAGGGTTAACACCGTCTGTCGATCGAGATTGGCCAGCACAAGATCGGCGACTGCTCGTCTCTCCTGTCGCAGATCAGCCAACGTCCCACACACGATGTCGATCTGATCGTTCAATCCATTCTGGGCGATATACTCTCTCGCACAATCGACCGCGACAGGATCAATCTCAACACCGACAGCGGAAGCCGCGCCAAGCTTCACCGCAGCCATGGCCAAGATGGCGCTACCGGAACCGACATCCAGCACCCTTTCTCCACCGTGGATGTCTTGCTGCAACCACATGAGCAACATGCGCGTCGTCGCATGGTGACCGGTGCCGAAGGCTTGTTTCGGATCCAGCACGATCTCGATGTCGTTGGGATCCAACGTGATCGTCTCCCAACTCGGGCGAATGACCAGTCGTCCGATCCGAAGGGGCTGCACGGAACGAGCCCAGGCTTCGTTCCAGTCCTGGGAGGGGACCTGTTTCACCGACACAGGAACATCTCCACGCGACGGCACCAGGTCGGCGAGAACCAGCCGCAATGAGATAAGCCGTTCGTCGCTCCACTGAGCCTCCGGCCAATACAGATGGACCACGCCCTGATCTTCCCATGCGCCTTGCACTGACGCATCGTCCAACCGACTCAATAACTCCCCTGCATCCAGGTTTTCCTGGATGCAGACATCGATCCACTGGTCGGGCATGTGACTCCGTCACGGAATGTGTTGATCTGATGATCTGTTGATGTGGACCTTTTGAAGTTTCTGAATTCAACAGATCGACAGATACTCAGATTGTCATTTGACGTGCGAATCTGTTCCCAGTAATGTCGCCTGTATATGACCACCTCACGAAGCGCTCAACTCACGACGATCATTCGTCGGACAGATCACCTCATCGAACGCGGCACCGGAATCAGCGCATCCTTTACACGGTGGCGACTGGCTATTTTCCTCATCGGCCTCGTCGTGACGATCACGCTCTACAAGCTCGACTGGTACAGCAGCGGAAACCTCAGTCTCGGGCTGTTCCTGACCGTCTTCCTGGCCGTGGCGGCG
>CAYTAS010000161.1:0-5060 GCA_964435885.1 uncultured Nitrospira sp. | reverse complement strand
GGACTCCAATTCGCGGATCATGCTTCGGACCTCATGGATCAGCTGGTTAATCTGATCACGCATTTGCTTGGCAGATGATTCGCCTTCCTGAATATTATTGTGCCTTAGTTTGTGATTAGTTTCAATACCGAGCCCGATGGCATACAGGGATTGCAGCACGCAGTCATGCAGATCTCGACCAATGCGGCTGCGATCTTCTAAAAGCCTGTGCAACCGCTGCTCAGTCGCCTTGAATACTGTCGTGAGTTCACCTGCGCAAGGCTCCAAGCGACCGGTGTGAAAGGATTCTTTCACTGACCGAACAGACTGGGAGAGTGAGAGCGTTGGCATCGACCGGAGCCCTCCATCCAACAACTGAAATCTTGCTTTTCCCTCAGTCACGTTCATGTCCTCCTTTTGCATTAGCCACCTACTGAATTATTAGCGATTCCAAGTCGACCAGGAAATAACGACACCTTTTACTGCACGGCGACCAGGAAAGCACCTGGCGGACCCGCCAGGTGACGTTTGTTTCCTAAGATGGAACCATCCGCCCCTCCACTAGCTATTCGGCCTGCTCATTCGGCCCTGGTGCGGCCCTAATCAACTCACCTTGAAAGGAGGCAGTCATGCCAGTCTCAGTAATTTCTGAGGAAAGAAAAGTTGCGTTTTACGAAGGCGAATTTCTCGTTAAGACACTCGATTCAAAAGAGGAGCTCACTCAGGCCTACCAATTGCGGCATCGAGTATTTGCAGAGAAACTAGGGTGGGTGCCACCGACAGAGGATGGCCAAGAGATGGACATGTATGACCTGTGGGGCGTCACAATCGGAGTCCTAGATCATGATGGAACTTTGCTTGGCATGGCACGCCTCCTGCCCTCTTCCGGCAAGTTCATGTTGGAAAATGAATTCGGAGCACTCCTTCCCGGAGACTATATGATTAGAAAGGAGCAGGACACAGCTGAAATCACCAGGCTTGCCGTTAGGCCCGACATACAAGACGCAAAGCTTTCCACACAAGTCATGCTAGGGACGTTGAAGGGGATCTACCAATGGGCGGTGGAGAATGGGATTCGGTATTATTACCTTGAAGTTGAACACCGGTTTTTGCGGGCTCTGCGTATGTTGGGCTTCGCTTGTGAACCGATCGGTCCTGTTGTAAAACTCCCGCCGGCTGGGGCAGGGGCTGTGGCGGCGCTCTATGACATGGCTCGCTTCGACAAGGAGAATCTGGAAAAGCGGCCTGGCTTTCTTGAGTGGATCTCTACAATCAGGACTACAACCGGCCAGACCATAACGGGGCGGACATCGAGTGTTTCGCCGCTGTTATTGGAGGTGGGATAAGGTGCTATATAACCTGGCTATTCCTATTTTGGGTACAGGAGACTAGCTTCCATGTGCTTAAACGACGTTTGGCAAGCCATGTTCAATGGCCATGGCAACCGCCTGGGACCGTGATGTGACATCGAGCTTAGAAAAGATACTTTCGACGTGGAATCGGATGGTACGTTCTGTCACGCCCATAATTTGAGCAATTTCCCAATTCGTCTTGCCATTCTTAACCCAGTTTAGAATCGTCAACTCCCTCAGCGTTAACCGCTTGACACAGCGATCCATTGATTGGGCCTTTACAGGCGCCGTGCGTAACAGTGCCAGATGAACGTAGTACCCGAAATACTCAATGAGTGGCACATATCGCGTAGCATCCACGCGATTGGCGGAAGCAAAGGAACAGAAGGTCGCGACTCCGCAAGCTGGATCAGAGGATCCGGTTGTTATTCCGTCTCCAAGTCCGAATTCTTTTGCTGCGGCCATGAATTCCTGCTGCTTCGGAGAGCTTGCCTGTTGATAGGTGGTCCCCCAATGTTGGGTGCCTGGTTTCTGCAGAGCGGTCTGAAAGACCGGATCAACCTCAAAATATCCGTTCTGCCAGTAGAGTCGAATCCATTCCTCAGGGTAGCTTACATTGATGACGTTGGTAAACCCGTCGAAACTACCGTTGGCTGTGAGGCGGGCGAGGCCACCAATCACTCGTGTAAAAGGAAACAAATTTTGAAACTGGATCAGCGCCTCTTTGACATCTGTAGTAGAGTCCGCTTCAACCGTGTAATGGAGCGCTTCGACAAAAGCCGTGCATTCAGTTTTTGAAAGCGCCTCGAAAAGTTGACGGGGGAAAGGGCGCCTGTTCCTGTCGGTCTGTGCCACCTGTGACATAGGAAGCCTCCAAATGTGTGGAGATTCAGAATTGGGGAGATATTATAGAAAAATGAAGCACGTTTTGATAGAGCCCATGAGATAGGTCCATACGGACCTATACGTACGACAGTGAAATAGGGTATTGACCTGGGGAAGTCAGAGGGAGAAAAAGTAAAACAGAAGCCAGCATAGACATGCTTCAGCTTTCCCCATCAGGTTGCCTACTTCATAGTGTTGCAGCTTGGGTGATGGTCGTAGTGGTTGTGTTATGTCTGACCCCTGTACTCGCAACCGCTCAGGCACTGAGGTTTCAACCTCAGGGGGCTGTCGCCGCAGCTCAAGGGAATGCCTTCGCAGCTCAGGCAGACGATGCCTCAGCTATTCAATATAATCCTGCTGGCCTTACTCAAGGCTCTGGTATCCAGGGAGTATTCGGGATCGCGTTACTTGGCGGGTCCATTAAGGCGAAGAGCATTTCAGGAATTGATACTCGAGGCGATTTCGGGGGGAGCGTCAGTTTCCCTCCACCTGGACACACGTACCTCAGTGCGAACCTTGGAGCACTAGGTGCACCTCGTTTCTCCGCTGTCACCATTGGGTTGGGGCTGACATCGCCCTTCGGTTTGAGGACACGCTATCCGATTGATGGCCCGTTCAATACGGCTATTACCTCGGCGGAACTGCCGCTGATCGCCATCAAGCCTACCATTGCGTACAAGATAAACGATGCTCTTTCGGTAGGTGTGAGTGCCGATATTTATACCTTTGCCAGCTTTCTGGGTGAAGGGCATGTGGAGCAGAAACAGATTAGTGCTGGGGCTATTGGAATCCCAACGGGAACGTCCATTGAACTGAATGGTACTGGGATTGGCGCGGGTGTGACTGCCAGTATGCTCTATGCTCCGTTGAGAAATGAGGCAGGAAAACCGGTCGTCTCGATCGGACTAGTCTATCGTAGTCAAGCGGTTTTGCCGCTCAAGGGATCGTTGTTGGTTAATGGAGCAAAGGCCGCCGATGCGTCCACCGATCTGGTGCTGCCGCAAATGGTGACTGGAGCTATCGCGGTCTGGCCGGTTCGATCCTTAGAGCGCGAGTGGAAAGTCGAAGTTGATGTTGAGTATGTGGGATGGAGCTTAAACCGGAATCTCGATGTACGACTGTCAAATGGACCCTCCATTCCACAGCCTCAACAGTGGAACAATGTTACGGTGATTGCAGTGGGTACCGAGTATAAGTGGCTCAACCCGAGCTGGATGCCGTCCTGGGAGATTGCCGCGCGGTCCGGTTACACGTACACGGAAGATCCGGTTCCCGATCGAACCTTTAATCCTGGCATCATTTCTTTACCCGCTCATACCCTGTCCCTTGGCGTGGGATTTCTCTGTAAGGGGGCAGGACGATTTCTCGGGCTGATCCCTTGCAGTGGAGGGTCAGTTCTGTGGCCTAAAGGGATCGGACTCGACCTTGCCTATCAGGAGTGGTTTTATGAATCGCGGAGCGTCACCGGGAATCTTAATCCAACCGTCGACGGGACCTATCATGCTTTCGTGCATTTAGGAACCTTCAGTTTGCGATACCTATTCTAGGCCGATCGCTGCTATCGGGATAGAGTCTTACGAAGGTTCATGATGGTTTCCGCACTGAGTCCAGCTTCCTGAAGAGCGTCGTCACTGGCTGAAGTCAGCTTGTCTAGACTGCCGAATCGGCTGAGGAGTCGATTTCGACGAATCTCTCCGATTCCGATGACCTGATCCAGTTTGGAGCTGACCAGTGATTGACCACGAAGCTTTCGGTGGAATGTAATTGCGAAGCGATGGGCTTCGTCGCGAATGTGCTGCAACAGATGGGTGGCCGGAGCCGTAGCCGTGAGCGAAATCGGGTTTTTTCTTCCCGCGAGGAAGACCCGCTCCTCCTTCTCTCCACGGGCCTTAGCCAAACCAAGAATCGGGAGGTCCTGTCGTCCAACTTCCTTCAGTCCCTCAATAGCCGCAGCCAGTTGTCCGAGGCCTCCATCGATTAAGATTACATCCGGACGAGCCAAGTCCTCCGTGGTTCGATGTGGCTCATCGCGGGCGCTGCCATATCGACGCATGACCACTTCTTTCATGCTGGCGAAGTCATTGGCCCCCTGGACCGTCTGGATTTTGAACCGACGATAGTCCGACTTTTTCATTTCTCCGGCTTCCCACACGACCATCGAAGCAACGGATTGGTTCCCCATCGTATTTGAGATGTCGAATCCTTCAATCCGACGAGGAGGGTGATCGAGACGGAGCAACCGTTTGAGCTCTTCACAGGCCTGCCGCCCCAGTTCTTCATCGCGCAGATGATTTGCGACGGCTGACGCCGCATTTTCTTCTGCCAGCAGGACCAACTCATGCTTGGCACCGCGTACGGGTGCCAGGACGCGGACAGTCTCTCCACGTTTATCCGACAACCATTGTTCGATCAGCGCGATGTCCTCCAAGTCGGCCGGGACCAGGACTTCTCGAGGAGGCTGGCCATCTTTGTTGTAAAATTGCTCGATCGCGGACCGGATCAGTTCGTGATCTGAGGCATCCGCCGATTGAGGCCAGAAGAAGTCCTTCCGTCCGATCAGCAATCCTCCCCGCACGAACAGGATCTGGAGGTCCACGGCGGCTCCTCGCCGAGCGAGCCCAAGCACGTCTTGATCGGTGGCAGAGATTTGTGTAATACGCTGTTTCTCCAGCATCCGGTCAATCTTGAAGAGGCGGTCCCTCAAGCGTGCAGCTTCCTCAAATTCCTCCCGTTCCGCCGCCGCTTCCATTTTAAGGCGAAGATCGTCGAGCAACTCACGGTCACGTCCCTCCAGAAATTGGCGGACCTGTTTGACGATCTGATGGTACTCATCCCTCGATTGGT
>CAYTAS010000160.1:0-5068 GCA_964435885.1 uncultured Nitrospira sp. | reverse complement strand
GTGGGCCCCCTTCACCTATCCTGCCCCGTATCTCGTCATTCTTTATGCGAATCTAAGCATACTTCATATTCTGTTGCAATCGTTGTTTGATCTTTTTTCTTGCATTGTTCTCTCGTGTACTTTACGCTCTGTTGATCGAAATCCCTGGGGTATGATGGAGACAAATCTGTCGGGACGGATTGCGGAGCGAGCGAAGAAACAGCGTGCCTCGACGCGTGAACGGAACCGGGCGGTGGTCCTCGCGTTGCGCCAGGAGATTCACCAGGCCTTGGACGATGGCTGGCCCGTGGCCACGATTTGGCGGACGTTACAAGAAGAAAAGAAGGTGGACTTCAGTTATCAGGCCTTTCGATTGTACGTGAATAAGCTGGTGCGGAAGCAGGCGGGAGAGCGACTCGTCACGCCCCCTGTCCATCGAGCCCCTGTCTCAACGACAAAGAAACCAAAGCCATCGCTAAAGGGAACAGGGAGCGGCTTTACGTTTGATCCCACTCCGAACGAGGACGAGCTGTTCTAGAGGAAGAGGCGTGCTGGCAATGAAAAGTCTCTCAGTCCGGGTGCAGGAACGGGCCCAGCGGGTCTTGCCGGCCGCACGAAATCGCGCCCAGATCGTCGCCCTGCAGCAGGAGATCGAGCAAGCCTTAAAGGACGGCTGTTCGCTCGCCATGATGTGGAACACCCTACATGACGAAGGGACCATTCAGTTCAGCTATGAGACGTTTCGGGCTCATGTCCGCAAATTGATCCGGCCTCACCCGGAGACACAGCCTGGTCCCCTTCCGGCAAAGCGTCACACACGCACGCTGAAGAAGACCGCGAAGCCTCCATCATCGGCTTCACGTGCGATCCCACTCCGAAGAAAGAGGACTTAATCTCATGGCCACGATTCATCTGATCTTGCAAGGGAAAGGCGGCGTCGGGAAGTCCATGATTGCGGCCTTCATCGCCCAGTACCAACTGACCAAAGGCAAATGTCCTCTCTGTATCGATACGGACCCGGTGAATGCGTCCTTCCAGGCCTATAAGAGCTTGAACGTGCATCGTCTCACCATCATGCAGGATGAGGAGATCGATCCACGCAGTTTTGACCAGCTGGTGGAACTGATCTCGAACGCGAAAGGCGATGTGGTGATCGACAATGGGGCCAGCTCCTTCGTGCCGCTCTCGGCCTATCTGATCACGAATCAGGTTCCGGCCTTGCTGCATGACATGGGCCATCAGCTGGTGGTGCATACCGTCATTACTGGAGGGCAAGCGTTGTCCGATACCGTCCACGGCTTTGTGCAGCTCGTCAAACAGTATCCTCCTGACGTCTTGTTCATCGTGTGGCTGAATCCGTACTGGGGTCCCATTGAGCGCGATGGGAAAGTCTTTGAGCAGATGAAAGCCTATCTAGAGCACAAAGATCGCGTGTCGGCCATCATCCGACTTCCGGACCTCAAGAAAGAAACGTTTGGGCGCGATCTCAGCGACATGCTCCAGAACCATTTGACGTTCGATGAAGCCCTTGCGTCGTCAGAGATCACGATCATGGCGCGGCAACGGTTGTCGATCATCAAGAAACAGCTCTTTGAACAGTTCGCCGCCGTCCCGGTGTTGTGATGGACGACGATCGCACCGACGACTTACTCAAAGAAATTGCGTCGAAGCATGGGGTGGCGCTGGATCGAGAGGATCCGATTTTGATCGTGCAGACCATGCACGCGCGCCTGTTGACCGAAAGCCGGTCCGCGCAACAGGCGATGATTGACGACTATCGCACCACGCTCGAAGGCCTGTTGGACCGATGGAGCGCGGAGACGAAAGCCAAAGCGGAGCGGATCGTCACGGCCTCGCTCGCGGCCAGTACAGAGACCATGAAGACGCAGATGGCGAGCCACACCACAGACCTGGCCAGCGCCATCCGCAAAGAAGTCACCGAGGGAGTGGAAGCGACCGAGGCGCGAATGCGCCGGGCCACCACACTGGGGTACCTAAATCTCCTCGCGGCGCTGGTCACATGTGTTACCGCGGTGGTGATCTATTGGACGCTTCGCCCCTAACTCCCACTGACCCCCTTTCTATTGTGGTCCACGTTTAGGTCCTGCCGATGCCTAAAGAGTAGGCAATGTGCTCAATCGGTCTTCATTCGCTAACATTCAGAGCAACTGCTCGATCTGTTCACACGGTTATCCCCAAGAGATGGGGACAGTGGGGCGGCTCATGGGGCGCGCACTCGCGCCAGCGCGGACACTGGCACGCCTGCAACGCCCCACTCGCCGAACTCAGAATCGGGCGTCCCCGCCCAGTCGTGGGTGAGGGGCAGGACACGCAAGAGAAAGAAGGAACGGGAGTCATGATTCCCTCTCCTCCCACCTGCTGTTCCATCGCACCAACTCCATTTCTCCTCAGCCTTTCGGCGCGGGCAACGCGTGAGGATAGTGCGTGGCGACGATCCGATTGAGTCGCGTCACTAGATCAGGACGCGTGAAGGTCACATGCCCGTTCTGATTTTTGAACAGCCGAATGGAGACGTAGTCATTCTCGGCGAGCTTCGGCCACGCGGAGGTCGTCTGCATCGCATCCGTAATGAGATGATAGGCACCTATCCGGTGATCGGCTTCGGGCTTGCCATCACAGAGATGAAAGACGCGGAGGAGATCGTCCAGCTGATCGGTCTGCCGCATGTTGGCGCTGCCATACGACGTGAGAGACGTCATCACGATGCGCTTCCCAAATTTCTGTGGGAGATTTGTTTTGTAATCCCACGAGAGACGGCGAAAGCACTCAATCACCCCCTGCTCGAACATGTCCGTGCGGCAATCATGGAGCGTCGCAAAGGTGGCGCGAATCGCCTCGCGCGTGAGTTCCGGCACCTTCTCCGCTTCGATCTGCTCATCCACCTCCTTGCGCTTCGACGCAGACATGACCGAGCGCATACCAGAATCATTCAGGAGCGTGGTCCATCCGCCGGCATCCACACAGGCTTGGAATGTCTCTAGCAGCGTCGTCCTATTCGAGAATTCCCCCGTCATCCGGATACCGTGACCTCGCCACCCGCGGGCCATCGAAAGATCAGGAAATCCGAGCCGTGCCGCCGTTGCCAGGGCGTGGGCCTGCTCTAATTTCTCCAATGCCTCGTGAAACAACATCATGACCGCCTCCCGTTGCTGCAACAGATTGGCCATGCTGAGACTCGGGATCAGCTCATGCTGTGGTCCTGCGTCACCGTCCGGGCTCACAAAGATGGTCTCCGCTTGGGTCATCATGCTGGCGTCCTTTCTGTTCCCACGGTTGGGCTCTCGTCTGAAATCTGAAACGGGCCGACCCAGCCGCCAGGTTGAGCCTTTGCGGTGAGGTCGGCCACAATCTGGTCTTGTGTCGCATGATCCACACCCTGTCGCGTCCAGCGTGCCCGCGCGTGTCGTTCTGCATCGTCCATCATCACTGGTTCACAGCGAAAAGAAGACGCGGGGGCCTGTCGCTGGCAGACTTCGCACATCGCAAACGCTCTCTGGTCAAAGTCCGTGTCGCCGTCGTCTTCAAAGACGTGCGTCCCCTCCTCGCGGAGCAGCACGCGCGTGATGAGGTCCACGGTAAAGGGTCCCCAGCTCTGGCAATCCGGACAGTGCCAGTTCTCGCCCTCATTCGTATTCGCTGATTCGTCGATCCTGTCTAAAGTCATGGTGTCGTCCCTTCTTTCTGTCCATGTCTGTTGGTCTGTAGCTTCCCCTTCATCCGTCATCACTATTGCGAGACGCCGCCTCACCCCTCCCCGTCCAGCCACCCTTCATCGGCAAAGGAGACGTGCCGCCCCTCCCCCATCACGATATGATCGAGCACACGAATACCCAGTAACTCGCCCGCGCTGACGAGTCGTTTCGTTAAGGTGCGGTCCTCCAGGCTCGGTGTGGGATCACCGGAGGGATGATTATGAGAAAAAATCACGGCTGCCGCGCTCATGCACACGGCGGCTTTAAACGCCTCACGTGGATGGACGATCGAGAGCGTGAGGCTCCCGACCGACACGACCTGATAGCCGATGGGAGTGTTCTTCGCGTCGAGGAACAGCACGAGAAATTCTTCATGCGGGCGTCCATCGAAGTGCGCCAGGAGAAAGCGGCACACCTCGCTCGACTGTGACAATCGTGGAGCGCCATTCAGGGCTGAATGTGGTTCTTTCACCACCTGCAGCCGATAGAGGGGGATACAGACCGACGTGGTTGAATTCTGGTTCTGGTTTTCCGGTACGATCTTCTTCGTCATCTTTTCGCCTTTCGTTTCTGTGTGATGCTTGGTCAGGGAGCCGGAACGAGTGCTGTCGTTCCGACTCCCGCTTGTTGGCCTACCGTGGATATTTGTCGGTGAGATACTTGCGATGGGCCATCCGATCGAGGTGCGCCAGATTGAGGTTCCCCTGATCGCAGAGATGACGGAGGTCGGAGAGAAAGTCTGACAGCACTGTTTCAACCGAGGCGCCTGGCTCCCGTAAGGCGGCCACGCGATAGTAGGCCAGCGCCTGCGCGGCTCGATCCGCTCGGATCGCATTCGGATGCCGCTTCCCTTTTCGGACATTCGCCCGATACATCGTGCCTGTGCTCATCGTTCGTTCCTTTCTGTTGGACTGTCTCCCCATGAGAACAGCCACCCACGAGACCAACGGCCACATCGCGTCGACCGGCCCACCGGTCTCTTTCACGAACATGTGTTGCGCCTCTCACGCACAGCAGGAGGCGCAACACCATCTCCGAATCTGTGGCCACGGACGCGTGCGAGCGTGACAGCCCTCCGGGCCGTTGGCTGGCGCGGTTGCTATCGGGAGTGCCACACACCGTGGGGGGCCAGGGAATTGGATGGAATGGAAAAAGAGTCAGCACGGTCGAGCCGCCGCAGGCGACACGACGGTGCTTAATGAGAGGCACGGCGCTGGCGCGGTGCCACCATGCTGGTGGAACGTGCCAACACACTCGTGGGTCAGGATCGGAGAGATCAATTTTGGAAAAGGAAGGGGAAACGGGTCTGAACAGACAAGGCCGACGAGCGAGCGAGGCCCGCCGGCCCTGTGGAGCGAATCAGTCGATCGCTCGAA
>CAYTAS010000159.1:0-5141 GCA_964435885.1 uncultured Nitrospira sp. | reverse complement strand
GGTAGTCGTAATTCCGATCATAGGTCGCGAATAGGCCGGGTACGCTCTGGAGGACCTGGGCGAATGTCCGATACCCATATTTTTTGATTTGATCGCCGGTGATGATCGTCACAGACGCCGGTGCTTCGTTGATTTTCTGCTCGTACTTCGCCGCGCTGTAGACGATGGGCGTTTCCCCGAGCAGCATGGCCTCCTCGTCCAATACCGAAATCGGCTCATCCCCAGGGGTGGGTTCACTGCTGCTCGGAGCCTTTTCCAACTCCGTCTCTGCGACCAGCAACGCAGGAGAACCAACCACCAACAATGCGCCAGCCCAGGCGGAACAGATCCATTTCTTGACGAATCCGCCCCCATTCCGAACATCTCCGGTGATTGCCACGTCGTTCCTCTTTGTAAGAGACCAAAAAGTCAGGGCGCCGCGCTATCGGCGCATCAGATTCAACGATAGCAGCAATCTTTAATTCGTAAAGAATTAGGTAACAATCAGCACCAGATCTTTATGCGGAGAGTGAGGAATGGGAGGCTGACACAACGACGAGGTGTTAAGGACTGCTACCCCGTACCCTGGGCACTACGGGAAGATTCTATCCGGCAAGCAATGAATCCGATCTGCGCGATGACATGGTGCGGACAGGCCGCACGAAGGTCTCTTGAACACCCGTACATGAAACATGAGGCAGGATGATGGCGAGAGAACGATCACGCTGAGAATTGGATTGGTCTACGCCGAGTCGAGATCAAACACCTTGGGGAAGTTAGTAAGATTGCGGCACCCGTCTTTCGTCACGAGCACCATATCCTCGATCCGCACCGCTCCCAATCCCGGATAATAGAGACCTGGCTCCACCGTGACGACATGGCCTTCTTGAAGAAGCGAGCCGGTTCGACTGATGCGCGGCGCCTCGTGGATATCCAGCCCCACTCCATGCCCCGTGCCGTGAAAATAGCCCTGCATCCGTCCATTGACCAAACCGGTCTTATACCCTGCTTTTTCAAAACGCGAGCAGATGCCTTGATGGATCTTCACTCCATCAGCGCCGTCTTTAATCTTGGTGATCGCTTCTTCCTGGGCATCTTTCACGATGCTGTACAATCGTTTCAGTTCTGGGCGCACCGTCCCACGGATCACGGTGCGCGACATGTCGGCAAAATAGCGGCTTGTTGCGGATCTTGGGAATACGTCGAAAATGATGCTGCGATGGGCCGGCAACGGTCCGCTGCCCTCATCGTGCGGGTCACAGGCCTGTTCGCCTCCCGCCACGATCGTATGCTGAGCCACACAGTTGCGCTCCATGAGTTTGACGTTGATCAGCTGCTTGACCCGCTCGGACGTCAAGACTGCTCCGTCGCTCCACAGCGCTCCATCCCGAATCGTCGCCCGCCGCAGCAGATCGTGGGCTGAAGCAACGGCTTCCTCGGTGGCCCGCTGGGAGAGATCAATATGCCGAACTTCTTCCGCACTTTTCATGACACGCTGCTCGTAAAACGGATCGCGCTTCGGCTTGAGGCTATACCCCAGTTCCTGCAACCGAGTGGCGTAGATGAACGGGAAATTCGCGGGCACCAGCAACCGACGGACTTTCAGCTCTTTT
Source organism: uncultured Nitrospira sp. (assembly GCA_964435885.1). Classification (GTDB taxonomy): domain Bacteria; phylum Nitrospirota; class Nitrospiria; order Nitrospirales; family Nitrospiraceae; genus Nitrospira_D. The sequence goes on along the minus strand of CAYTAS010000159.1, from coordinate 3,549 downwards.
AACACCATGTGGACGATATCAATCATCACCGGACTCTTGATCCCGTGCTTCTTGGCCTTCCGCTCGATTTCAGAATAGGACAGCACGCGATCCACCGTCGCTTGAGTCTTGGCGCGATCCATCTCAAGATCGCTCATCACCATCACCCGCTCACCTTTCATTTCCAGATAGATAAACGGGTCCGGGGCAATGAATCGCGTCGCGTAGTAGAGGTTGGAGTCGTACTCGCTGGCGGCGATAAACAGCGTCGCCGCTTCCGCATGGGAGGGTGTCGTGCGTTTCATGGAAGGGCTACCACAATCACAGTACTCGGCTTGATATAGGGACCATACTCAAGATATGTCGCATGGTACCCCCCTACCACAACCGATTGTCCGCGACATGCACATTGAAGTGGCGTGAGGATCTTCCCGACGTGGGAATATCATCGGCCGATATCTTCAGCGTCCTGCGGGGGATGCTAGCATGAGGGTAGGGGTCGGTCAACAACAGTTCGGTTAGCGATCAACCTCGCTCACGGGATGGCAGGAGCCGGAGAGAGAGACAGGTCTCGCGGCTTCAGCTCAGTGTCTTCTTTGGGCGCCACGAGATCGATCGGAAGCGTGAGGGTGTTGGTGAGAACATCGACGGCGAGTTGCGCCAATCCCGTTAGGCCGGATGCAAAAGACTTCACGGGGAGATAGGTCACTTTCGGATCCTCCATCGCGCCTTGCATGGTAAACATCGCGGTGGCTAACCCCTTTCGGTCGCCTGCGATGACACGACCAAAAAGCGGAATTGTCTTGAGAAATTGTGAATAGGATCCAAATGGGCTTACCGCGACGGCCACATCCAGCTGATCGGTCGGCAAGTCATAGTTCCCGGCAGCCGTAATTCGTAGAATCGGGCTGTCGATGATCAGATTTTCCGTCTGAAATATGCCGTCGTGAATCGAGACGGTCGCAGTAATTCTGTTGTACGGCAATCCTTCCTTTTCCAGGTCGACCTTCCCTTGCAATACCGCAGGGACGTTCAAGAGGCTGATGATTTTCCATATCGCCCGCTCATTCGATTTGAGGATGCGCCCATTTTCCAACAGGACCTCGATTTTCCCGTTCAATGACGGATAGATTCCATGGGGATTGCGTCCGTGGCCACGAAGCACTCCGCTCAAGCGAGCGTCGCCCGACACGCCGTGAGCTTGAGCGTCGGTTAGTCGCACAAGCTCATCAAATTCCACTCCGGTGGCTCTGAACGAGAGATCAATATCCGCCGGTGCCTTGGGAGGGAGCCGCGCCACAAGCCGTCCGGCTACATGGCCATGACTGGACTCCCCCGACAAACGGTCGATGTCAAGCACCCCATCTTGAATGGTGATTCGAGCGGAGAGCGCGGTCACCTTCATATGTCTGTAGTGCCCCCGTGCAACAGACGCAGACATCGTCACGTGACTGGTCGCCGCCAAGGTTTCAAGAAATTCCCTCATCGGAGACCGCTCACCCTTTGGGATCAGAAGGCTCAAATCGAGCCGGTTGGATTCGATCTTGCCGGTGACGGCAGGTTTCACCGACCAGTTTCGAACCGTCGCTTCAAGTGCAAGATCGCTGTCTTGAATCCTGAATGCGAGCCGCTTGAGATCAACCTCATTACGCGCGAATCGTACGCGTACATAGATATCCTCAAGCTGTCCGCTGACTCCGTTCACGCGCATCAAGCCGTTGGTCACCCCCATCCATCCCGTCACTTTCCATGCCTTCCAGTCTGTCTCTTTGCCCTTGATATCAAGTGCAAGATCGAGATTGCCCGCCTCAAGCCAGGCTTTGGAAATCCATTCCGGCAAACTCGACATCGACAAGTTTCTTGTCGTGATCGCCATATTGATCAGGAAGCGGTCACCAAGGCGCATGGTGCCCTTCGCGGGTATGGTGATCCTGGGTAAGACGAGCTCAACCCGATCCAATATCACGCCGCTTTGCGGAGGCAGGATGCCGTCGAATTCCAAGGTGGCGCGAGCTCCGATGGGTTTCTCCAGCGAACCAAGTACGACTTTGGCTTCATCGAATACGAATACGCCTCGTATTTTTGGTTTTGATGTCGAGCCAGACAGAGTCACCGTCGAGCTCAGTGTTCCCTCGATCGCCCCCTGCCCGATGGCGGTGGATCTGAACAGCCGCTCCAACTGAGACGCATCTCCCCGCGCGCGAATGACAAAATCTTGAAAGAGATTCGCCGTTCCACCGGTGATCACCCCTTGGACGTCCAGAGCAGTTTCACCAAGATGCCCGACCACTTGCTCAAATTGTGCGGATCCACCCGCCAAGATGAAGCGCCCTTGGATTCCGGTCAACCGCTCCGGCAACGCAACATGGCTGAGACTCACGTGGCGAGCCGTAATCTCCCCGCCTTCGAACCTAATGTGATCGGCTCGATCCAATGGACCGGCGAGACGAAACGTCGCCTCCGCCGTTCCCTCTGGGTTCTGAATACCTGCCATAATCTTTGGAATAGGCTCCGTCGTTACGGTCTTTCCAAGAAATTCCACCAACGACGCCGCGGCCATTTCTCCCGTCACCTCCAGCGCCAGCATCGGGCCTTTATCGAGAAACGACACGTCAGCCTTGCCGTCGGTCAGCCGCATCGCTCCATACGTTCCGGTCACTTTTGCAACGCGAACACGTCCGGTCTCCACCATGACCACTGCGGCGAGGTCCTGCACGGCCGTACGATCGTGGCCGATGACGCCTTGTCCGTCGCGAACCAAGAACTCTCCGGTGGTCGACATGGGTTGTCCGGTCAGCGTAGACCCGGTCAGCGTGGCATGAACCGCCTGCACAGTACCGTCGATCCGATGGTCCGCCAGAAGAGCCGGCAGGTGCGGCGAAATCCAATCCGGAGGAATTGTGTTCGCCAGCTTACGAACCGCGAGGGGAGCGCTGGAGAACGTCACGGAAAAGGTGGGGTGAGGAGTCAACAGCCCCGCCAAGTTCGCATGACCCGTCACCGAAACGTCGCTCAACCTCGCGGTCATGTCGGACAACACCATATCGTATCCGGCAATTCCCGGCATGACTCGGACTGAACTCCGAAGATTCAGCGCGCCCTGCAGCTGTTCGGAAACCGGTCTCGGGCCAAGAAAGTCGGCCGCTTCGCGAAGCCTCACGTCTTCCGCCTCTATCTGCCCTTCGAATTGATACCCTGACGGTGGCTCATCCGTCTCTTCCCCAGTCAAAGACACTGAGGCGTCCGCCGCTGTGACCACTCCGTTGAGCGAGAGAGTCGATGCCCCTCCTGCGCCTTGATGACCGACCGTTGCATGCAATTCTGCAAGTTCGCGGTCCGGCCTGATCACCATGGACAATTCGACGGGGTCCAACTTCGCCGACCGAATTCCATCAGTCCGTGCGGCATCGATGAAAGTGATCGTACCGTTCGCGATCTTGGCTTCTTTGATCCTGAACGTCCTGGCCATCAGGTCCATCGTTCCCGTGTCGGTATCTCCCTCAGCTCCCTCCCCGTCAAAAATATTCCAACGGCCGTTTTCATTCCGCCTGAGAGTCAGCATCGGCTCTT
>CAYTAS010000158.1:0-5178 GCA_964435885.1 uncultured Nitrospira sp. | reverse complement strand
ATCCTGGATCCGTTCCCCAGCCAGGTGAACCCCAACGCCAAGGCGGGGTACTAAGTTAATGTCGCAGTCCATATGATCACGGGTCGGTCTTGCGGGTTAGCCTGGGCGTCGTGACGAAATAACCGCCTGGGCTAACTTCAACCGGCTGAAATGACGGAGGAGCTCAGTTATGTTTAGAACCGATGAGATTATTAAGGCCTCGAAATTGCCGCCGGAAGGCGTCGCAATGTCACGGCACATCGACTACATTTACTTCGTTCCGATCTTGTTTGTAACCATCGTCGGAACCTTTCACATGCATACCGCTCTGCTGTGCGGAGACTGGGATTTCTGGATAGACTGGAAGGATCGGCAGTGGTGGCCGATCGTGACGCCGGTTACTACGATCACTTTTTGCGCGGCTCTTCAGTACTACAATTGGGTCAATTATCGGCAGCCATTCGGAGCTACGCTCTGTATCTTGGCTTTGGGATTTGGGAAATGGGTCGCCGTCTACACCTCCTGGTGGTGGTGGTCGAACTATCCTCCGAATTTCGTCATGCCGGCCACTTTGATTCCCAGTGCGTTGGTGCTGGACATCGTCCTCTTGCTGACCAGGAACTGGACGCTCACGGCGGTGATCGGGGCATGGATGTACGCAGCCCTTTTCTATCCTTCCAATTGGCCTATCTTTGCCTATAGCCACACGCCACTCGTCGTGGATGGGGCGTTGCTGTCATGGGCCGATTACATGGGCTTTATGTATGTCCGCACAGGAACACCTGAGTACATCCGGATGATCGAAGTCGGATCATTGCGGACGTTCGGTGGACACAGCACCATGATTTCTGCCTTCTTCGCCGCGTTTGCGTCATCGTTGATGTACATCCTCTGGTGGCAGTTTGGGAAGTTCTTCTGCACCTCCTACTTCTACCTGACGGATGACAGACAACGAACGACCAAAGTGCACGATGTGTTTGCCTACGCAACGCTAGCGCATGGAGACAAGGCTAAACTGTCTGGAGGGAAAGCATGAACGCCAAGCACGTCTTGAAACTATCAATACTCGGCCTCTGCGGGGCGGCGACGCTGGCGTTCTCGCCAGGGTTGATCTCAACCGCATCGGCTCACGGGGAACGGTCTCAGGAACCGTTCCTCCGTATGCGGACAGTGAACTGGTATGATACGCAGTGGGTCGGAAAGTCGACCCCTGTCAATGATATCGCGTATCTCAAGGGGAGCTTCCATCTGTCGGAAGACTGGCCCCGAGCGGTCGTGAAACCGACCCGCACCTTCCTGAACGTAGGGTCTCCGAGCTCCGTCTTTGTGCGCCTCAGCTCAAAGATGAACGGAACCCCGATGTTTAATTCCGGTCCGTTGGAGATCGGACGAGATTACTCGTACGAAGTCAAGCTTAAGGGTAGGCTCCCTGGTCATCACCATATCCACCCAATGCTTGCGATCGAAAGGGCAGGGCCGGTCGCCGGACCGGGAGGGTGGATGGACATCACCGGTCGATATGAGGATTTCGTCAATCCGATTAAGACGCTGACCGGTGAAACATTCGATTCCGAAACAGAAGGTGGCATGCTAGGGATTATGTGGCACGTCTTCTGGATTGGTCTTGGTATCTTCTGGGTAGGTTGGTTCGCGATCAGACCAATGTACCTCGTTCGCGCCCGAGTGCTGGCGGCGTATGGAGATGAGATCCTCCTTGATCCTATCGATCGTAAAATGGCCACGGGTCTGCTGGTTTTCACACTCGTCGTCGTGCTGGCAGGTTATCTCAATGCAGAAGGAAAGCATCCTGTCAGCGTGCCTCTGCAGGCCGGTGAGACCAAAATCAAGCCGTTGCCGATCAAGCCCAACCCGTTGTCGGTGGAAGTCACCCATGCAGAGTACGACGTTCCTGGTCGCGCTCTTCGCCTGGTGCTCCATGCTACCAACAACGGTACCGATCCCGTGAGCATTGGAGAGTTCACAACGGCTGGAATCCGGTTCTTGAACAAGACCGGCCAGAAGCATAACCTGGATCCAGAGTATCCTGCAGAACTCGTCGCGCAGGAAGGTCTGACCTCGGACCATGATGCTGCGATCAATCCAGGTGAAACCGTCGATATCCACGTAGAGTCGAAGGACGTCCTCTGGGAAGTTCAGCGTCTCGTGGATATTCTTCATGACCCGGATCAGCGCTTTGCTGGGTTGTTGATGTCATTCACCGATTCCGGTGAGCGTCTCATCAACTCAATATCAGCTCCGGTCATTCCGGTCTTCACAAAGTTAGGGATTTAATAGCTCCCTAAGTCAGAGCGCCGATCCGCCCCCATCACGAGATGGCCAGGCGGGTCGGCGCTTTATTTTTATTGCCTACCGAGCTATCCGTTTTTATCGTTTCATCTAAACAAATGTTAGGACAAGTTAGCGACTAGCCCATTTCTGATGGTTCCTATATCATGCTATAATGAATGCGTCTCGTTATGGCCGTGCTCGTCGCTCCCTACATTGACCTGCCTAGCAACTTTGGCGTTATTACATAGCTGACGTACCGTATGCATTCGGGTCCCAATACCGGTCATTCTATGGAGTCGTGGAGCACCTTTCAGCGAATAGCCCTGCGGCATTTCCCTCACCCTACGACATCCGGTCGACATCGGACTCGCGACTACCTGATTGCCACCGTTACCTTTCTCTGCGTTGCTCTGAGTTCCCTCTTTGAGGTCAGCGCCAGCGTAGAGCGACAACAGCTATTGGGAGCTCTGGCCTGGATTTTTCTTGGAGCGTTACTGCTGGGGGAAAGCAAAGAAACTAAAGCTCAAGTCGCCATTGCCGTCATATTCGCTACCGTCGGCGAGCATTTTGCCTCCCTCTACATGGGGGGGTATACCTATCGATTCGAAAATGTACCGGCCTATGTGCCGCCAGGCCATGGAATGGTCTACCTCACCGCCGTCGCGCTGGCACGATCGGGTCTATTTGTTCGACATCCAAAAAGGATTGCGCTGATCGTGATTAGTGTTTGGGGAGCATGGTCGATTTGGGGAATCAGCGGGTATCCTGAGCGTGGAGATGCGGTCGGTGCCTTCTTATTCTTCATCTTTTTAGTCTGGCTGATGATCGGCCGTTCACCGATGGTCTACTTAGCAGCCTTTTTTATTACAACCTGGTTGGAATTGCTCGGAACCGCAGTTGGTGCGTGGCATTGGGCTGCCGTCGATCCACTATTGGGTTGGCAGCAAGGCAACCCACCCAGTGGCGTGGGAGCTTGGTATTGTCTCGTCGATGCCGTCGCAATCGGCGGCGCAGGTCCTGCATTGAGAGCAATGCAACGTCTTCGTGCAAGGTTCCGCTACAGTGCTGTTTAGAATCAAGACGCTTTTCTCCCCACTGCGCTAATGGCCCACCTTCTTTCCGCTCTCCAGGTTCTCTCCGTTTGAGGCACTGCGTCCCTTCACTTCAGTCAATCGCGATAACGTTTTCAACCATGCTTTCAGTCGTCGTGTCCGGATCGATCGGACAAGGCCTCTCGCTTGCCCATTTTGACGGTGAAATCGGCGACACGTTAGGCACCACAGTGTAAGGTTCTGGTGGCTAATTGATTTATTGCAACGCCTACAAAATGTCACAGGCAGGTTCGAATCGGTGTGTCCTATGTGGAGCTGTATCTGTTGTCTGGAAGGGAAGGATTTCAAGTGACGAGCCCCACCTTTCCTATTGGTAATCCTCGTTCAATGAATTGAGGAATGCGACGAGCGGCGCTACGTCCCTGTCCGTCAGGGCGATGCCAAGAAGGTTGTCTGCGCTGTTTCGGAGCGTGCCTACGCGGGCTTGATCCGAGACGTCTTTGTAAAAAACGATCACGTCGTCCAATATGTCGAATTGACCGTTATGCATGAAGGGGGCGGAATGCCCCAGGTCACGAAGACCCGGGGTTTTGAATCGGGCGATCGCCCGATTCAAAAGGTCGCTGTGAGACATGGTGCACGGTTGCTCATCGTCGCAGAGAATATTTCGGATCTTCTCTAGCGGTTCAGGCATGTCGGGATTGGCAAAGACGTTCCACAAGCCCAGGTCGGTCAACGTCGTTCCGACGGTGGGAATGGCCCGAAACCGCTCGTCGGCTGTCGGATGTTGTTCGGTCGCCGGAAGATCGTCGGGGGTACGTGCGGCAAGAGTGGGAATCGCCAGTTTCATGAACGCACCGTCGCCATGGCCGGGTAGTTCATCATATTCCTTCTGAGTGGTGCCCGTATTGTGGGCCTTGAAATCAGTGAAGGTCGGCGCGGCGTGACAGGCAATGCAGTTGCCGATTGTTCCGGTCTCTAGTTCGGAGGGAGAAGCAAGTCATGTTGCCGGTTCAGACAGGAACACCTTCAGCCCTGCCAATTCTTGCGCTCCAAACGAGAACGACTGTGCGTGAAATTGGAACTGACCGTCTGTTCGGTTAGGGTTCGAGGAAACAAACTGGAGCGTTCCAGCCGATTCGGGAGCCTTGATAAGCTGCAAAAGGCGTCTGCTGTAGTCGATCGCAGTTTCATTTGCATCTGGGGCTTGGGGAAGTCCGTTCGTTTCTAAGAACACATCGAATGGTGAGCGGATCGGCGCACCGCCGTCTTCAGTTTGAGAGAACAGGAGGCCATTGACATAAGCGCTGACGACCTTGACGACGGCATCGAACACTTCATGGTCGGTCGCGGAGTCGATCGTGGTGCGGAATTCCGAGGTGAGTCGAAATTCTTCGGGGATCGAGGCGCCTGTTCCTCCAAAGAGCGTGCGAAAAGGTGTGCCGTCGAATTCCTTGGCCAGATTCCCTGTGCCGTCATCGGAGCGGACTACGCGAGCGATGTGGGCGATGGCCTGCGTTCGTTCTCCGGGCAACCAGCCGAAGTTTCTCCCGGTGAAGGTGGCCGCGACCAACTCTTCCATCGAGTTAAACTCCGCGTCGAAATGGAACAGGAGGCCGCCTCGCCGATCGAGCCCGGAGTTCACAAGAGGCGGAGAGTTGCGGACGGCAACAGTTTTGCCGTCCGCTCGGGCCGGGAGGGGGCTGCGCCGCGCAAGGTCTGTGTAAGTCCGCATGCCGCCTCCCGGCGCATCCAGTACGTCGTCGACCAAATGACAAGCCCGGCAATTCATAGAGAGTCCCTTGAACCTATAAACGGCGGTTGAAGAAGCGGCCTGCTCCGGCTAGCCTTGCTGGAA
>CAYTAS010000157.1:0-5194 GCA_964435885.1 uncultured Nitrospira sp. | reverse complement strand
GCTGGTTGGCCAAGCTTCGCGACGACCAGCGGACTGCGAAGGCTGAAATCGCGGTGATTGTGAGTCAAACGCTCCCGAAGGGCGTGGAGTCCTTTGATCTGATTGAAGGAGTCTGGGTGACTGAATCCCGCTGTGCTATCCCCGTAGCCACGGCTCTCCGACAGAGCTTGATCGAACTGTCGGGCTCTCGCCTCGCAAGTGAAGGACAACAGACCAAGACGGAGATGGTCTATCAGTACCTGACCGGACCACGTTTTCGACATCGGATCGAAGCCATCGTCGAAAAGTTCACCGACATGCAAGCCGATCTCGAAAGAGAACGGAAGACCATGACGCGTCTCTGGGCTAAACGTGAAGAACAGATACGAGGGGTTATCGATTCCACTGCCGGCATGTACGGCGACCTTCAAGGAATAGCCGGAAAATCGCTCCAAGAAATAGAAGGGCTCGAACTCACAGCATTGGAGCCCAGAGACCCGATCCAACAATTGCTCCCTGAATAAAGAATCAACGGCGATGCATCTGTGGTCCTGCCGCTCCTGACAAAGCTCCCAGATTCAAAGATCGACTGGCCCTCCTGACGGAGGTTGGGCGCTTGGCAAGATACCGGATACGCGTGCCATACTGCCCCTCTACGATCCGGACAAGAAGCTGCAGGCCATCCGCGATCCGGACAACATGGTGTTGAAGAAGCTGAAAGAAGCCGTCTTCTGGTCGATCCCAACGAGCTCACTGTCATTCTGGTGGAGCGGATCGAAAAAGTCCTGCGCGGCAACTTTCAACCAGGACAACCTCACGGGCTGAACGGAAGGAATGGCTCATGACATCGCCTACCTCATAACCGCCCCTTCAGGCCCAGGAAAACCCGGATCTGGACTCAATAGCACGCCACGCGCACTCTTGACAGGTATCTCAATTCGAGATATTCTTGTATGTGCATATTATCACGCGGAAGCGCCTCGACGACTTCGCGCGTGCTCATCCAGACGCGCGAGTGTCGCTACAGCACTGGGTCACGATTGTGCGTAAGGCCGACTACGCGTCCTTCGTCGATCTGCGGAAGACCTTTCCTTCGGCTGATCAGGTAGATCAGTTTACGGTCTTCAATATTGGGGGAAACAAATTCCGGCTGATCGCAGCCATTCATGACAATCGGAAGAAGCTGTACATCCGGCACATCCTGACGCACGCAGAATACGACCGGAACACGTGGAGGACTTGATCTATGCTCGCTAAATACATTCAGGACGCCAACACCGACTACCGCCGTATTCAGCAGCGGATTCCCCTCGGTCCGTTACGGACGGAAGCCGACTATAACCGGGCAGTGACTGTCCTTGATGAAATCCTGGACGAAATCGGACAGCATGAAACCCACCCCCTGGCCGACCTCGCCGAGACACTTGGCCTCTTCATCGAAGCGTATGAGGACGCCCATGTCCCCTTCTCAGATTCTTCCGCTTCCGACATCCTCCGCACATTGATGGAAGAACATGCGCTCAAGCAATCGGACTTGTCCGAGATCGGCAGCCAAGGCGTCGTGTCGGAAATCCTCTCCGGCAAACGAGACCTGAACGTCCGCCAAATCACCCAACTCGCCGCCCGCTTTGGTGTCTCACCCGCGCTCTTCATGTCCGTTCCGCAGAAACCCAGCAAACGCCTTTCATCCCGAACGCGCGAAGCCAGTCGGCGGTAATCCAGTCTGCTGATTCGAGTCCTGGCCGCAACCGGTCATCGGGAAGAAGTCCGTGTCCAGCCTAATCCGATCATCTGCTGATTGAAGGATGCGACGAGCGTACCGTCATTCCGGGTGGAACGGATCGAAGAAATCCTGCTGGCAGCCTTCAATCAGCACATCCCCACAGTCCCACCGGCTGAGCGGAAACAACCGTGAGTGACCTCCTCTACCTCATGCTCCTGCTGCTCCAACGAAAATTCATCGCAGCGACACTCCCCGCCTACCCCTGATGGGATAGCGAGGGAAATAAGTCCCTACGCATGCTGACCCCATCAATGACCCCAGTCAGCAGCGGATACCGCTGAAACTGACCTCAACCATACTCCTAAAACGGGAACCTTTCAGCCATGTCATATATGACATATACTAACGCGGATGGCACGACCCGATAAGCCTTTGGCCTGGCTCCACGGAGAGGTCAAAAGCCCGCCCTTCTCTCCGGCAGCTCGTCTTGAGGCTGGCGCGTTGCTCCGGTGACGGTATTGAATCTCTGAAAACCTGCGAGATTTGTTCGTCAGTTTCGCGCTATATCACCCCACATGCCAAGAAGATCTAAACAAGAAGAACTCGAAACCATCCGAGCAAGACTCCTCGACCTTCTTATTAATTTCAAGAGAGAAGTACAGTCTCCCAATCTCCGAGCAAAAGTCATAGCTCTCATCCCGGCATATCATCTCCTCAGAGACTTGGGCAGCTCACTTATCCCCAGTGAAAAAGCAGCGTCTGCCAGAGACCGCATTCTCTTCTATCTTAGAAAATACCCACAATGCATAATTGAAGGCGACGAATTGATGGTCGTTTCTGGCATAGGGGAATGGGCCCGGAGGGTCAGAGAGCTACGCGTCCAGTTCGGATGGTGGATTTATTCAGGTGTGATGTTTGGCGATATGGTCGAGGACGCCCGTGACACTGGAAATGAAGCCGACATCGCCAGTTTGAAAGCCGCCCTCAGTGTCGATCCGTCTAAAATCAAGCCGGATCAGTACGTCTTAATGCGGGCCGATCAAGATCGTCAAGCTGCCTACCGTTGGAATGTCCTTAACGTAATCAGGAAGAAGAAGGTTTCAGTGACGGAAAAACTCATTGAGTATTTCCGAAAGAATGTCGGCCAAGAGATAACAGGCGAAGAGCTAAAGTATCTGGCCAAGGACAAGAAAGAATGGGCCCGTCGTGTCCGCGAATTACGAACAGAACAAGGTTGGCCCATCGCCACAAAGAATAGCGGCCGCGATGATTTAGCCATAGGAGTATATGTTCTGGAAAAAGATCGGCAGGCCTACGAGCACGACCGCTCGATCCCGGATTCTATTCGAGTTGCAGTTTTTTGCAGCGCGATGGGTTTAGGTGCGTCGAACCTGGGTGTGGCTGGCATCGTGACATGCTTTCAGCTGACGATCCCAGAAAAATGCTAGAACTCCACCATAAACAACATCACCAAGACAGAGGTGCCAACACTGCCGACAATCTTATAACTCTATGCAATGTCCACCACGACGAGCAGCATCGCAAGACTAAGCGTCTGCGATGAAGAGACGCCCAGGCCCGCTTCCCGTCACGCATGCCTCGTCGTTCGCTCTTGATCTGCCCCCTCCCCCCTCACAGAACAAGTAAAGAGTGTCAGGCCTTGCAACCTAACATTGCCAGGCATGATGTCGTCCTGGGAGGAATATACGGGGCCACGCATAGTGTATGGGTCCCGGAAACAGGGACATTCTGATTTTTGGAAATCGTGGTAGAGCGTGAAACCACATTGCGCCGCATGCGTAGACAATGGCTGACAACTACAATCTCCGCCGCTTTCTCGATGCCCAAGAACATGTCTATGCCACAGTCCTCGATGAGCTGCGGGCCGGGAGAAAGTCCAGTCACTGGATCTGGTATATCTTTCCGCAAATTGTGGGTCTTGGACACAGTGGAATGGCACAGCAGTTCGCCATTGGCTCGCTCGACGAGGCTAGCCTGCATTGTTCATGACGGTTCGTAACGAAACCGGCAAGACGCCAGGCGAGACGGGCGTGCGGAGCGCCGAGCAGCCGAGGCATACTTGAAACAGTATGTTGAGGTTACGAGGGGCGAGCCCGCCCGCTGGCCACGCGAAGCTAGTGGCCACGCTCGTCGCAGCGGCGTATCGGCGGTTGCAGTAGAAACGCTCATGAATGATGCAGGCTGAGGCCTATCTGCAACACTCGGTTTTAGGCCCCAGACTCAAAGAATGTACGCCTGAATGTAGAGGGACGCAGCGCTGAAGTAATATTTTTTACCCCGACCATCTGAAATTCTGATCCTGCATGACCTTGTTCATGACCGCTACTACCGACAACACCATCTTCCAAAACTCCCTTCTCAAATACTTCGACGGCAAGCCCGACCAACTGACGATTCACGTCCTGGCCCGGCATAACATGCCACGGTGCTAGGAAGCATGTCGCGCTGCCCCCCCAGTCACATTCAAACTCGCTTCCCGCGATCGCGTGATGCTAGGAGGCTTTGGCGGGCTTGTGTTGCAACTCGGCCTGGACGCGTTCGAGCACGAACAGCTTGAGGAGTGTCTGATACGGGACGTCGCGTTTGTTCGCGATCGTCTTGAGTTGATCCAAGAGGGATTTCGGCAGGCGGAGCGAGATCGTCTCGGTGGATGGCTTCAACCGGGGGAACACCATCCGACGACTCTTGGAGTAGTCGACATACTCCGTTGAGTCGTGTGACGCCCAAAACTCAGCTTCCTGTTTCTCACTCTTGAACGTCGGTCTTTTTTTGAGTTTGGTCACGATACGTCCTCCGCTCCTTGGGACTCATATCTCTGGCTGAAATAATGCGGATGCGCCGTCGACGGATGGTGAAGACGATAAACAAGCGGCGTCCGGCATCAGTCTGTCCCAGCACGTAATATCGAGGCTCCACCGTAGAATGGGCGAGGTCATCGGCGACCACCAGCGGCAGATTGAAGAAAACCTGCTCGCATTCCCACGGAGTAACCCGGTGCTTCTCCCAATTCTTGGCAAGATTTGCCTCGTCCCAGTTAAACCCTTCCACACCCGGGAGTCGCGTCATCTCATGCCTTACATTGTATATGGCAACAATATACGCGATGACGCTGAGCTGTCAATCACACACTGGCGAATCGGCCAGGAAGGGGCGACGGCCTGGCCGAGTAGGAGTGTCCGGCCTTGCAAGCTATCAGTGCCAGGCAGGATATCGTCCTGGAAAGAATGTACTTGGCCGCGGATAATTTATGGCCGATCCTTACAACCCCCACGGCTTTCTCGACGCACAAGAGAGCGTGTATTAGACAGTCCTCTCTGAACTCCGGGCCGAAAGAAAATCCAGCCATTGGATCTGGTTTATCTTTCCGCAGATCACCGGTCTGGTCACAGTGGCATGGCGCAGCAGTTCGCCATTGGCTCACTCGACGAGGCCAAGGCCTATCTGCAACACCCAATCCTAGGCCCCAGGCTC
>CAYTAS010000156.1:0-5239 GCA_964435885.1 uncultured Nitrospira sp. | reverse complement strand
AGTCGATGGGGTCAGTAGAACCGAGTGAGAGTCCGACTCCGTGGAAACTCAATGGGTAGCCGGCCCTGATCCGCTCTAGGGCATGAAGCGCCGTGCCCCCTTCGCCGAAATAGTTTTCCGGATGGGTTTCCATCCAGGCCACCGGCGGCGGCGCCTCCACGATCTCGCGAAAATGAGACGATCGAAGCCCGATCCCGGCTCTCGCCGGGATCGGAGTGGGACAGTGAAGAGCCATCGGCCACCTACATCTTTTTCTGCATCTCCATCATTTTCTTCACATCCTCTTTAGACAGCACCGTGCCTTGGGCGATCTTCTCGCACAATCCTTTCGGCATGTACACATAGGAATCAGCCTCATTGTCGACCTTGGACAGGCCGGCGCACGAATGGAGCTTGCTGGCGCAGTCATTCATCCCGGCCTTGGCCACACCTGCGCACGGCTCCCACCCGGCCGGAATTTCCGGCGCCTTTGAACCAGCCGCATTCACGGCCTGAGCGCCCGCCAAGCTCAATGCGACAAGTAATGCGGAATGGACTAAGGCATTTTTCTTCGTTTTCTCGTTCATGTAGTTCTCCTAATTATGAGTGTTTCGTTGACACGACTCTCTTATTGACCTCGTGAACCTGTTTTTCGTCCAATCCGTACCTCACCACATACTCACCGAGTCACCTCCTTTCTAGGTTGCGAGAACATTATAATACTTCCGATAGAGTATGGTTCGGCGATCATACTGATCGAGCCAAAAACTCGCTGTGAGGCAGCTTACAGTTCGGAGAAAGAGTTGAGCGATTGGTTCTCTTGATTGTGGCTGTTCTGCCCCCTGAATCCATTCACCGTTTCGTGCCTCTGATTCCCTGAAACAGGAGTATGTTCCCTTGTGAGCCGATGTGATCGGGAGGAGGTAGGTCGATGGAGTCTGTCGATCTCATTCGGATTGGATCGTACATATCCGTCCTTGGGGTGATGGCGACGTGGGAACTCTTGGCGCCCCGGCGAGTGCTGACGGCATCAAAGCTCTGCCGTTGGGGCGGCAATCTGACAATCGTAATCTAGAACACCGTCCTCGCTCGTCTGCTGTTCATGGGCGGTGTCATAGCGGTGGCGGCAATGGCACAGGACCATAGCTGGTGACTCTTGAACTGGATCGAAGGGCCAGCCTGGCTCGAACTCGCTTTGGCTGTTATCGCACTCGATTTCATCATCTATTGGCAACATCAAGTCTTCCATTACGTGCCGATCTTGTGGCGCTTCCACATGATGCACCACTCCGATCTGGATCTGGACGTGTCCAGCGGGGTGCGTTTTCACCCAGTGGAGATCGTAATTTCAACGGGAGTGAAGGCCCTGTCGGTCCTCGTGCTGGGCGTAGCTCCGCTGGCGGTCGTGATCTTCGAGATCGTCCTCAACAGTACGGCCCTCTTCAACCACAGTAACGTTCAAATGCCTGTCACCCTCGATCGGGTACTCCGGTGGGTCATCGTCACGCCGGACATGCATCGGATTCACCATTCGACGGATGTGCGAGAGACCAATAGCAACTACGGATTCAACGTGCCTTGGTGGGATCGCCTGTTCGGCACCTATTGCCCCGAACCGGCCTTGGGACAGACCGGCATGAAAATCGGTCTCGAGCATCTCGGTCCGCCGGTCTGCCTGAACCTCTTCATGATGCTCCGCTTCCCATTCGTAGCCCAGCTGGGACGGTACGCAAGGCGCGCACCGTCGTAAACGCCGTTCAGCCCCCCTTCAAGGCGTGTGTCCCGTGGGTAATTGCGGCACCCGCGCGCAACGCTGCAGCGACCATCACGACTTCGGAGATTTCTTGCTCAGAAGCACCCACTTCTCGTGCCTTGTTCGAG
The DNA here is from genome assembly GCA_964435885.1 of uncultured Nitrospira sp. Lineage (GTDB taxonomy): Bacteria > Nitrospirota > Nitrospiria > Nitrospirales > Nitrospiraceae > Nitrospira_D. Next base: position 3,379 of record CAYTAS010000156.1, on the reverse strand, counting down.
TGAATGTCAATGCAGTACGGACATTGAGTCGTCAACGCGACAGCAACGGCCATCAGTTCCTTATACTTGTGTGGAATCACGCCGCCGGACAACGCGGCCTTGTCGAAAGCCGCAAAGGCTTCCATGGCTTCGGGGGTATTGGTTTCGAGTTCCTTGAGTTTGCTCAAATTCTTCCTCTCGTACATACGGACCTCCTTCTCTTGGTCTCGTGTTGAATCAGCGTTGCTCGTCTATAGATACGTAGCAGGTTTGCATTCCGAAAAGGAGCTTTTTCCCCGCACCTGATTAGTTCCGGCCCGCCATCACCCCCCCATCGACATCCCAAATCGCACCGGTCACCCAACTGGCCTCGTCGCTGAGCAGAAATGTAATGGTGCGCGCCACGTCGTCAGGCGTCCCGATGCGTCCGATTGGATGAAATCCGTTGAAAGAGGCTAACGTCTTATCAACTTGACTGGGCTCGATGAACGCCTGGTAAATCGGAGTCTTCACCACGGCCGGTGACACGGCATTGACGCGAATATTGTGGTCAGTCAAATCCATGGCCATGTGTTGCGTGAGCGCATGCAGTCCAGCCTTGGCCATCGAATAGGCCGAGGACGGCGTCGCTTTACTCAGAAGTCAGCCACTAAGACAACAGCAGTGGGAATGGAACCTGCATAAAATATAAGGACGGTCGAGACGTTGTGTGCTGCAAATTACTGACTTCTGAGTAATGGCTTGTCGCGCCCACATCGACCCGATATGCACGATCGAACCACCGCCGTTTGCCGCCATGTTCTTGGCGACGGCCTGCGAAATAAAGAAGAGGGCTCGATTCAAATTCAGATACCTGTTGTAGTCCTCGGGGGTGTGATCGAGAAACGAGGTTGGCTTGAAGTACCCCGCCGCATTCACCAAGTATTTGATAGGGCGGCTGTGGTCGCCGGCGAATGCCATAACACGCTGGACATCGTTCGATGCGTACAAGTCAGCGTGGAATGGTTCAACCCTCCCAAACGCAGAGAGCTCACGCAATGCCGTTTCCAGTTTGTCTTGAGACTTGCCGACGATCGTGACTGGGACGTGACGTTCCAACAAACGCTTCGCGGTGGCCAATCCGATTCCGCTGGAGCCTCCAACAATGAGGGCGATGGGGTGATTCGACTGTTCCATTTGACAACCTCCCATAGATTAAGCCACCGTCAATCTACAACGGGGAGCCTGGACAATCTGTCCCGACCAAACCGTTACACTGAGAGGAGTACCGGGTCCTTATGCCTCTGCGCCTGTCCGTCATGGCAGGCACCGCGATGGGCGTCGAGAAAGCGCTCGACCAGGCTCGCCAGATACACCGGCGTCTCCTCCATCGGAAAGTGGCCGCTATCCGTGATGAACGTAAATTCTACGTTCGGAAACCAGCCCCCAACCGTCTTGTTCAGATGCTCCTCTTGGAAACCGGGAAGATCCTGACGCCCGCCGATTACCAGGAGTGGCGTGCCAACCTTGGCCTTGCGGACTTCATTAGAAAAGTCGGTGTCCAACCACATGCGGTAATAGCCCTGGACGGCTTCCTTCGTCGAGGTCTGGAGATGCTTGATCGCTTGCGAGCGCGCCCACACAGATGACAGGCGCTGCCCGGTCAGCATCAAGAGACCCTGTTCCGTCAGTTCACGCTGGTGAATCAAGTCCCAGAGGAATTTCTTGGTTCCCTCGTCGGCGGGGTACCCATCAGCTGATACCGGCGTAATCGCGATCGCGCTCGTGAGCCGCTTCGCGCCGGATATCCAATCATCGACCAACATGCGTTGCACAACCATGCCCGACATCGAATGACCGATGACATGGAAGTCGGTCCACCCAAAACTGTCGGCAAGACGAACGGCATCCGCCGCCACCTCGTCCACGCTGTAGGCACCCGAAAGATGCTGTGACGTTCCATACCCGCGCACATCCGTAAACACATAGGTGTAGCGGTCCTGGTTGAGATACGGAATCAGCGGGTCGTAACTCGCCGCGTCACCCATCCAGTGATGCAACAGCAGCACCTTCTCGCTGCCTTGCCCAGACCTCTTGTGGCCCAGGATACCTGTTGAAGAAGATTTCATGACCATCACACTCCTTTCTCTTATGAGGCGACGGGCAGCAACTTAGTGCTGCGCCCGTTTGGCTGACAGATAGATCCACACATCACGGATATCGAAGAGCAACGAGACGCCGATGGCGAGAGACAGCACGAGAAGATAGCCAGCAAACAGACCTTCGGCCTGTGGAAGCTGAATGATCAGGTACCACAACAAGGGAATCCAGAAGACATGCCCCAACCCGAGGATCCGTTCGAAACCGAATACCGCATACAGCCCCATCATCACCATGGCCGACAGCATAAAAGCGGCCAGGACAACTTTGGCCAGCGGTTCGTTCCAGAATGCCAGGCTAGCCATATTGATCACCATCAGGGCGAAGACCCAGCCCGCGACCCAGGCCGGCTGGTCCAACAACTCGCTGAAGAACCGCAGGGGATTTCGCAGTTGATCCGGTCGTGGTGGAAACGTGGTCATGTTCGATCCTCCTTTGCGATACCGACACATAGTCATTGCCAGAACTCACGAAAGTCGACATGGAGACTGATCCGGTGGGCTTGCCACCGCATCGCCCGGAACTGTGGCCAATAGTTGGTAGTGACCCAACCCCAGCTCCTTGCCATAGGCCTTCCCGACCAGAAGATCCTGCACATGCTGGTGATCCGCAGTGCGGAAGTAGGAGCGCCCCTCCTTCAAGCCGTCGAATTCATGGCCTTCCAGCGCCTTGATGACCGCCTGCGTGTCGGTCGTGCCTGCCCGTTGCACCGCCTCCAAGATCTGCGTCATGGATACATAGCCGTGGTAACAGCGCGAGGTCGGCGCGTGGTTGTACTTGTCGATCACACCTTGGATAAATCGTCGAGAGCTGTCGCTCGGGACTTTCGGGTCCCAGATCAGCCCCCAGATTCCTGCGTTGTCGGCATAGCCAAGCGGGCGCCCGATCTGTTCGCCGCTGAACATCCCACCGACGCCGATCTGTTCCTTGGCCAGCTCAAGTCTGCTGTAGGCCTTCAGGGCATGAACGAGATCCCAGCCATAAACATTCAGGATGACGGCGCCGGGTTTTGCAGATTTCGCGTGAGCCAACGCTGTGCTGAAGTCGGTGGTCCCGAAGGGCGTACTAAGCGAGCCAATCACGTCACCACCCTCGGCCAGGAGCGCATCGGCCATCGCCTGTTCCGCTGCACGGCCATCCATCGTCTCGGCAGTGATCATGAACCAACGATTTCCATAGGTTTTCACGAGATGGGGCGTGACGGCCTTGGACAACATCTGAGCGTTCGGCATGAACGCGAAGGTGTGTGAATAGAAACCGA
>CAYTAS010000155.1:0-5245 GCA_964435885.1 uncultured Nitrospira sp. | reverse complement strand
CGGACACTTCACGTGCTACAAAAACCGAACAGATGATGTGCTATCTACAGGTACCCTTAATAATGCTTGACTCGGAGGGGGAATGCGCGCAGAGTGATGTTGTGACGTATTGAGCCGCGTCGAGTGTTTCACCTCTCGCGCCTTCCCCTCTACTCCTGCGCGTCTGATTCCTCAGTCTCTGTCCGTTCTTCGAAGTACGATTCTCATCGAATCCAGCGAGGCACTAGGTCAAAGGCATTTCAGAGGGTTGGTGTCCGCTGCTCGCGAGGTGCACGGCGCTGACAAAGGTAGAGGAGGATGAACCATGATGAATATGACCGCTACAAGAGGCCTCGTTTTAAGGAACGCCATCCGATCGGCACCCACATTCTGAAGTGGTATCTACGAAATCTTCCGATGAAAGTGCTGTGAGGAGTGAATAGGAGCACTCGGTCACATTGGAAAACTGTCACAAACGGTGGTGATGACCATGTATCACATTTGCAGTTTACTGAAGATTGTGGCGCTGTTGTGAGGCATCACGATATGGGTCTCGCTTCCACTAGTTGCGTGGGAAAATGCTCTAGCCTGAACATGTGGTGGGATCTCATCGCCGAGGCAAGGTGGGATAAGTTCCATCGAACTACATCCGATCCCCTATATACGTGTCTAATCTGGAATGCGACGTTGAGAAGAGTGTTATAGCGCTCGCCCATAAGGAGGAAGTCATGAACTGTCCACGCTGCCAGGGCTTGATGATCGAAGACCTGAGAGAGGTGTCGTCTCGAGACTGTGTATCGGGCTGGCGCTGCCTGCTATGTGGCGAGACGACGGACTCAGGGAGTGAGGCCAATCGTATGAGTCATGGTCAACCGAGTCGGAACCGGGCACGTGTCCCCGGGTCTCCTACGGCCAGATCTTGGAAAGCTGAAGTTTGCTGTCAGCGGCCTGAAAAAGTAGAGAGCTCTCAGGCGTTGCCGCTCATGGTAATGACAAAGCGAGACGAGGTTGAGACAGTGGAGGGATCTATGCCTCGGATGCTGAAAGCACAGGAGCAGGAAATATTGTTATGGGCAGTTAAGGGAGCCTTCTCAGACGTCAAGACGTAACTCGGTCACACGGATAACCAGGCCATGTGTGAAGATTTCCAGAAGCGAAAGGAGATGCTCTCAGTGATTCATGCGCTGCAGTTCCTGAGATGAACCCTGGAGCGAAGTGAGTATGACCATCTCTGCAGCGCGTGTGAGTTTAGCTCCCTTGAACTGAGGCGGTTGGGCGCAAAGGGTTCCATGATCTGGCGAAGGAGGATCACATGTTTAGGTATGTTGTTCTTGCAATGGTTGTGGGATTGCCCCTGTCCGGCTTTGCTCAATTTGCAGATAAAGGCGAATATGTCGTGGTGTCGAAAGGCGTGAAGCTGTGTACCAATGCCACCCTGGATTCCTCAAGCAAGATGTTTGATCCGGAATATCGTTTCTGGGTGGTCACAGGTAACGCGCGGGCGAATGGCACGCAGACCATGGATGGATATGTGCTCGAAAGTTCCTATGACCGCAAGAGCGGCGAAACGACGATCGAGAAACACCTATATGACGAGGGGTATGCCACGCGGTTTAAGAGAGATATGGAGCATAAGGGAATGTTATTGATGGTGAGCCCCAAAGATGGTCACGTTGAAGCAATCGTCGAGATCTGCCGAAAAGATACATAGGAAGTCGGCCTAACAGCGGATGCTCTCCTCACCGTGATCAAGTCACCCAATAGGGTGAGTGATTGAATCTCACTCCGTTGAATAACTTGTTAGGCATGTTACAGAAGAGAAGCGACGCGCCTATGTGATCATGAACAATCGGTCAGAGGGAATGCGCCGTTGACATTCAAGCATTGATGAAAGCGCAAGGCGGCTTGAAGAAGCTAAAGTCTAATGGAATTATCTCAGATACATCATGAACGTCAATACAGAGGAGATTGAGGGCCCCAGCGTAACCCGGCAAGATCGGGGTCTTCTCCTTCTTGTGTCGAGCCCGGAGTCCGTTTGGCCGCCTGGCGCTGGGCGCGTCGCGCCTCCTTCTCCCGCTGCTTCTGTTGCCGTGCTCGTTCGCGATCGCGTTTGCCGGTGGTTGATTTTCCTGGTCCTGCGATGATGTTGTCCTTTCGATAGGCGTGGTGATGCGAAGATCCGCTATGAACGAACCCTCTGTTTTGGAATTGATCCCATTGTCTTGGGACCTGATTGCCGCCGGGACGCGCCTTTTGTCTGAGCGCGAGCGAGTGTCCCGAGGCTCAGGCCATGGTTTGAGACTGAGATGATTTCGCGACGAATATCCTCGAGGGACGGCCTGGACGAGCTCACCGCCGGATCTTGCAATCCCAACACATCCCAGTGGACCTTTGTTTTACGAGTGCCATGTTTCGGTCTGTGCGAGCCCTTCGTTCCCCAGGGGGTATACATGACATTGCTCCCAGTCAAAAAGTGTCGACTTCAGACATGCAGGGCAGAGCCGCCGTTCACGGTTTCTTGCGTGGAGAGGTCTGATTCGCAGGATCGCTCTCCACGAATCGATCCTCTGCAAATACGGATCGCAGCCGATCGGTAGTCCACCGACGATACAGTTCGGATTCGCGCCTCACCAGAATCAGTTTCTCCTTATCCAAGAGAATATTGAGATGCTCCTCCGAGACCAGCATTCGCGTGCCGCCGTCCACTTTCACCCGGTACTGCGTTTTTCCATCCGGATTTCGTCCGGCGCCGGATACGATCACCGTCAATCCGTCAATGACCCCTTCATATGCTTCAGAGCGATGACGCACTCTGGTGCCATCGGGGATACGGACCCATTGGTTCATTAGAGACGATGAACTAGCCTTTGAATTAGTCATGGGTTTTCCCAATCTGTCGCTCGGCGTGGTGGATCTTCCCGAGCTTGAACCGAATCACTATAATCAGTGCTGGGCAGCTTGCGGACACCACAGGTATCGCCAGACGACTTACTGCTCTGTGAGCACTTCATTCGCGCAGGGATATTAACGAGGAGGGACCGGAGCGCGAGAACCAGAACTCGACCAGAAATCAGCATATCATATGAAGCCAGAGAATGCGAATGAGCAGGAAACTCTCAATGCGAAACGAAGACGTTACTATCTAGAGACCATGCATTCCCACCGCAATGACCATTGATTTCCTTTGTAGTTTCATAGGAAGCCCCCTGAGGCCGGAGGCTTCCTATGAAACCGCTCAGCGCTTCAGTGTGCGAGCGTTAATCCACTCCTTGGCCGCTAAGGCGACGTTCATCAGCGCCTCGAGGTCGTTGAGACCGAACGAGGTGCCGTTGTGCCTGGCACCGGATTGATCCTTGAACGGGCGAGAAAGGGTAGTGGCGAAGAACGGCCCCTTCTCGCTGACGTTCTGCCAGATCGTGGCCTTGATGTTCCCATATCGCAGCATGGTGGCCGGTCGTTTGGATTGTTGGCTGGTCGCCATGGTCCTCCTTGTGTGAAGTAGACCTGACTCTCTCACGGAAGGAGGAGAGGCACCATACAGTTCACAGAGGAAACAGGAGGCAGCGGGCGGGGCAGGTAAATGGTGAGCCGGCTGGGACTCGAACCCAGGGCCCTCGCCTTAAAAGGGCGATGCTCTACCGACTGAGCTACCGGCTCACAATCTCACGGCGTGAAGTGTGAATCGTTATTCGTGAAACGACTGGGATGTGACCAGCCAAAGACTCACGGGTGCATCATAACATTGACCACTGACCGATGACCATCAACTATTTTCGGGAACGTACTGGGCGGCGGCGGGAACAGTCCAAGGGATTGCGAAGCACGATCGTTTCTAAGCGCTTGGACCCGGTCGAAATCATATCGATTCGGCATTGCGCCAACTCTTCGACACGAGCCAGATACCGTTTCGCTTCAGCCGGGAGTTTTCCATAACTGGTGGTCCCGGTTGTGCCGGTCGTCCACCCTTTCATCCGCTGGTAGACGGGGACGCAGTTAGCCAATACCTCAAGATCGGCCGGCATGGTCTTATACAATGTGTTCCCATGTTTATAGCCCGTACACAGCTTGAGTTCCTTGCAGCCGTCGAGCACGTCAAGCTTGGTCAGTGCCAGTGAGCTGAGCCCATTCACCACGGTCGCGTGCCGAACCACGACGGCATCAAACCATCCGCATCGCCTTGCCCGTCCGGTCGTCGATCCGAACTCCTTCCCTCGCTCTTGAAGACCACGTCCCTCTTCATCGGTCAGTTCGGTCGGAAACGGTCCACTGCCCACTCGGGTGGAATAGGCCTTGGCGATGCCCATCACGGCGTCGATCATCGTGGGCCCCACGCCGGTGCCGGTGCAAGCTCCGCCGGCTGCGGCGCTGGACGAAGTGACATAGGGATAGGTGCCGAAATCTACATCGAGGTTGGTGCCCTGGGCGCCCTCAAACAAAACCGTTTTGTTTTTCTCGATCGCGCGATTGAGCAACGTAGTGGTGTCGACGATATGGCTCTTGAGCCGATCGGCATAGCCCATGTATTGATCGAACACTTTGTCGACCTGAAAGGTCTCGACCTTATGCAGTCGCTCCAAGAACCAGTTCATTTCGACAAGGTTTTCTTCGAGTTTCTTCTTGAAGAACGGAGGATTCAGCAAATCGCCCACCAGAATCCCGATCCGCGCCATCTTGTCGGCGTATGACGGGCCGATCCCTCGCCCGGTGGTCCCGATCTTGCGTGAGCCCTTCGACCGTTCGGACGCCCGGTCGATCGCTTTATGGTACGGGAGGATTAAGTGCGCCCGCTGACTAATGACGAAGTTCTTGCCGATGGTGATGCTCTTGGTCTGGAGCTGATCCATCTCTTCGATCAGAGATCCGGGATCCACGACGACGCCGTTTCCGATGACACAGGTTGTTCCTCGGTACAGGATTCCCGAGGGGATGAGATGAAAGATATAGGTTCCACGTTCATTAATGACGGTATGCCCGGCATTGGAGCCGCCTTGATACCGCACGACAAAATCGGCATCGCGGGCTAAGATATCGACGATCTTGCCCTTGCCTTCATCGCCCCATTGCGCCCCGATGATAACGAGATTGCCCATAAATCTTGGAGTTCCCAGCCAGTATCGACACGAAAAAATGGCTCTGACCGGATGACGAGATCAGAGCCAAGGGGCTTATGGTATGTAGGACCTCTTCTTTTGTCAAGCTGTTCCATCAAGATTGTAGATAGCACATCATCTGTTCGGTTTTTGTAGCACGTGAAGTGTCCGGTTGA